>CAYPWK010000028.1:0-24410 GCA_964414365.1 uncultured Burkholderia sp.
CGATGGCGCGTCAGCGGTAGAGAACGCGATGAAAATGAGCTTCCAATTTTGGCGCAATCAGGGGCGGACACAAAAGAAGCGGTTCGTCTGTCTGCGCCATAGCTACCATGGCGAGACGATCGGTGCGTTGAGCGTAACGGACGTGGCGATCTTTCGCGATGCGTATGATCCGCTGCTCGGAGATGCCTACATCGTCGTATCGCCGGACGCCCGACAGGCGTTGCGCGGTGAGACGGCAGCCGACGTTTCACGTCGTGCGATCGACGACCTGAGGGGATTGCTTGCGTTGAAATCCGAGGAGATTGCCGCTGTCATCGTCGAGCCCATGATTCAATGCGCAGGCGGCATGGGGATGTACGATGGCAGTTATCTACGGGGCCTGCGCGCGCTATGTACCGAATACGACGTCCACCTGATTGCCGATGAGATCGCTGTCGGTTGTGGTAGGACAGGAAAATTCTTCGCTTTCCAGCACGCAATAACCTCCGGTGAGCCGAGCGAGTGGCCGGATTTTATCTGTCTTTCAAAGGGAATCACAGGCGGCTATTTGCCGCTATCTCTCGTGCTGACGCGCGACGACGTCTATCAAGCCTTCTACCACGAGGACCTCGCTCGCGGTTTTTTGCATTCGCATTCATACACGGGCAACCCGCTCGCTTGTCGAGCCGCACTTGCAACTCTCGACCTTTTCGAATGCGAGCACGTGCTTCAGCGCAATCAGATGCGGGCGCAATGGCTTGCCGGCGCGTTTGCGCCATTATCTGCAGATCCGCGCGTATGCCATGTGCGTCAGCTCGGGATGATCTGGGCGTGCGATGTGGTGGCTGCAGAGGCAGGCGAGCGATTTGCCGAGCGCTTTCACCTGGCAGCGAGGCAGCAAGAGCTCCTGATACGGCCGCTCGGCAATGTACTGTATGTCATGCCGCCGTATGTCATCGACGAGGCTGACGCGCACTGGCTCGGCGAGCGGGTACGCAACACGCTGGACATGGTGTTGCAAGAATCGGAGGGCGCCCATGCTGATTGAATACCTCGAGCGTCAACTTCGCGAGCGCGAAGCGCATGGCTTGCGTCGCCGGCTACGTGTTACTGATACCCCATGTGGACCGCATCAGCGCGTCGCGCGTCGCACCTGCGGTGAGCTGGCGGATGACAAGGTGTTTCTTACTTTTGGCAGCAACGATTATCTCGGGCTCGCCAATCATCCTGCCGTTACCGCTGCATTGGCCGAGGGCGCTGCGCGTTACGGTGCCGGTAGCGGCGCCTCGCATCTGATTACGGGACACTCGCGGGCGCATGTCCTGCTGGAAACGGCGCTTGAGCAGTTCCTTTCGCCGAGCGTGCCCGAGGCGGGCGCACTGTATTTCTGCTCAGGCTATATGGCGAATCTTGCCCTGCTTACTGCATTGGGAGACAGTCAGGCAACGATCTTCGCAGACAAGCTCAATCACGCATCGTTGATCGATGGCGCGCTGTTGGCCAAAGCACCAATGCGCCGCTATCCTCACGCGAGGCTGGATGTTCTAAAGACGCAGTTGCAAAACTGCGAGAGCCCAATCAAGCTCATCGTCACTGATGCGGTCTTCAGCATGGATGGCGATATCGCACCGCTACCCGCGCTTGCTGAGCTGGCGCAACGATTCGATGCATGGCTGATCCTCGATGATGCCCATGGCTTTGGCATTCTGGGGCCGCAAGGCCGAGGCTCGCTCGCGCACTTCGGCTTATGCAGTTCTCGCTTCATCTATATGGGTACCCTCGGCAAGGCGGCGGGCGTGGCCGGGGCTTTTGTTGCTGCGCATCGGGCGGTGATCGACTGGCTCGTTCAAAGTGCGCGCAGCTACATTTATACGACAGCGGCTCCGCCCGCTATTGCACACGCGCTGGCAACGAGCCTCGGTCTCATAGGTGGAGATGAAGGCGAGCGTCGCCGAGCGCACCTGCGCCAGCTCATCAGCTCATTCCGGGCGCAAATGCTTGAACTGCTGAGGGAACGACCGTCATTGCCCTGGCGGCTGTCGGAGTCGCAAACTGCCATCCAGCCTTTGATTCTCGGCGACAACGAATCCGCCATGGCTGCGGCGGCCTCGCTGGAAGCGCACGGCATTTTCGTTGCCCCAATCCGCCCGCCTACGGTGCCTATCGGAACGGCGCGGCTGCGCATCACGCTCAGCGCCGCGCATTCCGAGGCGGACATCGAACGCTTGGTCGAGGCGCTTGCTCACGTCGCCGTGAATCAATCATGAATGCTGCGATGGTGCGTGCCATTCATGGCGGCGAGTTCATGATCAGAGCAATCCGCAAGCGCAGCAGAACCAGGCACTTTTCAAGCGGTCAAGGCATCCATGCTGAGGAGGTCCAGAGAGCATGAGCACGGTACTGGCTGACGACAGACTAGTCGAATCTCCGCTCGGGAGACCGCTCGTCGATGCAGCATTTCTGCAAGATCCCTATACGACCTATCGCGCCTTGCAAGAGGCGGGACCGATTCATTGGAGCGACGAGTTCTTCGGCGGCGCGTGGCTTTTGACCCGTCACGCGGATGTCGAGGCCGTACTGCGCGATCCGCGCTACTCCGCGCGGCGCACCGGCGGGTGGGTCAAGCGAGGAAGCTGCGGGCAGCGTGAAACGCTCTTGCCATTTCAACGCCTGTTCGGCCGGGCGATGTTGTTCCTCGACGGGGCCGATCATGCCCGCGTGCGCCAGGTGCTTGGCGCCCACTTTCGCCTGCCGGCGCTACGCCAGTTCGCCCCATACATAGAGCAATGTGTGCGCGAACTGCAAGACGCACTCGATCATGTTCGCGAATTCGACTTCATCGAGTCGTTCGCGAAGCCATTACCCGCACGCGTCATTGCAGGACTGCTCGGCATCGATGTGCGGGCGCGCCCCGAGTTCGTTATCTGGTCAGACGATCTCGCGAGCTTTATCGGCGCAACAGAGCCCACCGCCGCATTGACGACCCGCGCCAAAGACAGCTTGCTTGCTATGAGCGCCTGTTTCGAGGAGCAGCTGGCGTTACGTCGGCGTGGGCAACGAAGCGTAAATGGCGACCTTGTTGATGACCTACTGCTGGCAGCGAACCAAGGAAGAATCGAGGCACGCTCCGAGCTGCTCGCGCAATGCGCGATGCTGCTTTTCGCTGGCCACGAGACAACACGCAATCTGCTCGGCAACGGGCTGCACGCGTTGCTTCGGCAAGACGATCAATGGCGTCGATTGCAGGCAGAACCTTCCCTGCTACCGAATGCCATAAGGGAATTACTCCGCTATGACAGCCCCGTTCAATACACAGGGCGCCGCGTCGCCGAGACGCACACGCTTCATGGTTGCAAGCTTGAGCGCGGAGATCTCGTCATTGCACTGATCGGAGCGGCAAACCGGGACCCAGACCGCTATCCCGAGCCCGATGGCCTGGATGTCACGCGGCACGAGGGTGCCAACCTGTCCTTCGGACATGGGCCGCATGTCTGTATCGGCGCTGCATTGACGATGATGGAAGCGGAAATCGCGTTTCGCGCGGTTTTGACACGATGGCCGCGACTTGCGTTGATAGACGAACGTCCGCGCTGGAATGGCAATCCTGTCTATCGGGGTTTGACAACCTTGCTCGTGGCAACGGACTCTGGTCACTAATCCAGCCCCTCAGGCAGAAAGGTCTCAGCCGTACGCTCCCGGCAATCTAGGAGAGGATGCGTGGGGCTACCGTCGCGAGGCTCGGGCTGCTAAGCCGGTCTGGCGAGTTCGCTAACTTCAACTCAGCGTGACTAGGCGCTCAGGCGCCAGCACGCCGCTCACTGCGCGCGCGACACCGAGCAGCGCCCCGTCCTGGGCTCGATAGACGCGCACGCGCGCGCCCTCGGTCAGCTGCGCCTCCTTAATCGAGCCGGCTCCCGCGGACAATTCCGCAAGCGGCAGCCGCTGACCGTGTTGAAAGCGCCGCGCCTCGTCCTGTCCAAGCCGAATCGGCGCGAACGTCGACAGCAAGGCGTCAACGGGCCGCAGCATCGCATCGCGCGCCGGCGGCTCCATCGTCGACAACGCGTCGAGCGTCACAGCATGCTCGAGCGTAAGTGCGCCGACGCCCGTGCGCCGCAATGCGACGAGATGCGCTCCACAGCCGAGCGTCTCGCCGATGTCCTCGGCAAGCGTACGCACGTAGGTGCCCTTGCTGCAAGTCACGCGGAACGTAACGTCGGGCAGCGCGCAATCGAGGAGGTCCAGCAGCCGTATCGTTACCGCGCGCCCTTCGCGCTCGACGACCTGCCCCGCCCGGGCGTACTCGTAGAGGGGTTTGCCATCGCGCTTGAGCGCCGAATGCATCGGCGGCACTTGGACGATTTCGCCACGAAAACGCGCCAATGCCGCGGCGACTATTGCCTCGTCGACATCCGCGAAGGGACGGGTCTCGAGCACTTCGCCCTCGGCGTCGCCGGTGGATGTGCGAATGCCGAGGCGCATCGTCGCCTCATACGTCTTGTCCGCCTCGAGCAAATCCTGGGAAAACTTCGTCGCCTCGCCGAAGCACAGCGGAAGCAGACCCGACGCGAGAGGATCGAGGGTTCCGGTATGGCCCGCCTTCTTCGCGAGAAAAAGGCGCTTGGCGGCCATCAGCGCGTCGTTGCTCGAAAGCCCGACAGGCTTGTCGAGCAGAAGCACGCCGTCGAGCGCGCGTCGCGGCACGCGTGGGCGTTGGGCTTGGTTCATGGCGAAGGTCGGCGCTACGGAATCACTCGTCCTTCGCACGCGTTGCGTTCGCCTGATCGATGAGCCGCGACATTTCGACGGCCTTCTCGATCGTCTTGTCGTAGTGGAAATGCAGCGTGGGAACGGTGTGGATGTGCAGGCGCTTGAAGAGCAGATTGTGCAAGTGCCCGGCTGCGTGATTAAGCGCCGCCTGCGTCGCGTCGGGGTTGCCCGCGAGCGTCGTGAAGTAGACCTTCGCGTGCGCATAGTCGGGCGTCAGCTCGACGCTCTGGATCGTGACGAGCCCGATGCGCGGGTCCTTGACCTCGCGCATGATGAGCTCGGACAGATCGCGCTGTATCTGGTCCGCGATCTGCACGTTGCGATTCGGAGAGCTACGTTTCTTCGACATGGGGAATCCTGAAAGCAACAGGCGGGACGGGCCGCGAAGCCCATCCCGCCCCTAACTACCTTCCGACAACGCGCCGGGCTTAGAGCGTCCGTGCGACTTCGGTCACCTCGAACACCTCGAACTGATCGCCCTCGAGGATATCGTTGAAGTTCTTGACCGACATACCGCACTCGAAGCCCTGCTTCACTTCCTTCACGTCGTCCTTGAAGCGCTTCAGCGAATCGAGCTCGCCCGTGTGGATGACCACGTTGTTGCGCAGCACGCGCACCGACGATGTCCGCTTCACGACGCCGTCCGTCACCATACAGCCGGCGACGGTGCCAACCTTCGGCACGCGGAACACCTGACGCACCTCGACCATGCCTGTCACGACTTCGCGCTTCTCCGGCGAGAGCATGCCCGACATCGCCGCCTTCACTTCATCCACGGCATCGTAGATGATGTTGTAGTAACGGATGTCGATGCCGTTCGACTCGGCGACCTTGCGCGCTTGAGCATCGGCGCGCGTGTTGAAGCCGATGATGACTGCCTTCGATGCCGTCGCGAGGTTGACGTCCGATTCGCTGATGCCGCCAACGGCGCTGTGCACGATTTGCACGCGCACTTCGTCGGTCGACAGCTTTTGCAGCGCCTGCACGAGCGCTTCCTGCGAGCCTTGCACGTCCGCCTTGACGATGAGCGGCAGGTTCTTGACCTCGCCCTCGCCCATTTGCTCGAGCATGCTCTCGAGCTTCGCAGCCTGCTGCTTCGCAAGCTTTACGTCGCGGAACTTGCCCTGGCGGAAGAGCGCGATTTCACGCGCCTTGCGCTCGTCTTGCAGGACCATGACCTCTTCGCCCGCTGCCGGCACTTCGGAAAGCCCTTGGATCTCGACCGGAATCGACGGTCCCGCCGACTTCGTCGCCTTGCTCGTTTCGTCGAGCATCGCGCGCACTCGGCCATAAGCGCTGCCCGCGAGCACCACGTCGCCGCGCGTGAGCGTGCCCGATTGCACAAGGATCGTCGCGACCGGGCCTTTGCCCTTGTCGAGCTTCGCCTCGATGACGAGGCCCTTCGCGGGCGCTTCGACAGGCGCTTTCAATTCGAGCACTTCGGCCTGCAATAGCACGTTCTCGAGCAGATCGTCGATGCCGTCGCCCGTCTTGGCCGAAACCGGCACGAACGGCGAATCGCCGCCGTACTCTTCCGGCACGACGCCTTCGGTGACGAGCTCCTGCTTGACGCGCTCGGGATTCGCCTCGGGCTTGTCGATCTTGTTGATCGCGACCACGATCGGCACGCCGCCCGCCTTCGCATGCGCGATGGCTTCCTTCGTCTGCGGCATGACGCCGTCATCGGCCGCCACCACGAGAATGACGATGTCCGTTGCCTTCGCGCCGCGTGCACGCATTGCCGTGAACGCCTCGTGACCCGGCGTATCGAGGAACGTGATCACACCGCGCGGCGTCTCGACGTGGTACGCGCCGATATGCTGCGTGATGCCGCCCGCCTCGCCCGCCGCGACCTTCGCGCGACGGATGTAGTCGAGCAGCGACGTCTTGCCGTGATCGACGTGACCCATGACCGTGACGACGGGCGGACGCGGCAGCAATTCCGCATCGTTCGCCTCGCCTTCGACGAGCAGCGCCTCGGGATCGTCGAGCTTGGCCGCGACTGCATGGTGCCCGAGTTCCTCGACGACGATCATCGCCGTCTCCTGATCGAGCATCTGGTTGATCGTGACCATCTGTCCGAGCTTCATCATGATCTTGATGACCTCGGACGCCTTCACGGACATCTTGTGCGCGAGATCGGCAACCGTAATCGTCTCAGGCACGTGCACCTCGCGGACGATCGGCTCGGTCGGCGCCTGGAACGACGTCGCGGCTTCCTGATGCTTGCCGCGCCCCTTCGGACCACCGCGCCAGCCGCGGTCGACACCGCCGCTCGAATCGCCGCGAGTCTTGATCCCGCGCCGCTTGGCCGCGTCGTCCTGCCAGCCGCCCTTGCCGCCCTGCTTTTTCTTGTCCGCCGACGGCGCCGCCGCCGGTGCGGGTGTTTGAGCCGCGCCAGGCGCCGCCTTGCGCGCGGCCGGACGTGCCGCCGCCGCACCCTCCGGACGCGCCGGCTTGTGCAGCGTGCCCTTCGCTTCGGCGGCCTTGGCCGCTGCTTCGACGGGCTTCGGGGCCGGCGCCGGCTCAGGCGCCTTCACCTGAGCCCGGCGCGGCGTGTTCATCATTTCGCGGATTGCGCGCGCTTCCGCTTCGGCCGCTGCGCGGCGCTTGGCGATTTCCGCCTGCTCGGCGCGCGCCTTCTCGGCCGCCTCGCGTGCCGCATCCTCGGCCTTCTTGGCCGCCTCGCGCTGCGCTGCCCGCTCGGCTGCCGCCCGCTCGGCCGCTGCCCGCTCCGCCGCCGCACGTTCGTCGGCAGCCGCCCGCTCGTCGGCGGCCGCGCGTTCGTCCTCGGCCGCGGTGCGCTCGGCCTGTTCCTGCGCAGCCACTTCGGCGCGCTTCTTCGCCGCTTCCTCCTCGGCGCGGCGGCGCTCGGCCTCGGCGGCCTGCTCGCGGGCCTGACGCTCGGCTTCTTCGCGCTCGAGGCGTTCCTGGCGTTCCTTCAGCTCCTGCGCCTGCTGCTCGAGCAGCTCGGCCTCGCGGCGCGCTTCTTCCTCACGCCGCTGCAACTCTGCGCTCTCGGCGCTCTCGGCCGCCTGGCCGGCGACGTCCGCGCCGGCTCCTTCGCCCGGCTCCTCGCGCTTCACGAAAACGCGCTTCTTGCGCACTTCGACCTGAATGGTGCGAGCCTTGCCCGTCGCGTCGGATTGCTTGATCTCCGACGTATGCCGGCGGGTCAGCGTGATCTTGCGCTTGTCGGTATCGGCCGAGCCGTGCGACTTGCGCAAATGATCAAGCAGACGCGCCTTGTCCGACTCGGACAAAGTATCGTCCTCGCTCGCCTTCAAGACACCTGCCGCCTGAAGCTGCTCGAGCAGCACTCCGGCTGGCATTTTGAGTTCCGCGGCAAATTGGGCTACGTTGTTACTCGCCATTCATTCCTCTTAGTGCAAGGACCGATTCCTTGCGGTTAGCATCGGGGTGCGCGGCCAGCCTCTCGGGAGCAGCGAACGACCCCATATGCCATGCGTGAGATCGTCCAGACTGCGGCCGCTTTACGGTTCAGTGCGTCATAGTCGTTCACTCACTGAAACCAATGTTCACGTGCTTTCATGATCAACGCCTTTGCGGCTTCCTCTTCCATACCGGTCAATTCGACCAATTCATCGACGGCAAGCTCCGCCAGATCGTCGCGCGTCTGAATCCGGTGCGCGGCCAGCTTGGCCAGCAGATCCGTATCGACGCCCTCGAGGCTCTTCAGGTCGAGCGATGCATTTTCGACCTTCTCCTCGTTCGCGATCGCCATCGTCAAAAGCGCATCGCGCGCGCGATTGCGCAGTTCGTGCACGGTGTCTTCGTCGAACGCTTCGATCTCGAGCATCTCGTTGAGCGGCACGTAGGCGATCTCTTCGAGGCTCGTGAAGCCTTCGTCGATGAGAATGTCGGCCACTTCCTCGTCCACATCGAGCCGCGCCATGAACAGATCGCGCAGGACACCGCGCTCCTGGTTCTGTTTTTGCGCCGACTCGTCGGGCGTCATGATATTGATCTGCCAGCCGGTCAGCTCGCTGGCAAGCCGCACATTCTGTCCGCTGCGGCCGATCGCGACCGCAAGCTCGCTTTCGTCCACGACGACGTCCATCGAGTGCTTTTCTTCATCGACGACGATCGACTGGACCGCTGCCGGCGCGAGCGCGCCGATCACGAACTGGGCGGGATCTTCCGACCATAGCACGATGTCGACGTTCTCGCCACCGAGCTCGTTGCGCACGGCCTGCACTCGCGAGCCGCGAATTCCGACGCAGGTGCCGATCGGATCGATCCGCTTGTCGTAGGCGATGACGCCGATCTTCGCGCGCACGCCGGGATCGCGAGCGGCGGCCTTGATCTCGAGCAGGCCTTGCTCGATCTCCGGCACCTCCATCTCGAACAGCTTCATCAGAAACTCGGGCGCCGTTCGCGACAGCTCGATCTGCGGGCCGCGCGCCGTACGGTCGACCTTCGCGATATAGGCGCGCACGCGGTCGCCGACGCGCAAATTTTCCTTCGGAATCAGCTGGTCACGGCGCAGCAGCGCTTCGACGCGGCCCGACTCGACGATGAAGTTGCCCTTGTCCAGGCGCTTCACCGTTCCCGTCATGATCTTTTCGCCTCGCTCGAGGAAGTCGTTCAGGATCTGCTCTCGCTCGGCATCGCGCACTTTATGCAGGATGACCTGCTTGGCAGCCTGCGCACCGATCCGGCCGAACTCGATCGATGGGATCGGCTCCTCGATGTATTCGTCGACTTGAATCTCGGGTTGCTCCTCGCGTGCTTCGAAGAGCAGAATTTCCTGGTCCGGCTCTTGCAGACCCGCCTCGTCGGGCACGACGCGCCAGCGGCGATACGTTTCATGCTCGCCCGACTCCCGATCGATATGCACGCGAATGTCCACGTCTTCTTCGAAGAGTTTCTTGGTGGCCGAAGCAAGGGCGGCTTCGAGCGCAGCGAACACGACATCTTTGTTGACGTTCTTTTCGCGCGCCAGCGCATCCACCAGCATCAACACTTCGCGACTCATTGTTTGCGGCTCCTAAAGTCAACGTGCGGGACGAGGCGTGCACGATCGATATCTGCGAGCGTGAAATCGAGCATCGCGGCGCCCTCCTTCCCTTCAAATTCCAAACCGATCGTCTCGCCGTTCGGTGCATGAAGAATGCCCCGGTACGTCTTGCGTCCGTTCAATGGCTTTTTTAGCGTAACGACGGCCTCGCTCCCTGCGAAGCGCGCGAAATCCGCCAGCTTCTTCAGCGGCCGATCGAGTCCCGGCGACGAAACTTCTAGCCGCTCGTAGTCGATGTTTTCAACCGTCAGAACGTGCTGGAGCTGACGCGTGACCTTTTCGCAGTCGTCGATGGCGATACCGGACGGTTGATCGATATAGACGCAGATGGATCCGCGCCCGGTCCGTTCAAGATCGACCAGCTCGTAACCCATGCCCGAGACCGTGGTTTCTATCAGTTCCGTCAGTTGCACTGTGCCCTCTAAGGTGTTCGCGCGCGCCACGCGAAACCTCACGGGGCCGCACGCCTTGCCGGCGCACGGAGAAAGAAGTGCTACCCGAGATGCCGAACCCGGATTGTTATCGCTTAACGCCAAAAAAAAATGGGCTGAACGCCCATCTTCTTACCGGTGGTCGCCACCTGAGCCGCACAGATGAAGCCGTACGCCCAGCGACTCAGCGAGTTTAGCATTTTTTGAGAAAGCTTGCAAAGCAAAGCGCCGCAAGCGCCTTACCCAAAAACCCGCGAAAACCCGCGAGAAAGCCCGGGCGGAGCGACCGGGCAGCGAACTGGCGACGAGCGCCGCGCCGCCTCTGCGGCCTGGCGAGGCGGGCTGCTAGCGGCCCCGCGGGCGGTTGCGCGTCGTGGGCCGCGGACCGCCGCCCGCGTTGCCGGCGCGATTGCCGTTCGCGTTACCGCCAAAGCCGCGCTTGCCGCCGGCTGGCGCCGCACGATTGCCGCCATGAGGCGCTGCGCGATTGCCATCGACGTCGCCACGCGGGCGCCCCTTTTTGCCGGGCCCCGAGTCCGCCCGATTACCGTAGCCGCGCGGGCCGTCGCCGAAGCCGCCGCTGCCGCCCGCGAACCCGCCGCCGGGCCCGCGCCGTCCGGCACCGCGCCCCTGCTGCTCGAAGCGGCCGTGTGCCGTCAGCACCGGCTCGCGGCTGATGAAGCCCATCGACGTCTGCATCGGATCGGGTTGCCGACGCTCCGGCGTCGCGCGGCGCGCGCCCTTGTCCTCGGCCGGAGCCTTCAGGCCTACCGCCGCCATGAGGCTGCGCACCTCGTTATCTTCGAGCTCTTCCCAGCGGCCGCGCCGCAAGCCGCGCGGCAGCGTCATCGGCCCGTGCCGCGTGCGGATGAGCCGGCTCACCATAAGGCCGACCGCCTCGAACATCCGGCGCACTTCGCGGTTGCGGCCTTCGGCCAGCGCAACGTGGTACCAGTGGTTCGTGCCCTCGCCGCCGCCGTCGCGAATGCGCAGGAAGTTGGCGGGCCCGTCCTCGAGCTCGACGCCTTGCAGCAGCTTTTGCCGTGAGCTTTCGGAGAGTTCGCCGACCACGCGGACCGCATATTCGCGCTCGACGCTATAGCGGGGATGCATGAAGCGATTCGCGAGATCGCCGGAAGTCGTCAGAAGCAGCAAACCTTCCGTGTTGAAGTCGAGACGGCCGACGGCAAGCCACTTCGCGCTCTTCATCGGCGGCAGCTTGTCGAACACCGACGCACGGCCTTCAGGATCGGCGTGGCTCACGATTTCGCCAGCCGGCTTATGGTAGACGAGCACACGAGGCGGCTTCGTCTGCAGCCGGCGCTTGATGGGCTTGCCGTTGATGCGGACCTGATCGGTCGGCATGATCCGCTGCCCGATGTGGGCAGGCTCGCCGTTCACCGATACACGGCCCGCAACGATGAGTTCCTCCATCTCGCGCCGCGACCCTAGGCCCGCCTCGGCGAGCACCTTGTGCAGCTTCGGCGCGTCGTCGTCGGGCGCAAGCACGCGCTTGCCCGCAGCCGGCCGGCCGCGCCGCAGCATCGGCGCGCGCACGCCGCCCGTCGTGCTGTTGTCGGCGTCGAAAGCGGGCGAAGTGACGTACGCGAAAACGTCGTCCTCGGCGCCCGAGGCGTCGCCGCGCTTTTCGTCGCGCTTGTCATCGCGTTTGTCGTCGCCCGCGGGGCGCTCCTGCCGGCGCCCGCCGCTGTTGCGTCCGCCCTTCCCGGCGCTCGCACCTTTCTTCGGTCCGCGCGCAGGCGTGGGGGCTTCGCCTTCTGTCTCGCCGGCGTCGACCGCGTCGGCCGGCTGCCCTTGCGTGGCCTGCTCGCCTTTCGTCTTCGCCGCGGCTCTGCGCCGCGCGATCAAACTGCGCGGCCCGCGCCGCAACCCGCGGCGCGGGCGTTCCTGATCGCCCGCTTCCGCGATGGAGGCGAGCGGCTCGCGATCGCCGGCGGCCTGCGGCTCGTGCGCGCCGGGCGCTTCTTCGCGGCCCGCGGCTTCAACGGCATGCCCCGATGCGGACAATTCGGTGTCGTGGGTATTAGTCAAAACAACCTCGATGTTAGATAGCGCGCGCCCGTGTCGGGCGCGGAAAATATTCCGTGACGTCAGGCACGGCGCGATGCGGCTTCGTCGCCGGAGAACGTATCGTCGTCCTCGTCCGTACTCTCTGCGGAATCGTCGTGTTTCGTTCGGAGCGGGAGCGGCTCCACCACGTGCAGCAAATGCGCACGCTCGCCGGCTTCGCCCGCGCGCGACTCCCGCGGTAATTCATCGGCGCCAGCGGCCTCGGGCGGATAGTCGGCGGTGTTCGGGTCGTCGACTGCGTCTGCGCCCGACGCGGCTGTGACTTCCGCTCGCGCTTCGTCGCCGTCTTCCCCTTGCGATTCGCGGCCGTCCTCTGCTCGCGATTCGCCGCCGTCCTGGGCTTGCGCCGGCGCGTCCGAGGCACCGTCGCACGAAACGTGCTCGCCGTTACCATGCTCGCCGTCCTCGCCGGGTGCGGCGCGGAGCGCCGCTTCGCCGTCATTGGCGAACTCGATCGCATGTTGAGCCAGCGGGCTTGCGTCGAGCTGGCCCGCGGGATCTTCGAGCGGCGGCAGCTCGTCGAGCGCTTTCAGGCCGAGATCGTCGAGAAACTGCTTCGTGGTCGCGTAAAGCGCCGGTCGGCCCGGCACATCGCGGTGCCCGATAACTTCGATCCAGCTTCGATCCTCGAGCTGCTTGATCACCTGTGTATTGACCGTCACGCCGCGTATCTCTTCGATATCGCCGCGCGTGACCGGTTGCCGATAGGCAATGATCGCGAGCGTCTCGAGCACGGCGCGCGAGTACTTCGGCGGCTTTTCCGGATTCAAGCGATCGAGATAGCCGCGCATCGCGGGCTTACTCTGAAAGCGCCAACCGGACGCCAGCGCGACGAGCTCGACGCCTCGGCCGGACCACTCGCCCTTCAGATCCTCAAGCAACGCGCGGACCGTATCCGCCGACACACCGTCGTCGAAAAGCTTGCGCAACTCGCCGATCTTCAGCGGTTCGTGCGCGCAAATCAAAGCAGTCTCGAGGACGATCTTCGCCTCTTGGGTATTCATGCAGCTAGGCCAGACCCTGTGGTCAACGAACCGGATCAAACAGACGATATGGAACTGAAGACGCGCTCGCCCGATTTTGATCGGTCATATTGATGGGAGCACGGACCGGGGGGCGGCGAATCGGACTGCGATCGAACCATGCCCAGCCGGACGGAGCGGCGGTATTCCGGAGAAGTCGCCGCGCGACTGAACGCCATCTTACGCAAAAACCAGGGCCCCGTAAACCGGAAGGCTCGACAGCGGCCATACGGCCGATGCGCGGCGGAACACCGCCGGCACGCTTGCGGCACCCGTCAAAACATCTGATCGGCACGCCGGCTTAATTTTCGTATGCCTCCATCGAGTTGGTTAGATGTTGCGAGCGCAAAGCCGCGTTAAAGCGGAGTCGATGTCCATTGCACCGCCTATTCATGGATTTCCCCAATGCCTCCGAATCGTACCTTGCGGCATCGCAATAATCGAGCGCGGACGCACCTGCGACAAGCCATCCGCACTAGATTGGTGATTGCCCTGATTTTCGGGGCACGCATTTTGAAGTCATATACGCGCCTAGCTGACATCCCGGTGGGCCTGCTGCGACGCGGCTTTTACGGCGTTTGCTTCATAAGTGGCACGCTTCATGCGTTGGTAGGCGCGCGAAGCCGGTGTGATCCGCGACCCGATCGTTCGCGGCAACGGCCGGCTCGTGCGACGTTCGTACATCGAATGTCTCGAGAGTGCGCGGCGCGGGGCAGCGCACCGGGTTAGTTTCGCTGAGGTGAGGACATGATGCTGTTCGACGATTTGAGAGATAACGAATGGGCGCTGGTCGAGGCTTTGTTCTGTGCGGAACCTGCACGAGCTGAGCGGCGCGGACGCCCTCGCGTGGAAGCACGCGCAGTCGTCAACGCCGTGCTCTGGGTGTTGTCGACGGGCGAAGGCTGGTCGAAGCTGCCCGGCCGCTACCCTTCTCCGCCGACCTGTCGGCGCGGTTTGGACGAGTGGCAAGCCGACGGCACGCTGGCTGAATTGGTGAAGCGGCTCACCGCCTGCGGACGCCAGATTTCGCTGCGCGGCCGCATCGGTACGGCCGCGGTCAAGCCGCCCGCGCCTCCGAGCCGCGACCGCCTGCGCGGTGCGTTCTGGACGAATCCAGAATCGTGGCGCGCCCCCGTCAAGATGGCCTGAGTCTCTAAGACCCTCATCCCGCATCGCTGCGCCCGGCAAGTCTCCAGCGCCGGGCAGCGATCGATGGGCAGCGATCGCCGCGTAGGCCCGGCGAAACATCCCTTTACGAATGCTTACAGCGAAGCACGGCGCTCCCGCGTACGTTGGTCTATTGCGATAGATCCTGGAGCCGCATGAGCGGCTCTGCTTTGGAGCGCCACCATGAAGCGAGCACCTTGGGCGGTTCTAGGTGCGATCGTTTCCCTCTTCGTCGGAGCGACCGCGCAACTCGCCGCCGCCGCTGATCCGCAAGCTGCTGCCCTTCGCAGCGAATTGTCCGCGCAGCCCACAGCAGACGGGCAACGTCGGTCCACCGTAGAGGTGCCTCGCGGCAATCTCCGAGGAGACATCGTCAATAACGCCCGCTCACACCCGGAGACGCCGCACGGCGCCAAAGACGAGCGCGCGCCGCCCCCCATGAAAGGAAGGCAAAACTCGCGCTAAGGGACCGCCGCGATCGGCAGCGTCCCCAATCGAAGCTTTTTTGCGATCGAGAAGCCGCAAACGCGGGGAACCGCTGCGCGGCCAGGCAGTCGGAGTAAGTGCCATGACCACGGCGTGGCAGCAGAAATGCACCGGTAATAGCCCGTGCCCGAAGGGGTACGGGCTTTTTTTCGCGCCAGCGCGAAAGCGCAAGCCGCTTCCGAGCGTGGCACGATGTGCGACGCGAATGCTAAAGCGAGCCTTCGATTGGCTGCCGGAGGGAGGCCTATTTAACGCGCTAAAGCGCCAACTCAGCCCGGTAGACGTAACCATCGGCCCGGCGCTCCGGCCAGGCGAGCGACCTCTCCTCCCTGGCAAGGCGCGTGAACTCGGCACGCCCACGCTCGGTAAGCACAGCGATGTCCACCGGCGCATGAAAGCCCGCGCCGGGAGAAACGGTGCGCTGGCGCGCCGTTTCCATCAAACCGAGGCCGCGCAGGTACTCGAAAACGCCCGGGCGCCGGGCCCATGGGACCTGACGATATTGGACACGCCTGAGAGCCTCGAGTACCGCTTCGTTCGAATACATGGTCATCTCGACCCTTTCTTCATTCAGATACGGATATGACGCTGAACGGTCACGGCCAAGCCATGACCACGCCGCCGCTCGCAAGCGCCGGCCGCGAAGCGCGGTGGCAACCTTTTTCAGCTGTTGCCGCCGTATTATCGCTACCTCGAGATTCAGAGCTTTCGCGGCCCCCCGGCAATCGGACATAGTCCGATGCGCCGCGGCCGGCGCTGTCGCCGGCTCGCTCTTTAGTCCAGAACCTATACGTTACCGCATCCGAATTGATCATATTCACTTTATTCGCGCTTTTTTTCGCACTTTTCATGCTATGGCGCCGCGCACGCATTGCGATCGCCGTCTTAGCCGCCGTCATGTTCTGGCTGCTGGCAGCGGGCTGGCTAGCCGCACCGCTGCTCGACTGGGCGCAGGGTGGCGCACTGGATACCCCGCGTGTCCATTTCGGTAAGTCGACCGTCATCGTCATGCTCGGCACCGGCACCGAACACGATGGCGACGGGGTGCTCGTGCCGAAGCGCGACGCGCTCATTCGAATCGCGACAACGGCGACGCTCTATGCAGCCTGCAAGCGCAGCGCGCCGAATGCGGACTGCACGGTGATCGTGAGTGGCGGCAATCCGCAGCGGCATGAGGCCAGCGAGGCCGAGAACTATGCGCCCTATCTGTTACGCCTTCATGTTGCACCGCGCGATTTGCTGCTTGAAACCACGAGTCTCAACACATATCAAAACGCGGGGCACGTGGCGCGTATTTTGCGGAACAGACATTACGATTCGTTGATACTCGTCACATCCGCGTATCAGATGGAGCGCGCCATGCTCGATTTCGATCGCTTCGGTCTCGCGCCGCAACCGGTCATTTCGAACGCGCGCGAGATTACGACTGGCGTTCTCCCCCGCGTCGACAATCTCGTCAATGCGAACATCGCTTTGCACGAGTTGATCGGCCGCGCGCAATTCCATGTCTATCGCGCGCTCGGATGGTTTTGAAGGACTGGCCTATAGTTGATGAGTAGCGGCAATCATGTGTAACAGCACGTAACCAAACGTCGCTTTTGTCGCACATGAAAGCCCGGCGACGAGAGCGGCTCGATAGAATGCAGTGTCCCGCAGGACGGCAGCATCGGGCCATTACGACCGATCCACTTTTCGCACGGAGGCAAATAATGAACAAAGTGTCCCTGACTGTCTTAGTTTCCCTCTCGGTACTAGCCGGCGCCGCGTACGCACAGGAAAGTGGCGTCATGCAAAGCACGGATCCGGCGAAGGCAGCCGACGTCGAGCAACGGGCCCAGGCGCTGCAGTCACAGCAGCAGCAGCAGGAACAGCAGTCGCAAATGCCCGAGACGAAGCCCACGCATGGCAAATCGATGATGCACCGTCATCACAAGGGCGCGCAGAAATCGGAATGAGGCGTCTGGCCAACGCGTGAACGCGCGTCGATCATGCTTTGCACGGGATGGGCGTGAGCGCTGAAGCGCCGACGCCTATCGTCCGAAGCCGAAACCGGCTCTGCCGGCTTCGGCTTTTTTGTGGGTTCTGCATGTAGAAAGCGGTGTGCTAAAGTCGCGCTCCAACGTTTTCCAGCAATTCTTCAAGCGCACTTCGGTGCGGAGGATACGATGAGCAACATTCAGCTCGATATCGAATGGACAGAGGCCGCTTCGCGCAAGATCGAAAAGCTGATGCCGCGTGGCTCGCAAGAAGCCTTTCTGGCATTGCCGCCGATTGAATGTCTTCCGATGGAAGGCGATGTGCTCTTTCTGGGACCAGCGGGCAAGCAGCAACCGTTCATCGTCGTAGAGCGGCAATATCACCATGATGGCGATGCCGACTGGACCATCATCCTGATTCTGGACGTGCCGAACTCGGCGCATTGAAGCGTCGCGGCTGAACTGGAACCATCCGATCGGTGCCTTGGAAAAACGCACCCCCGTTCCCAAGAACGCTGGCGAAACCATCGCCCTGCGAGCATAGGCGACGATGCCAGCGGGGCTCTTGCGCATGGCGCGCGACCCATGGTCGTCGAAACTTGGACGCGCGACTTAGTTCGAGGCCCCTGCCTAAACGTGGTGAAAAAAACCCGCCTTCGCGGCGGGTTCCTGGCAACCATGCGATGGCAGGCAACGCTGCCATCGAGCATCAACGCAACTGATCGGCGATGAGCGCCATGATTTGCTTCGCCGGCGCGGACGAATCGATGGAGCCTTTATCGTCCACGACGGCAATGCGCGTCTGGTCCTGCGTGATCGCACGAACGTTAAGTCGATAGACCTTCGCGACCTTCTCCTTGTGGCCGTGGAGGACCTGGCTCCAAAAGCCCTGCTGTTCCGAGCTCATATCCTTCGGATCGACGTAACGGATGAAGTAAAGGCCGCGCGCGCGGTCTTTGTCGTCAACGGTGAAATTGCTTCGATCGAGCGCAATGCCGACACGCAGCCATGCGTTGTCGTAAGGCTCCGAGACCGTCAACTCGGTCAGCGCATCTTGCAGATCGGCGGAAGCTCCGGCTCCGCGGCCCGATTGCGACGCCTGAGCGACGTTTTGCGCAGCGACGGCCGCAGCTTTCGCATCGGCTTTCGCGTTACCCTTATCGGCAGCGACTTGAGCGGTTGCGGCGCCTGCCGCTGGGTCCTCCGCCGCTTGCGGCCCCGCTGCGTTGCCGCGCGAATCGGCCAGCGCCAGCGACGCCATTAACCGCTTCAGATATTCCATCTCGAGCGCCGGATCGTTGGGCTTCGGCTCCCAGGTGCTCGTATCGCTGTGGACGCCCGTCAGCGCTTCGCGCATGCCCTTCTGGCTGATGAAAATATAGGTGCCGCCGTTGGACGCTGTTTCCAGGCGCGTGCGGTACTTGTTGCGCTCGGCCGCCACGTACGAGTTGCCCATTGCTTTCGTGAGCGTGTTGCGAATGAGGCCCTGGTTCACTTGAGGACGCGTTTCGTTCCAGTCCGTCTCCATCAGATGCTTGTCGCGCTGATCGACGACGAGCAGGAAGCCCTGCTCCTGCCAGAAGCGGCGCACTTCCGCCCAGACCTGGTCGGGCGTTTTATTGTCGACGACGAGCCAGCTCTCGCTGCCGTCGCGCTGCAAATGCATTCCGGCAACCGGCGGAATGACGGCATTGTCGGGCGGCGCCGCTTTTTGGACCTGCTGCAATGAGGAAAGGGACGCCTCGCCGCCTTGCGGAGGCAGCGAACGCTGATCGGACGTTTCCTCGAGCAGATTCGGCGGCACGGCGAGCGAAACCTGCTTCGACTTCGAATCGCTCTTGTAGTCGACCTGCGTAGGCGACGGCGAGCTGCAGCCAGCCACGAGGCCGCCGGCCAGAACGAGGGCTGCGAACCGCGAGGTAAAACGAAGATCAGTCATGTCGAGAAAATCCTTGCGCTTTCTTGCCACGGTGGTATCGCCGTGGATCAGCCGCGCATTTTACCGGTCCCGGCGACCCATGTGCAAAACGGGGGATTCCCTTCCGTTTTTCGGGCGGTGCTTTTCCGATTTCGCTGCCGACTGAAAGCGATCCATTGTTGCGGTCGCGCTCGCGTTCAGTGCCCCGACGATCCGTGCGCGAGAATACGCGCGAGAGCGGCCGATTTCGCCGCTTCCTCGGCCTGCCAACGCGTGGAAAAAGGCCCCTGCGTCAGATGAACCGCGTGCCAGTCAGGTTCGTCGCTTGCGTCGCCGAAAATCCTGAAGCGGGCCGTAAAACCCTGTGGCGCGGCCGGGATGACCTCGACGTCGACCGATACGCCTTCTATCCGGTGTGTCACGAAGCCGTCCATTTTTGCCTCCTTCGCATGGTTGGCCGACACAACGATGCTAGCACCGCGCGGCGGGGACAGTGCGCCACCTCGTCGCTCAGGTCGCCGCGCGCGCCGCGTGCGATCTGGCCCGGCAAGGCTACGGAGCGGACGCGGCAGCCGCTTCTGACGCGGTGAGCTCGCGCGGGCTGAACCAATCTATAGAGACCAACGATTCGCCGTCGAACAGGCACTCGGCCGCGGCGGGACGGCTCACTTTCTTGGGCTTCGCGGCGACAACCGCCGACGCGCCGTTTGTCGACGCCGCTGTCGCGGGTGCACTCGCAGCGGTTGCCGCCGATGCCGCGGGCGGCCCCTCGACAGCGCCTTCGACGACCACGCGCGAGCCGCGAATGCCGACGCCGACGTGGGATACCGAAAACTTGTCGTCGGGCAGGTTCTGTGTGAGCGTCTCGCGCATTCGCGCCTCGCAGGCACGCGGATTCTTGTAGAGCGTGCAGCCGGCTATCAGAGCTGGGGCGAGCAGCATGCACGAGAGCGTTGCGATCGGAGGCTTCTTCATGGAGGGGGTCATATCCTTGAGCGGCGGCCATTTTAACGTAGCCCGCGCGCATGCATGCCCGTTGCTCGACGATGGTAGAATCGCGTCCACCCTGCCCGGGTGATGAAATTGGTAAACATAGCGGACTTAAAGCATTTGAGTGCCCGGCCGGAAACGGTCGGTGCAGAACCCTTCAAATTCGGCGAATCCCCTGGCTATTATTCGTGCGCGCTTGGCGAGAGCAAAGGCGCGCGATTCCGTGCCGAGGCAACGCCGAGCCAAGCCCTTCGCGCATGCAGCCGCCGCGCGTTGCGGAAGGTGTAGAGACTAGACGGGGGGCGCCTAATGCGGTGAGGCAGATTGTTGCTGCCCCCGCCGCGATGGCGAAGGCATAGTCCAGCGCACGAACGGCGAGGCGATCGTCCGATTGCCGCCGGCATCGAAAGATGCAGTGTGACGAAAATCCGCCGCCTAACGGCTTGCCGGTTCGAGTCCGGTCCCGGGCACCAGGGAGATGTTCCGGCTTGTGCCGAGGTGTTCCGAAGGACCCCGCTAGATCAAGGTCTTGCGAGGTTTTTTCTTCCTTTTTGGACCGGCTTGGTCCTTCGACAGCCGGTGGTATACGGTGGTATTTTTGGTGGCATCTGGCGCGCTGCCGCGCTTCTCCGACCGGAGATACCACCATGCCGCTCACCGACGCCCAAGTTAGGAACGCGCGTTATAACCCGGACGGAACCGGTAACCGCCTGTCGGACGGTGGCCGCATGTATCTTCAACTCGACAAATCCGGCGCGAAGTACTGGCGGATGAACTATCGGTTCGCCGGCAAAGACAAGACTCTCGCGCTCGGCGTCTATCCGGATGTTTCACTCGCGGCGGCCCGTAAGAAGCGCGAGCAAGTGCGAGAAAAGCTAGCTGCAGGGATCGATCCCAGCACGGCTAAGAAAGCTGAAAAACGCGCCGCACGCATCGCCGCCGCCAACTCGTTCGAAGTCGTCGCCAAAGGATGGATGGAAGAACGAAAGACGGTCGTGGAGATAGGTCAATACGAAAAGACGTTGGCCCGCTTCAAGAACGACGTATTCCCGTGGCTCGGTAGGCGACCGATTACCGAGATCGACGCGCCGGAGATCCTTGCTGTACTGAAACGCATCGACTCTCGAGGGGCACGATTCACAGCGCATCGCGTACGCAGCGAGATCAGCCGGATCTTTCGGTACGGCATCAAAGAAGGTCTTTGCAAGTCCGACCCAGCGAAGGATCTGATCGGCGCCATCCCGCCGCCGGTCGAGAAGCATTTCGCGTCCATCACCGAGCCCATTAAGGTCGGCGAGATGTTGCGAGCATTTGGCGGATTCTCAGGCACCTTCCCTGTGCTCTGCGCGCTCAAGCTAGCGCCGATGTTATTCGCACGACCCGGCGAGTTGAGACAGGCAGAATGGTCGCAGTTCAACCTGGAAAAGGGAGAATGGCGCTACCTCGTCAGTAAGACGAACACCGAGCACCTCGTGCCGCTCGCCACGCAGGCGATTGCGATTTTGCGCGACCTGCAGGCCCTCACAGGGCAAGGGCGATACGTATTTCCAGGCGCACGGTCGCGACTTCGCCCGATGAGTGAAGCCTCGATCAACGCAGCATTACGTCGGCTCGGCTACGATACTCGCACTGAGATTACCGGTCACGGCTTTCGGGCAATAGCCCGCACGATTCTGCATGAAGAACTCGGGCATAAGCCGGAGGTGATAGAGCATCAGCTCGCACGCGCAGTTCCCGACAAACTTGGATCGGCCTACAACCGGACGAAGTTCATCCCGGAGCGGCGCACCATGATGCAGGAGTGGGCTGACTACCTTGATCAGCTCAAAGCTGGCGCCGAAGTCGTGTCCATCACAGCACGGGCATAACACCGAATGCGCCGGAGATTGTGAATCGCGTCGATGCTTAGCCTCCTAAAGGTTTTCAGTATCACGACGGAACGTAGTCGAGAATGCGTTCATACTCTGCATCGGCTCCGGTTGATTTACGCCACCTACCCTTTGTTGCCGTGTATTAACGCGCGCGTCGTCCGCTTGCCTTGAGGGTTTCTTGCGATCAGACGACCGTTGTCCTCCGCTGCATCGCCGTGCGCCGGTCGCGTCAACGTTGGCATCGGCGGCTGGGTGATACAGAGCATATTTGACTGCACCAATGCTGACATCTAGCCCTCGACTCGCCGCCTCCTGAACAATCTCTGCGAGCGTGTAACCCTTCGCCTGCGTTGCGGCGATTTGAGCGCGCATCTCCTTCATTGCATCGCTGACCGTCACGCGTTGCTCGTTCCGAGGCCTTTCCGGCAAGGCCTCGAGCGCACGGAAAAATTCATCCCACTGCTCCCTCGGATAGCTTTTTGCACCCGGCATGATTCGCTCCTATGCCTCACGTTCGAGTCAATCATGCGAATCGGGAAACGTCTCGTCAATAGCCCCACGGATGATCTGTCCGCGTAATCGGAACCAGTTGGATTACGCGGGAAATTGATGGAACATAAAGTTATTTTTGACCGTCTGTACGCGCCACAGGTTCGAAGCATGTAGGCCAAAGCGCCAGTTTAGGAGCCAGCAAACTACCGCGTTATGAGGGGCGACCATACGGCGGCACGAGGAAACGTGTGGCGAGTAATGAGCCCTCGCACAGGGAAACGCCGACGAACATGAGGACCCATGCCGACAGACTTGATTGGGTACTCCGACGTGGCCGGGCGCGCGCAGCTTGCGAACCGCTGTCCTCGAGAGAACAGATTGCCGCTGTCGCTCTCGCCGTCTCGGCCGACGCAGTGGTCAGCGTGGACCGAATACGTCGCGGACTTTCGGAACACGAGTAGCGGAATCGCGAGAATGACCTAACGAACTCAGCTGGTCCGCGTCGCGGAAATTGCCGAGTTGCATGACGGAAAGATAGTATTGCGAAAGTGATGGCAGGATTGGCTTGCGCCGGTTTTGGGCGCCATACGCGTCGCCGATGGACTTCCCAAACTTGAAGATGCCGGCAAAAGCCATCCACAGTTCGCCGACCTCGCGCGCAGCCGCGGCAGCGGGGTTCGATCTAGCCTGGCGGCCGTTGCCCTGACCAATCGCGCCCGGGATAACGCCCACACCCTGTTGACTAACGCTGCCCGCACGGATGGCTGCATGACCGATTCTCTAGGCCCTTGGGGCGACGACGATTACCGACACTGGCTGACCGAGCTCAAGCAGCGGGTTGAACTCGCACGTCAACGCGCAGCGGCAAGCGCGAATCGCGAACTGGTCACTCTGTACTGGCAGATCGGGCACGATATCTTGGACCGTCAACAACGCCAGGGCTGGGGCGCCAAGGTCATCGACCGGCTCGCACGGGATCTAAAGGCGGCGTTCCCCGACATGCAAGGGTTTTCACCGCGCAATCTCAAGTACATGCGGGCGTTGGCCCAAGCATGGCCGACGCCCGCAATTGTGCAACAGGCCGTTGCACAATTACCTTGGTCTCATATCGTGACCTTGCTGGACAAGCTCAAGGAGCCGGGCGCACGCAATTGGTACGCGGCCCAATCGCTCGAGCACGGTTGGTCGCGCAACTACTTGCGATGCAGATCGATACCCATGCTCATTCGCGTGCCGGTGCCGCGATCACCAATTTTGAGCCTACGTCCGGTGGTATTTCCGGTGGTATCTCCGCGCTGACAATCCGCTCAACCCGCTCCCACCAAGCGATAGGTAGATTTTTTCCATTCCGGTCCCGGCACCATGGCGACCATTCACCTTTCCCCTCCTTTCACCGCTTTACCTTGTCTGGTATGGTCTAGGCCGGGTTTCGGCCGGGTCCGTGCAAAGACTTTCCCCCGCTTTTTCCCGCCTTTTCCTTGGGTGCGCTCCCCGGAATTTACCCACTTTTTACCCGGGGAACAGAATGGCAAGCATCTACAAGACGCCAGAGGGCACATGGCGCGTGCAGATAGCCCGCAAGGGCGTCCGGGCGTCGGGCACGTTCGGCACGAAGAAAGCCGCCGAGCTATGGGCCGTCGAACGCGAGAACGAGATTCTGAAGGGCACCTATCGCGGCGCGGGCTCGCGGACGGTCGCCGACGCGTCTAGGTGTAGGAAAGCGCTGTCATGCGAGCGTCAAGTCGTCCTACACGAAGTTCGGCGCTGGCTGATTTGAATTACGAAAACCGTCAACGATACTTTCGTCGCAAGTACAGCATTCCCGTGACCTGTAGGCGGCCTCGAACCAAAAAAGTACCGCGCGGATCACGCCTTCAGCTAGACTCCGTTACTGCGCATACCGTAAATGCAAACCAATGCCGAAAAACCGACGGACTTGCTGAGCGTCGAAGCGGTTCCAGTGGGCACGCCGCTCGAGTGGCCTATCGTGGATGGCGACGGTACGTTGCTCTTCGATCGTGGTGCGGTCCTGATCGGCGTCGACGAGCGCAAGTTTCTGTTCGACCATTTCACCCCGCGGCGCGGCGACCTCGCCGATGCCGATAACGCAGCCGACGCTCGCACCGCCATTCCATGCGTCCCCGGCCCGTTGACAGTCAAAGACATGCATCTGGAG
>CAYPWK010000029.1:0-8981 GCA_964414365.1 uncultured Burkholderia sp.
CTAGTCAATGCTTGAGGACCGCTCCCGCCGCGGCTTTCAAGCAGCCGCTGAACCAGGCCTTGGCGTGGCCCTTCGCGGTCCCAGGCCGAGTGCGTGTTTTCGCCGATCACTTGGCGCAGAATGCCCCTGTTGTCGACGCGCACGGCAGGCCAGACGGGGATGTGCATGCCGGCCTGACGGCTCTGAACCGCCTGCTGTGCTCCACCTGTGACAGGGGCTGCTGCTTCAGGTTCGGCGGCTACCTGCACCAAGTCGATTGCAATGTCGCTGCCGGATCCGGCGGACGCTGTCCCGCTGGGATTGCCGGTCTTCACGAACTGCTCGACGTAACCGGACAAAACGCGCGAGACGTCGTAGTCCACCGCGGTCCATGCGTATCGCCGCTGCTTCTGCAGGTTGCCGAGCGCGTACTCCACCTCTGCGCTGTGTGCCGCGCCGAGGACGGGCTGCGGCGTTTTCTGTTGCGCTTTCGCCGAATCCGTCGCAGGCGGCCGCGGTTGCGTGTAACGGTAGTAGTAGATGGGCGCGTGTCCGCTTTGCAGGTGCGACTGCATCCAGCGCCAGGCGCTGTTGCCGACGAAAAGGTCTCCAGCAAGCGCCGTGGCGGCGTGCATCACCTCGTTGTTGTCATTGCCGGGGTAATGCGCGAGCACTTCCTCAGCCTGACCGGGGAACATTGTGGTGACCGTTCGGCGCCAGTTTTCCGGCGTAGGTGCGGCATCGCCAAGGAGCGTAGTGAAGTGGGCTTCCTGCGAATTCGAGCCGAGCATCAGCGGGACCGATGCCTGCTGACCCGCGCTGTAGATCGATTCAGGCGACTCGGTCACGAAATGTCCGTCGACAGTCGGCCAGAAAATCGCGGCCGTCGACTTCGTCTTCGTGGCGGCAAGCACTTTGTCGGCCGGCACTGCGCGCAGTTGCCGCAGCGACGTGCCGCCGAGCATCGCCGCGAATTGCGTGGCCGCGTGCTCAGCGTCATCGCGTTTCCTGAACCCGACCGGCCCGAACGCCGCGCCGCTCTCGCCGATCGCGCGCGCAAAGAGACCGCGGGATACCGGCGAGGTCATATGGGCGCTTACCGAAACAGAACCGGCAGAATTGCCGGCGATCGTGACCTGATCCGGGTCGCCTCCGAACTTCGTGATGTTATTGCGGACCCAGCGCAGCGCGGCGGCCTGATCGAGCAGCCCATAATTTCCCGTTGCCCCGTGCGACGACTCGCTTGCCGCTTCGGGCAGCGCGAGGAAGCCGAATGCGCCGAGACGATAGTTGACCGTCACGACGACGATGCCGCGCGAGGCAAGCTCCGCCCCATCATAGCGGGCCTCCGAGCCATCTCCGGCTGCGAAGCCGCCGCCATGAAAATAGACGAGCACGGGCCGCTTGTTGTCTTCGCCGATGTCCGGCGTCCAGACGTTCAGATACAGGCAATCCTCGCTCATCCCAGTGGCGCGGGTATCGCGCTTCGAGGATTTCAGCTGCATGCAACTTGGACCGAACTGTCGGGCGGGCCGGACACCGGCCCACCGCGCGACGGGTTGAGGCTCGCGCCAGCGGAATTCGCCGACGGGCGGTGCGGCGTAAGGAATCCCGCGAAACACCTTGACGGTGGGCGCTCGCAAACTGCGGCCGAACGCGGGCACGCGCATACCCTCCACCATGCCGTCGGCGAGCTGCACCGTGGTCGACGCCGGCGCGGCCGCTGCCGCTTGCGCGGCGCATGGCAGCAGGCACGACAGCGCCAGGGCCGCCGCGGCCGCTGCTCGAGACGGTTCCGGCTTGCGGAATGTGATTCTCATTTTTTTGCCTCCATATTTCGCTCACGCCGGCACCGAGATGGCGCCTGCCTCGCGTGAGGCCCTCAATGATCTTGGGCGGCGATTTTGAGAGAGCCGATTGTTTGAGAATCGGACGAAGTAACCCCCTCGCCTCGTTGCGTTGAGAGGTTCAAGGAGAAACCGTGAGAGAAATCGGGGGGCGGTCCTACCGATGGCGCGTGACCGTGCCGAGCATTCCCCGCATCCCGGGATAGTCCGGCAGCTGATTGACCGATACGCCGCGCGCCTTGGCGTAGAGCGCGAGCATGTCCGGCAGCCGTTTGATGATGTCGAGCCGCCGCGCCACGGTATAAGGGTGCGCGCGAATGAAGCCGTCCTTGTCGCGCCGCGTGGCATCGGCGACCTTGTCCCAGGCCGGTACGGCGGCACGAGGATCGAAGCCGGCGCGCGCGGCGATGTCGGCGCCGATGACGTCGGCTTCGGTTTCGTCGGTCGCGTCGTATTTCGTCGAGGCGACAGGCGGACCGAAAGTCGCTCCCGTCGCCGGAGCGCCGTCGAGATCGGTTACGCCGAAAAGCGGCGGAATCGGGTTTGCGCCCAAGGGGATCGACGGCGGTTGACCGCCGAGCCGCTCGCGCACCTGCTCACGCAGCGCGTGCGCGATCTCATGCCCGATGAGCAGGCCGAGCTCGTCGTCGCGCAAGCGAATCCGATCGAGTAGCCCGGTATAGACGAGAATCTTGCCCCCGGCCAAGCAAAACATGCCGATCTGGGGCGAACGGACGACGCTGACTTCCCAATGCCAGTCCTTGACGCGGTCGCTCCATTTTTCGGCAAGCGGGGCGAGCTTCATGGCGATGGCGCCGACTCGGTCAACCCGGGCATCGGTCGCCGGAAGCAATCGCCCCGACTCGCGCGCGCGCTCGATGAGCGCCGCGTATTCCACTGCCGACTGCGCCTCGAGAATCGGCGGCGGCACGAGGCTGCGGAACATGGCGTTGTTGCCCAAATGGACGTCTCTGCCGGGCGAGTAGGTCGGGGCTTTCACGGCCGCGGTCGCGCTCGGCTCTGCCGCATGAGTACCTCCAGGCAACCCAACAAGGCCGAGCAAAAACGCCAGTGCGGGCAACAGCACGCGCACCGACGCGAAGCAGCGCCGATCGAGCGAACGATCGAACCGACGGGTTTCGGACTTTATGTGCGAGCCCGCCATGGTGCGATCTTCGGCAATAGCAGCATGCCGGGTGCGGCCAGCACGGCGCAAACGAGAAAATAATCGAACCAGCCGATGCGCGCGACGATGAAGCCGCTCGCGGCCGACGCCAGTGTGCGCGGCACCGAGGCGAGGCTCGTGAAGAGCGCGAACTGCGTCGCGGTGTAGCGCGGATCGGTGGTGCTCGCGATGTATGCGGTGAAAGCGGCGAGCGTGAGCCCCGTCGAGAACGTTTCGAAGCCGTAGATGAGCGCCAGTGCCGCGGGCGAGGGGCCGATCTTCGCGAGCCAGGCGAAGCCGAGCGTCGAGACGATTTGTACCGCGCCGAAGATCCACAGCCCGCGCGCAATGCCGATCTTGACGAGCCAAGCGCCGCCGATGATGCCGCCGGCGAGACTGGCCCAGAACGCCGTCGTCTTGGCGATCACGCCGATCTGCGTCTTCTCGAAGCCGAGATCGAGGAAGAAAGACGTCGAAAGCGTTGTCGCCATCGTGTCACCGAGCTTGTAGAGGAAGATGAACGCAAGGACGACGAGCGCCGCCACCCAGCCGTCGCGTGCGACGAATTCAGAAAGCGGCAACACGATCGCCTCGCGCAGATTTTTTGGCCGCGCGCCATGCATCTCGGGCTCGCGCACGACGAGCGCCATCACGATGCCGGGCAGCATGAATGCGGCCGTGGCGATGAAAACCGTAGTCCAGGGCAGATGATCGGACAGGATCAGCGACAGCGAGCCCGGGATCAACGCGGCCACTTTATAGGCGTTCACATGGACGGCATTGCCGAGCCCTTGCTCCGTATCCGCGAGCAGCTCACGCCGGTAAGCGTCGATAACGATGTCCTGGCTCGCGCCAAAGAACGCGACGAGCGCCGTGAGCGCGGCGACGCTCCATATTGCATCGCGCGGCGAGACGAACCCGAGCGCGGCAATCGCGCAGGCGACGAGAATCTGCGTGGCCAGCATCCAGCCGCGCCTGCGGCCCGGGCGCCAGCCCGGCAGGCGTGGCACATAGCGGTCCATCAGCGGGGCCCAGATGAACTTCCACGTGTAGGGAAACTGAATGAGCGCGAAAAGGCCGATTTCCTTCAGATTGACGCCTTCCGAGCGCAGCCACGCCTGCACGAGATAGACGAGCGTGAAGAGCGGCAGTCCCGACGTGAAGCCGAGAAAGATGCAAATCAGCATGTGCCGGTTCAGGAACGCGCGCCAGCCGGGATGATCCTCGTGGGCGGCGAGCGCGCGAGCTTCGTGCGGCGGGTTGGGAATATCGCGTTTGATAGTCGGCCTCGTCGGTGAGCGGTGCGGCGCGCGCAAGCCCGGCGACGCTCCCAGGCTCAGCTGCGCTTCACACGGTAGACCGCAAGACTACCACGCCAGTTCTCGCCCCAGCGGACGGTGCGGCCGTCATGGAGGACGACGCGATCGAGGATTTCGATGCCGACCTCGGGCGCGAGCGCTTCGAAGTCCCTGATCGTCAGGACACGCACGTTCGGGGTGTTGTGCCACTGATACGGCAGCGAGCGCGAAACCGGCATGCGGCCTTTTACCACCGACAGCCGGTGCGGCCAGTACCCGAAGTTCGGGAACGAGACGATGCATTCCTTGCCGACGCGGACCGTTTCGCGCAGGATCGCAGCCGTTTGGTGGATCGTTTGCAGCGTCTGCGAGAGGATCGCGAAATCGAAGCTGCCGTCCTCGAAAAGCCGTAAGCCGTCTTCGAGATTCTGCTGAATCACATTGACGCCGTGCTTCACGCAGGCCAGCACGCCGGCGTCGTTGATCTCGATACCGTAGCCGCGCACTTCCAGCTCCTCGCCGAGCAATGCGAGCAGCGCGCCGTCGCCGCAGCCGAGGTCGAGCACGGTCGAGCGCGGCTCGACCCAGCGCGCGATTGCGCGAAAATCGGCCCGCGTCGCGAGTGAATCGATGACGGACTGGTTCACGCTCCAACCTCCTCTGCAATACGTTCGTAATAGGCGCGCACGACGTTGTGATAACGCGCATCGTCGAGCAGGAAAGCGTCGTGGCCGTGCGGCGCGTCGATCTCGGCATACGTCACGCGCCGCTTGTTGTCGAGCAACGCTTTCACGATCTCACGCGAGCGCGCGGGCGCGAAGCGCCAGTCGGTCGAGAAGCTGATGACGAGATACTGCGCGCTCGTGTGGGCGAGCGCCGCGGTCAGGTCGCCGTCGAACGCCTTCGCCGGATCGAAGTAGTCGAGCGCCCGCGTGATCAGCAAATAGGTGTTCGCATCAAAGTAATCGGCGAACTTGTCGCCCTGATAGCGCAGATACGATTCCACCTCGAACTCGACGTCGAAGCTGAAGTTGTAGGCCTCGGCGGCACCCACCGAACCATTCTCGCGGCGCAGCGCGCGACCGAACTTGGTGGCCATGTCGTCGTCGGACAGATAGGTGATGAGCCCGATCATCCGGGCGACGCGCAGACCGCGCCTGGGCTTCACGCCATGCGCGTAGTAGTCGCCGCCGTGAAAGTCGGGATCGGAGAGAATCGCGGAGCGCGCCACTTCGTTGAAGGCGATGTTTTGCGCGGAAAGCTTCGGCGTCGACGCGATATCGATGCAGTGGGCGACGCGCTCGGGATACATCGTGCTCCACGCGAGTGCCTGCATTCCGCCGAGGCTGCCGCCCATTACGGCGGCGAAACGCTCGATGCCGAATGCGTCAGCGACGCGCGCCTGCGCATGGACCCAGTCTTCGACGGTGACGACGGGAAATTTCGCGCCGTAGGGGCGTCCGGTGGCCGGATCGATGCTCATCGGCCCCGTCGAGCCGAAGCACGAGCCCAGATTGTTGACGCCGATCACGAAGAAGCGATTCGTGTCGAGCGGCTTGCCGGGCCCGATCATGTTGTCCCACCAGCCGACGTTCTTCGGCTCGCCCGCGTAGGTGCCGGCGACATGATGCGAGGCATTCAGCGCATGGCAGACGAGCACCGCGTTCGAGCGCGCGGCGTTGAGCGTGCCATAGGTTTCGACCATCAGGTCGTAGCCCGCAAGCGCGCTGCCGTTTTGCAGCGCGAGCGGCTGACTGAACTGCATCCGTTGTGGGGTGACGATCCCGATCGATTCCATTCATTCCGCCTTCTAATGGGGCGGCTAAATGGTGTCGGCGGTGCGCGGCGGGTGGATAGCGCGGCTGACGACCTCTTTAGCCGCATTTATACCGAACCTCCGAAGAAGGTTCGCGCGCCCGCAATCGAGTCGACAAATCGGCGCGCCACTTCGCTTCGCCAAGACGTTCCGCCCGGGCGAGTCGCAAAGCATAGCGGAAAATGTAATAACGCGCTATTGCAGAATGAGCCGTAGCTGCGCGTCGGCGTGCTCGGCGGGCGGGCGCGTGAACCCGCTCTTCGCGTAGCGATGCCAACGGCCAAGCACGTAGCTGACGACGAGGCTTGCCCGCACGGCGGGATCGTAATCAGCCGGCAGCGGCGGCGTAGCGCGAGCTGCGTCGGCACCCGCAACGGACGCTGCCCCTGCTGCCTGATTGGCCTCCAACAGCGCAAGCCGCAGGCATTGCTTCACCGAGGCTTCGACGCGCTCGAGCATTTGATTGACACGCGCTGCCAGCCGCTCGTGCTCGCCGACGAGCGCTTCGCCCGTCAACACGCGCGTCATGCCGGGGTTCTTGGCCGCGAAGTTGAGCAGCATCATGCCGATCGCGCGCGCCTGCAAGACGCCGTCAGGCTCTTTGACCGCGATCTGGTTGATGAGCCCGAAGAAGGTCCCCTCGATAAATTCGATCAGCGCTTCGTACATTTGCGCTTTACTCGCAAACTGCCGGTAAAGCGCCGCTTCGGATACGCCGAGCCGGGCGGCGAGCGCGGCGGTCGTGATCTTGTCGCCCTTCGGGGCCTCGAGCATCGCCGCGAGCGTCCGGAGAATATGCACGCGCCGCTCGCCGGGCTTCATGCGCGGTGCGCGGACCGGGCCCGTGGGCTCGGTTTCGCCGTCTACGATCGCTGCTGCCGCCTGCCGTTCGGTCGATTGCATTTCCGCCCCGAGAACGTTGTCTTTCGTTATGGAACGTGTGTCCGCAGTCCCGGCGGCGCGCGGCTCGCCACGACCGTCTCAGCTCAGTTGGAGCTTTGGCAGCGATTTTAGCGAACGAACGCGATGATCGACATAGTGCGGCCGGCCGGTGCCGGGCAGCCGTGCGCGCGAGCCGTCGCGCTTCGGCGCGGCAACGAGATGGCCGACGATCCACACGGTGCGGATGCCGAGACGCCGGTAGCGCTTCAGATGGCCGCGCGTATCTTCGACGAGGACGGCGTCGGTCATCCGCGCATGAGCTTCGCGCAGCACGCCGCGCAAGACGGCGAGATCGGGCTTGGCGCGCCAGACGCCGCGCCGCTGCATGTGCTCGATCGCGATGACGCGCTCGAAGAGTCGCTCGATTCCGAGCTTGGCGAGTACGGCTCGCGCATACTCTTCAGGCGCATTCGTGAGGATGAACTTGCGGCCCGGCAGCGCGGCGATGAGGCGCGCGATACCGCGTTCCGAACGCAGCATCGCGCCCAAGTCGGGCAGCGAATGGACGACCCTCAGAAAATCGTGCGGATCGATCGGATGATGGCGCGCGAGCCCGGTCAGCGTGGCGCCGTAGCGCCGAACATAGCCGAGCCGCAAGCGGTCGGCCTCGGCGCGTCCGACGCCGAGCGCATCCGCGATGTACTGCGTCATCGCCTCGTTGATCGCGGGAAAGATCGCGTGCGAGGCGCGATGGAGCGTGTTGTCGAGATCGAACAGCCAGACGGGGCGCGAGGCGTTGGAGGCACGGCGCAGGCGGCGAGCGCGGGTCAGCAGGCTGGACATGGTTGGGTGGGCCGTGGTTTCGGCGACCGGCGGCTCGCGCCGGCGCTTCTCGCCTTCTTATGTTCGCAAAGCGCTCGGGGAGCGTTCAGTGCGAGCGGATCATCGTGCCAAACGGCTGCTCGGTCAGGATTTCGAGCAGGACCGAGTGCTCGATCCGGCCGTCGATGATGTGGACCGAGCGCACGCCGCTCTTCGCCGCGTCGAGCGCGGACGCGATTTTCGGCAGCATGCCGCCCGAGATCGTTCCGTCTTCGAAAAGCGCGTCGATCTCTCGTGCCGAGAGATCCGTCAGCAGGTTCCCCGATTTGTCCATCACGCCGGGGATGTTCGTCATCATGACGAGCTTCTCAGCGTTGAGGACGACGGCGAGCTTGCCGGCGACCAGATCGGCGTTGATGTTGTACGAAAGGCCGTCCTCGCCGAAGCCGATCGGCGAAATCACGGGGATGAAGGCGTCGTCTTGCAGCGCGCGCACGACGGCCGGGTTGATCGACTCGACTTCGCCGACCTGGCCTATGTCGACGTACTGACCCGGATTCTCGCGGTCCGGCATCATCAGCTTGCGGGCGTGGATGAGGCCGCCGTCCTTGCCTGTCAGACCCACGGCATGGCCGCCGAAGTGGTTGATGAGCGTAACGATGTCTTGCTGCACTTCGCCGCCGAGCACCCATTCGACGACTTCCATCGTCTCTTCGTCGGTGACGCGCATGCCTTGGACGAAGGTGCCTTGCTTGCCGATTTTCTTGAGGGCTTGGTCGATTTGCGGGCCGCCGCCGTGCACGATGACGGGATTGATCCCAACGAGCTTGAGCAGAATGACGTCGCGCGCGAAGCCTTGCTTGAGACGCTCCTCGATCATCGCGTTGCCGCCGTATTTGATGACGACAGTCTTGCCGTGATATTGACGGATATAGGGCAAGGCCTCGGCCAGTATTTCGGCTTTCAGAGCGGGCGGAATCTGGGAGAGGTCGATGGGCTCGGACATGGCGGCAAGCTCGGCGGGCAACGGGTTGAAACGGTAGGAACAGTCGAAAACGCGCGGAACCAGGGCGAAAACAGGCCGAATTGTACAGGACTGGTTGCCGATCGGCGGCCCGCGCCGCGGTTTTTGGTCGCAGGCGCAACGGTTACATGGGGCTCGCCGGCCGGAC
>CAYPWK010000029.1:9081-23984 GCA_964414365.1 uncultured Burkholderia sp.
TTCGATTGCGGGCGCGAGCGCGGACGCACCGCCTGCTGGTGCGCCTCGATGCCGAAACTGCCTGCCGAGCGTCTCGTCCCCGGCGAGTCGTGTCTGTGTCCGCAATGCCTCGCGGACGAGCTCGCCGTTTCGGGCCGGGCGTCGTGCAGCGGCACTCCATCTCGCGCCGCTTCTTCCGAGGATTCGGGGGACGGGCCGCCCGCTTCGCCACGGTCGCCCTCTTCGTCCGCCTGATTGTTCAGATGCAGCGTATCACCAACACAGGCCGCGTCAATCTGGGCCATCTCTTCTGGCTCCGCAGCCTCGCCATCATCGGCCAGCTGACGACGATTGCCGTCGTCCAGCAGTTTTTCGGCGTGCATTTGCCATTGCCGGCGATGTTGATGATCATCGCGCTCGAAGTGCTGTTCAATGGGCTGACCTGGGTGCGAGTGAAGAGCGCACGGCCGGAAACGAACCTCGAGCTGCTCGGCCAGCTTTGGGTTGACCTCGGTGCGCTGTCCGGGTTGCTGTTCCTGTCAGGCGGCACGACGAATCCGTTCGTCTCCCTTTATCTGCCGTCGCTCGCGATCGCGGCGGCGGTGCTGCCATGGACCCACATGATCTGGCTCGCGATCTTCGCGATGTGCTGCTATGTCGCGCTCGGTTTCGACTCCGTGCCGCTCAATCTGGATAACCCGGCGAACCTCTTCGACTACTACCGCGCCGGGATGTGGGTCAACTTCATGGTGAGCGTGTGCCTCATCGCCTGGTTCGTTGCCCGCATGTCGAATGCGCTGCGCCAGCGCGACGCGGCGCTCGGCGACGCGCAGCAGCGCTTGCTGCGCGATGAGCGGGCCGTGGCGCTCGGCGTGCAAGCCGCGACCGTCGCGCACGAGATGGGCACGCCGCTATCGACGATCTCGATGATTAGCGAGGAGCTCCGCGACGCTGCGCGCACCGATAATGGCCTGGCGCCCTACGCGGCCGATCTGGAAGTGCTCGAAAAGCAGATGACGCTTTGTACGTCTGCACTTGCGCGGCTGCGCAGCCGTGCGTCGATTTCGTCGCATAGCGAAAAGCTCGGCGACTGGCTGGCCGGTTTCAGCGAGCAGTGGCGGCTACGGCATCCGCATGTCCGGTTCGAGCGCGTTGCCGGGCCTTCGGGCGACGCGTGGGTGGAAGATACGACGGCTGTCGGTCAAATTCTGACGATTCTCCTCGACAATGCGGCGCGGGCGAGCCGAGATAGTGTCAGGCTGCAGGCGACGGTCGATGAAGGCTTTATTGAATTTGAAGTGCGCGACAGCGGACCTGGGATCGCACCGACTTTACGTGCCCAGCTCGGCTCGGCGCCGGTCGACAGCACGCAAGGTGGGCACGGCGTGGGTCTTTATCTGGCTTTTGCGGCTGCGGCGCGACTGGGCGGCACGCTGGAGCTGCTCGACGTGGAGCCGCGCGGCACGCGCGCCGTGTTGCGTGTGCCGGCGGCGGCTTCCTCAATATCCGATTCGAAAGAGAGTGCAATATGAGTGAAAACAATTTCCTCGTGATCGACGACGATGAAGTGTTTGCCGGCGTGCTCGCTCGGGGGCTGACGCGTCGTGGGTATACGGTGTTTCAGGCGCACAATGCGCAAGAGGCGATCAAGCTGGCGAACGAGCATCGGTTCGAGCTGATCACGGTGGATCTGCATCTGGGCGGGGACTCGGGGTTGAATCTGGTCGCGCCTTTACGTGATTTGCAGCCGGATTCGAGAATGCTCGTGCTGACGGGATATGCGAGCATCGCGACGGCTGTGCAGGCCGTCAAGGATGGCGCCGATAATTACCTGGCGAAGCCGGCTAATGTGGAGACGATTCTCAATGCGATGAAGGTCGAGGCGAGTGTCGAACAGGCCGAAGCGGCAATCGAGAATCCGTCAATGCTGTCGGTGGCGCGGCTTGAGTGGGAGCACATTCAGCGGGCGCTCGCCGAGAATGGGGGCAATATTTCGGCTACGGCACGGGCGCTCAATATGCATCGTAGGACGTTGCAGCGGAAGTTGGCTAAGCGGCCGGTGAAGCAATAATGCCGTTGGGCCACCGGTCTGGACGCGTGCATCTTTCAGCTATCCCGAATGCGCTTTCAAGAATTGGAGCGAGGGAACAAGTGCTTTCTTTCCATCGTCTACATCGAGATTGGCCTTTCATGACCATCACCACATTGTCAAGCCGGGAGCTCAATCAGGACGTAACCAGAGCCAAGAAGGCCACGAAAGACGGACCGGTATTCGTCATAGATTGGGGTAGGCCCGCTCATGTGCTACTGAGCTTCGAGGAATATCAAAAGCTCACTCCCCAGCGTCGCAACGTTGCTGACGCTCTTTCCATGCCCGGACTCGAAGACATCGAGTTCGATCTGCCGCGCGCCCACATCGAATCGACACCGGCCGACTTCAGATGATGTTCGTGCTCGACACCAATGATTGCCGCGACGGCGCTTGTGCACGGCATGACAGTTGTCACGCGCAACGTGTCCGACTTACACTGGTGTGAGGCGACGACCAATTCGATTTACCGTGCCCCTGAAGACCGCGATCTCGGTTTGTAGCTCGACCAAAGTTCTAGCTGCCTTTCGATCCCGCGCTCGAGATATTCGTCGCGATCTTCTTCTTCAAAATCACCATCGGCGCATCCCTCCTCGAAAGCCCTGGTAACTAAATCCGCAGCGTATTCACGTGTCCACGGCGGCATGACAGGCCTTTCCTGATGCCAAAATTGGACGCGATCTCGCACTTGCTGGTCGGACCTATTTCGATATAGCCATCTTAGTTCCGACGCAGTGACTGAGTCGCCATACGGAGGCTTCTTGTTCAGTGCGTTCTCCACATCGAGGCCGTCCAGTATGAAGTGCACATAGATAATCGGTTCCTCACTATGTGTTGCCCAATGTAAACCAGCCTTGCACTTTCTTTTCCATGTCTTGCCGCGGTCTCGGACGCTGTCGAGGATCTTTCCGTACTTGTTGTGTTGTTTTAAGGCCCCAATGAAATGGTCCAGGTATTTGGGTTTCGGTACGTTACCTTTCCCGAGTTCTTCCTCGACCACCGGATATTGATCGATCGTCCAGGCGCCTTCTCTCGTCGCTTCGAATTGAGGCAGTTGTGAATATCTGTAGCGCGGCGACGCATCTGGGTCTTCTATGTAGATTTTCCCAAGACCATATACGAGATCGCCCGGTTGATAACGGTCGCGAAACTGTGCTTGTTCCGAGGAGTTTGCAGAATAGTGCGGCGATATATTGCTGAGTGCCCTCATGCCCGGAGCGATTGAAAGCGTCGCGTCCTGCTCTCCTGGTGCCGCCGCGTCGGCATTTTTACTGAGCGTCCGCCTTTGGGGGCGCGATGTTTCTGGACTCGAGTACATAGATAGCTCCGGTGCCATTGGCGTTATTCGGTGTTGCGCAAGCGGTCGCACAATGCGAAGTTCGCAGCTGCGATGGCGTACAGAACCGCATCCGGACGATCACGTACGATCAGCCGTTTGAAATTTTATTGTTGCGGTGGGCTGAGACACCTGGCAGTAATGAGAGTGTTCAGCGCGCCGCCGAAGAGGTATGAAGACGCCGCGCTACCCGGTAAAGCAGCCGGCAGCGCGATGGTGACGGTGAAACTGACGTCAGATAAGGGGTAGTCGAGCGCGCAGCGCGCTCGTTTCGATCAGCGGCAACCCAAACCAGCGCCCAACACAGGCCGCTGATTTGTGCTGCCGCATTGGCAATCGAGTGGCTGTTTGACGCAGGTATCGCTTACGGGACGTGGCGCTTACCGCGCATAACGGTCACAGCACATACCGCGACAAATCTTCACTCTTGACGATATCGCCGAGCGCCTTGTCGACATAAGCCGCATCAATGCGCACCTGCTTGCCGGCGTGGTTGCCGGCCGCGAACGACACATCCTCGAGCAGCTTTTCGATGACCGTATAAAGCCGTCGGGCTCCGATATTCTCGGTGCGCTCGTTGACGGAATAGGCGATCTCCGCCATTCGCCGGATCCCATCCTCGGCAAACTCGAGCGCGACGCTCTCTGTGGCAAGCAGCGCCTGATACTGCTTCACCAGGCTCGCATCGGTCGCCACGAGAATCGATTCGAAGTCCTCGACCGACAACGAATCGAGTTCCACGCGAATCGGAAAGCGCCCCTGCAACTCGGGGATGAGATCGCTCGGCTTCGACAGATGAAACGCGCCGCTCGCGATGAAAAGGATGTGATCGGTCTTCACCATCCCGTAACGCGTATTGATCGTCGTCCCTTCGACGAGCGGCAGCAAATCGCGCTGCACGCCCTGGCGCGACACCTCGCCGCCACCGCCGCCGAGCTCGCCACCGCGCGACGCGATCTTGTCGATCTCATCGAGAAAGACGATGCCGTTCTGCTCGACGTTCTGGACGGCCTTCGACTTGACCTCTTCGTCGTTGAGCATCTTCGACGCTTCCTCGTCGGTCAGCACCTTCAGCGCTTCCTTGACCTTCATCTTGCGGCGAGCCTTCTTGCCGCCGCCCAAGTTGGCGAACATCGAGCGGATCTGCTCCGTCATATCCTCCATGCCGGGCGGGCCCATGATGTCCATGCCGACTTGCGGCAGCTCGACATCGAGCTCGATTTCCTTGTCGTCGAGCTGGCCTTCACGCAGGCGCTTGCGAAACGTCTGGCGCGTCGAGCTGCCTTCGGTAGACTCGCTGCTCGACGACTGCGAGCCGAAGCCGACGGGGCGCGCGCTAGGCAGCAGAATGTCGAGAATGCGATCCTCGGCCTGATCCATGGCCTGCGAGCGCACCTTGCGCATCTCTGTCTCGCGCGTCTGTTTCAGCGAAATTTCGACAAGATCGCGCACGATGCTATCGACATCGCGGCCGACATAACCGACTTCCGTGAACTTCGTCGCTTCGATCTTGATGAACGGCGCGTCGGCAAGCTTCGCGAGGCGCCGCGCGATTTCGGTTTTGCCGACGCCGGTCGGCCCGATCATCATGATGTTCTTCGGCGTAATTTCCTGGCGCAGCGGTTCGGCAACCTGCTGTCGGCGCCAGCGGTTGCGCAAGGCGACGGCGACGGCTTTTTTCGCGTTCTTCTGGCCGATGATGAACTTGTCGAGTTCCGAGACGATCTCGGCCGGGGTCATAGTGCTCATTCAGTTCTCCCTTCTTACTCGATCGTCTCGATGACGCGGTTGTGGTTCGTGTAGATACACATGTCGCCGGCGATCGCGAGCGATTTCTCGACGATCTCGCGCGGTGAAAGATTGGTGTTGTCGGCAAGCGCGCGCGCCGCAGCCTGCGCATAGGCGCCGCCGGAGCCGATCGCGCAGATTCCGCCCTCGGGATCGAGCACGTCGCCGTTGCCGGTGATGACGAGCGTCGCGCTTGCGTCGGCCGCGATCAGCATCGCTTCCAGACGTCGCAGCATGCGGTCAGTGCTCCAATCTTTGGCTAGCTCGACGGCCGCGCGCGTCAGATTGCCCTGATGTTTTTCCAATTTGGCCTCGAAGCGATCGAGTAGCGAGAACGCATCGGCCGTGCCGCCCGCGAATCCGACAAGCACCTTGTCGTTGTAGATGCGCCGGACCTTCTTCGCGCCACCCTTCATGACGATGTTGCCAAGCGTCACCTGACCATCGCCGCCCAGCGCGACCTGGCTGCCGCGCCGCACGGAAACGATCGTCGTGCCGTGAAATTGCTCCATTTGCGTTCCTTCAAAAGAAGTCAAAGCAGCCGCCGGCGAATGCACCGCACGGCAAAAACGGGTGGTGGGCGAGCTGTAGCCAGAGGAAAGGGCCGGCGCTCGCACGACGCACGTCGGGCTCATTTTAGGGCGTGCGCTCCTTTATCAAGAGCCAACAGGACGCCTCGACCGGAAAGTCAGTGAGCGGAGCAGCAATGCTGGGCCCACGAGGCCGCACGACGCTGCAAGCCTGACGGTGCGGCGCAGAAATGAGGGATGGTTTTCAGTAAAAAAATAAAAACTACTGAAATTTCGCATCCGCGCTGCCACGAACTCGAAGCGAATCTGGAGCAATAGCTCAACTGCGGTGCGACTGAAGCGCAAACACCCTTCATCAAAATCGCCACGCAAAAAGAAAAGCGCGCGGTATGCCGCGCGCCTCTTCTTGGAAGCAGCGTAAAGACGCGCGGCCGTTGCCGCCGCGCGAAACGAGAGAGTCAGTCGCCGAACAGCTTCTGACGCAATTCGCGGCGCTCCTGCGCCTCGAGCGACAGCGTGGCCGTGGGACGCGCGAGCAGCCTCGGAATGCCGATCGGCTCGCCCGTTTCCTCACACCAGCCGTACTCGCCCGATTCGATCCGCGCAAGCGATTGCTGCACTTTCTTCAGCAGCTTGCGTTCGCGATCGCGCGTGCGCAATTCGAGCGCATGTTCTTCTTCAATCGTCGCGCGATCGGCCGGGTCCGGCACGATCACCGTTTCGCGCAGGTTCTCGGTTGTCTGACCCGCGTTGCGGAGAATCTCCGCTTGCAACTGTTCGAGCCGGTTCTTGAAGAAGGCGAGCTGGTCCTCGTTCATGTAATCCTTCTCGCTCATCTTCAGGATTTCGGCTTCGGTCAAGAGTCGTTTCGTCGTCATCTGCGTGCTTCTTCAATTGCGAGGCAAAACCTATACATATTGCCTGCACTTTCGTGTTGCCCGCAAGCGGCGCCATAAACGAGAGGCGCCTCCGGCAGCGCGGCCGTCTTCCGCCGAGCGCCGATGCGGGGCCGAACTCCTTGGAAACCGATCCTCGGATGCTCCCTTCCCGTGTCGAGCACGTTTCTCGATACGGGCGGCCCGCTAATCCACGAAACGGGCTCCCGCGCACACGTTCCGCTTCATGTCGTCTTTTGTTTCGGCAATATCCGGATAAGGTCTTCCGGTGCCGCTCACCCCAGAGGCCCCCGCCCTGACGAGCTCGCGCGCCCGCCGCAGAAGCCTTGGAGCCTCCTTGCCGTACTCTGGCGGGCACGTATTGTAACTGAATCGCCCTTCGGCACTGCAACAGGAAAACCCCCTGTTGCGGCCCCTCCATTAACCCAAAAATATAGCGCGCGAGCGGACAAAAAGCGATCACCACCCTCGCAGGCGCGCTCGCTTGCGCACGATTGCCTGCTCGTCACCGCATCGGCAGCCCTCAGGCGAGGCAGGCGTCGAGACCGTCCGTAATGAGATCCTGCGGCAGGTCGATGCCGATGAAGACCATCTTGTTCGTTTTCTTTTCCGCCGGCAGCCACTTGGCGGCCAAGTCGCTGCCCATCATCTGATGGACGCCCTGGAACACCACCTTGCGGTCGACGCCCTTCATATGCAGCACACCTTTGTAGCGCAGCAGCCGCTCGCCGTAGATTTGCAGGACGCCGCCGAGGAAATCCTCGAGCTTGTTCGGATCAAACGGGCGATCGTTGCGATAGACGAACGACTTGATACGGTCGTCATGGTGGGCGTGATGATGATTGTGGTGCCCGTGATCATCGTGCGCGCAGTGCCCATGGTCGTGATCGCAGTCGGCATGATCGTGGTCATGCTCATGGCCGTGTTCGTGGTCGTGTTCGTCCTCGGCGAGGAAGTCCGGATCGATCTCGAGCTTCGCGTTGAGGTTGAATCCGCGCAGATCGAAGATCTCCTTGATATCGGCGTCGCCGAAGTTGACGACCTTGATCGGCGCCCTGGGATTCATGTGCACCAAGCGGTGACGTAAGTCTCCCAGTGCAGCCTCGTCGACGAGATCGGCCTTGGTAATGAAAAGGCGATCGGCGAAACCGACCTGGCGCTGCACGACTTCGTGCTCGTCGAGCTGCTTGTCGCCGTGCTTCGCGTCGACGAGCGTGATGATCGCGTCGAGCAGGAACTCGTCCGCAATTTCGTTATCGATGAAGAACGTCTGTGCGACGGGGCCTGGATTGGCGAGACCCGTCGTCTCGATGACGACTCGGTCGAACGCGAGCTCGCCCGAACGCTTCTTCTCAGCCAGGTCGCCAAGCGCCCGCACGAGGTCACCGCGGATCGTGCAGCAGATGCAGCCATTGCTCATCTGCACGATCTGCTCGCTCTGCTCCTGGACGAGGATCTCGTTATCGATGTTCTCTTCGCCGAATTCGTTTTCGATCACGGCGATCTTCATGCCGTGCTTTTCATTGAGGATGCGCTTGAGCAACGTGGTCTTGCCGCTGCCGAGGAAGCCGGTCAGGATGGTGACGGGAATCATGGAAATCGCCTGTCGATCGGTTATATCAGGGTCGCAACCGCTATCGAGCGGTCAGCTAAATATCGAAGGATACTCGTCGCGGGGACGGCGCGCTCGCGGTAATGACAACGGGTGCTTTTCCCGCTAGTGATCGCCGGCCGCTTGTCGCGAAAAAACGCCGTTTAAATGGGGTCTCGCTAGAGGATTTGCAATAGCAGACCTTTCAGATACTCCCCCTCAGGAAACGCTGCGAGCAGCGGATGATCGACGCCGGCGCCGAGCCGCCGGAGGATGCGTGCGTCTACACGCGCGTCGGCCGCGGCGCCTGCGACGATTTTTTGAAAAAGATCAGCGTCGATCGCGCCGGAGCACGAGTAGGTGAAGAGCAGCCCGCCCGGTCGCAGCAGCCGGAAGCCCGACAGATTGATGTCCTTATAGGCGCGCGCGGCGCGGTCGACGTGCTCGCGCGCCGGCGCGAACTTCGGCGGATCGAGGACGACAAGATCGAAGCGCTCGCCTTCATCGGCAAGGCGGCGCAACGTGCGGAACGCATCGGCGTCGAGCCATTCGGCGCGGGCCGCGTCGAATCCGTTGACCTCGACGTTTGCGCGCGCGAGCGCAAGCGCCTCGCCCGACGAATCGATCGACACCACGCGCCGCGCGCCGCCCTTCAGGGCCGCAAGGGAAAAGCCGCCTGTGTAGCAGAAGCAGTTGAGGACATCGCGATCGGCGGCGTAGGCTTGCACAAGCGCCCGGTTATCGCGCTGATCGACGTAAAAGCCCGTCTTGTGCCCGCCTCGGACGTCGACGTGGTAGTAGACCCCGTTCTCGCGGGCGACCAGCGTCTCGGGCGGCGCGGCGCCCGCGAGTACGCCCGTCGTCTGCTCCAGTCCTTCCTTTTCGCGGATCGACACGTCCGAACGCTCGTAGACGTTCGGGCAGCCCGTCGCGCCGACGAGCGCGGCGACAATCGCCTCTTTCCACGCTTCGACGCCCGCCGCCATGAATTGGCAGACGAGTTGGCCTCTTGCGGCCGCCTCGTCGCCGGGCTGCGGCAGGTGATCGTCCGCTCGGCCGAGGCCAGCCTCCTTCGGGGCATCCTCCGGGGGCATCTCCTTTGGGGCATCCGCAATGTAGTAGTCCACGATGAGACCCGGCAATCCGTCGGCCTCGCCGAAGATGAGCCGCACAGCCCTCGTGTTGCTCACGAACGAGCGCCGGTGGGCCACCGCGCGTTGAACGCGGCGCTTGAAGAACGCGTGATCGATCGGCTCTGCCTCGTCAAAGCTCCAGACGCGCAAGCGAATCTGCGAGTGAGGGCTGAAGGCCGCCCGGGCGAGGAAGCGGCCGTCGCTTGCGCGCACGACAACGGTCGCGCCTGGCGCGGGTTTACCGTCGACACGCTCGATGGCGTTCGCGTAGACCCACGGATGGCGGCGCAGCAGCGATTTTTCTTTCAACGGTTTCAGCGTAACGGTATGCATATGAGAAATTCAAATGGTGCGCGCACCGCGAGTTGCCTCCTAGCGGCCAAATCCCGGCGGCAAGCGTCAAAAATCAATCGCGCTTTTTGGCGCGCGGATGCGCCGTATCGTAGATTTGCGCGAGATGTTGAAAGTCGAGCGACGTATAGATCTGCGTCGCGGCGACGCTGGCATGGCCGAGGAGCTCCTGAACAGCGCGCAGGTCGCCGCTCGATTGCAGCAGATGTGTCGCGAACGAATGACGCAGGACGTGCGGATGGACATTCGCGGGGACGCCCGCAGCGAGTGCCACCCGTTTCACGCGCTCGCGCACGGCGTTCGGCGACATGCGCGCACCGCGCGCCGAGAGAAAGAGCGGGTGCGGATCGAACTTCACGAATGGGCCTCGCGCGGCCAGCCAGGCTGAAAGCGCCTCGACGGCTTTGCGGCCGACGGGCACTGAACGCCTGCGCTTGCCTTTGCCGAGCACGGTCACCTCCGCCGAGGCGAGATCGAGCCAACCGGCCGAACGATAGCCGTCGACTTCCGCAAACGCGACATCGAGCCCCACGAGTTCGGACAGGCGCAACCCCGACGAATAGAAGAGCTCCAGGATCGCCTGATCGCGCAGACCCTCGGCGTTTGCCGCGCGCTCGGCATCCATGAGCGCAGCGGCATCGTCGACGGAAAGCGCCTTTGGCAGCCGCTTCGGCTGTTTCGGCGCGCGCACGGCCGCCACGGGATTGGCCGGCAGCTCCACGCGCTCGGCGAGCCACCGGTAGAACGCACGCCAGGCCGAGAGGCGGTGCGCAATCGAGCGCGCCGAGAGTCCACTCGCATGGGCCCGTGCAACGGCTCCGCGCATGTCCGTCGCAGTAAGGCTCGCGAGCGGGCGTCCATCGCCAAGCGCGGTGAGCGCCTCCAACTCGTGCGTGTAGCTGCGCAACGTGTGCTCGGAGAGTCGCCGGCCGTGCGCGAGGCTCGAGAGATAAGCGGCGATCAGTTCGTTGTCGGCCGGCTGCACGGTCGCGGTCCCGGTAGGCGTTGAGGAAGAGTCCAAAACAATTCGGCGGAAGGTGGCCTATATGGCGTGGCCGCCGTTATCCGGTTGTCCCGCTATCGCATGAGCAGGCGGCTCAACGCCGCGCTCGCAAGTGTGCCGATTTGGATGAGGAAGTCGGTGGCCATGCCTTCGTGGAAACGTCGTGGGTCGGGCGAACCCATCACGAGAAGGCCGAACGTCGAACCCGCCTCATCGGCGCTCGTCGCTGTTCCATTCGGCCTGGATTCGGCACCTTGCGGGTCGCGCAGCGCAATCAGGGCGACCGATTGGAAGGTGCCGATCGATTCGTCCGCGGGGCGCTCGGCGCCTGCGTCGCCCGCCGCCGCGGCGCTGGATTGTGCCGCCAGCGTCAGTGCCTGCGCCGGGGCGGTCAGCCATTGGGCTGCCTCGAAGCCCGTATTCGTGCCGCAGTAAGGTGCGTCGAGGCCCGCCGCGAAGATCCGCACCTCCTCGCCGACGTGCCGCGCGAATTCGGCCTGGGCATAAGGCTCCGCGACGTCCCAGAGGCGCAGCGCGGCGCTCGGCACGTCGAAGACTTCCGTGAGGCCCTGCGTAACCGTACGCGGCAGCGCATGCGTATCTCGCTCGGCCATGACGCGCGCGGTCCACCGGTTGAATTTCGCCGCGATGCTGTCGTTCTCATGCCCATAGCGCAAGAGCTCGGCGAGGCGCCGCTCGAGCAGCTTATTCTTCTCGCGCAGCATATCCATCTGCCGCTCCTGCAGCGAGATGGCGGCCTTGCCGTGCGGATTCGCGAGCCGGACGGCCGCAAGCAGCTCAGCGTGCCGCGAAAAGAACTCCGGGTTGGCGAGCAGAAATTCGGCGACTTCGCGATCGTTCATCATGGTGCGCAAAAAGGAGGCTGGCGGAAACGCTAAGGGCGCGTGCTTAATCGGGCAATTCGATTTCACCCTCGAAGACCGTCGCCGCGGGGCCGGCCATCGTGAGTGCGGCCGTTTCGTCGCGCGCACCGTCCCAGGCGATGGTCAACGTGCCGCCGTGTGTCTCGACGCTAACGGGCGAATCGAGCAGGCCCCGACGGATGCCGGCCGCGACGGCCGCGCAGGCGCCCGTCCCGCAGGCGAGCGTCTCGCCGGCGCCGCGCTCGAAGACGCGGAGCTTGATCGCGCTGCGCGAAACGATCTGCATGAAGCCGGCGTTGACGCGTTGCGGAAAACGCGCGTGGCGCTCGATTTCGGGGCCGACCGTCAGGACTGGATAGGCTTCGACATCGTCGACAATTTGCACCGCGTGCGGATTGCCCATCGATACGACGGACACCCAATGCGTCGCTCCCGCCGCCTCGACGGGCCACACTGTATCGGCGCCTTCGCCGCGACCGGCAAGCCCGCTGGCATCGAACGGCACGGCTGCCGGCTCGAAGACGGGCCGGCCCATGTCGACGACGACTTCGCCGTTATCCTGCATCGTCAGCGTGATGAGACCGCCCTGAACCTCGACGCGCACACTGCGTTTGTCGGTGAGCCCGCTATCGCGGACGAACTTGACGAAGCAGCGGGCGCCGTTGCCGCAATGCTCAACCTCGCCGCCGTCGCAATTGAAGATGCGGTAACGGAAGTCGGCGCCGGCCGCGTGCGGCCGCTCGACGAGCAGCAACTGGTCGGCACCGATGCCGAAATGTCGGTCCGCGAGCGCGCGCACACGCTCGGGCGTCAGCACGAGCTCGCGCGTATAGCCGTCGAGCACGACGAAGTCGTTGCCCGCGCCGTGCATTTTCGTGAACTTGATTCTCATGGCCGGCTATTGTAAGGGACGCGCTCCGTATCGCGCATTTGATTTGATTGGCTGTTGCGGTTCCGGCAGAGCGCTTCGCTCGGCTCTCGCAAGAGCTTTCATTCGGCCTTTCAAATATCAATACAGGCTTGGCATGCCTGGCGGACGAGTCTTGAATCGCTTGTGGACCCAGTAGTACTGCTCGGGCATGAGCGGGATATGCTCTTCGAGGAAAGCGTTCATGCGGCGCGCGTCGGTGTCGTCGTCGCCGCTCGGGTAGTTCTCCCAGGGTTTGAAAACTTTCAACCGATAGCCCTGGTAATTGGGCAGCACTTCGCCGATGAACGGCACGACCTGCGCATGGCCGGCCTTCGCAAGCCGGCCGACTGCGGTCAGCGTGCAGGCGGGGACGCCGAAGAAAGGCACGAAAGTCGAATTGCGTACACCGTAATCCATGTCGGCGCCGAGCATCACGGGCTTGCGCTCGCGCAACCAGCGCAGCACGACGCGTGCACTGTCGGCGCGGCTCGCCATGTCGGCGCCAAAGCGTCCGCGCGCACGCTTGGCCACCTCCTCGAGCTCCGGGTTCGACATCGGCTGATAGAGCGACGCGCATTGGCGCCTGAGCGCCCGGTTGATATAGATGGAGCCCGCCTCGATGCCGACAAAGTGAAAACCGAGCAGGAGCGTCGGCGGCATATCGGGGTCCGTCAAGTCGATCTCGCTATCGACTTTAACCAGCTTGTCGAGCTTCTTCGCCGAACCGAACCATTGGACGCTGCGCTCGAGATAGCTGCGGATCGCCTGCCGGAAGTGCTTGCATGCGATTTCCTCGCGCTTTTCTTCGCTCCATTCGGGAAAGCAAAGCTTGAGGTTCGTATGAACGATGCGGCGCCGCCGGCTCGGAATTTGATAGAGAAGCCAGCCGAGGCCGTCTCCCGCGCGCGCGACAAGACCATAAGGCAGCAGGGCGAGGAGCTTGAGCAGGCCGATGGCGAGCTTGGTGCCGACCCGCGTCAGCATGCGCCGCCTCCCAAGCGTGCGAAGGCGGCGTGGCCGGCTGCCAGAGCGGGCACGGCGAGAAAAACGAAAGGAGCGATCGGCACTGATAAGACCGGACCGTTGGCAGGGGGGGGATTCACGACGACGCGCTCAGTGTGTGACGTTTTTGGAAAGCCGCTATAATAAAGCCTTCGCCGAGTTAATTGACAACTTGCGGGGCGAAGCCGCAGGGCGCCATCAGCGCTCCCGCGGTGCAGGAAATCCGCTAAAGCGTCGCCGCTTCAGGCTCCCGAAGTTGGCTACGTGAAACGCAAAGAACCGTAACCAATAAGGAGTCTGCAACGTGGCAACCGATTACCTCTTCACGTCTGAATCCGTTTCAGAAGGCCACCCCGACAAGGTCGCCGACCAGATTTCGGACGCCATCCTCGACGCCATCTTCGCGCAGGACAAATACTCTCGTGTCGCGGCCGAAACGCTTTGCAACACGGGTCTCGTGGTGTTGGCCGGCGAAATCACGACGACGGCCAACGTCGATTACATTCAAGTCGCGCGCGACACGATCAAGCGCATTGGCTACGACAACACCGATTACGGCATCGACTACCGCGGCTGCGCGGTGCTCGTGGCTTATGACAAGCAGTCGCCCGATATCGCTCAGGGCGTCGATCGCGCACACGACAACAACCTCGATCAAGGCGCGGGCGACCAGGGCTTGATGTTCGGCTATGCCTGCAACGAAACGCCCGAGCTGATGCCGCTGCCGATTCATCTGTCGCACCGGCTCGTCGAGCGTCAGGCGAGCCTGCGCCGCGACGGCCGCTTGCCGTGGCTGCGTCCCGATGCCAAATCGCAGGTAACGGTGCGCTATGTCGACGGCAAGCCCTATTCCATCGATACGGTCGTGCTCTCCACGCAGCATGCGCCCGATATCGAGCTTCCCACGCTGCGCGAGGCGGTGATCGAGGAGGTCATCAAGCCGACATTGCCGGCCGACCTGATCAAGGGCGATATCAAGTTCCTCGTGAACCCGACGGGCCGGTTCGTCATCGGCGGGCCGCAGGGCGATTGCGGGCTCACGGGGCGCAAGATCATCGTCGATACCTATGGCGGCGCGGCGCCGCACGGCGGCGGCGCATTCTCGGGCAAGGATCCGACCAAGGTCGACCGCTCGGCCGCCTATGCGGCGCGCTATCTCGCCAAGAATGTCGTCGCGGCCGGGATCGCGGAGCGCTGCACGATCCAGGTCGCCTATGCGATCGGCATCGCGAAGCCGCTGTCGCTCTATGTCGATTTGGACGGCACCGGCCAGGTCGATGAGGCCAAGCTGTCACGCATCCTGCAGGAGTTGATGGATCTGTCGCCGCGCGGCATACGCACCCATCTCGGGCTGAACAAGCCGATTTACGCGCGCACCGCCGCTTATGGTCATTTCGGCCGCCCCCCGGAG
>CAYPWK010000030.1:0-5128 GCA_964414365.1 uncultured Burkholderia sp.
AAGAGCGGCTCGGTCGGCATGGAGCTGATGGATAACGAGAAGTTCGGCATCAGCCAGTTCGCCGAGCAGATTAACTACCAGCGCGCGCTCGAAGGCGAGCTCGAACGGACGATCGAGTCGATCTCGGTGGTCCGCCGCGCGCGCGTGCACCTCGCGATCCCGAAGCCGAGCGTCTTCGTTCGCGAGAAAGAGGCGCCGACGGCATCGGTGCTCGTCAATCTCTACCCGGGCCGAACGCTCGACGAAGGACAGGTGGCCGCCATCACGCACATGGTGGCTTCGAGCGTGGCCAACCTGCCGTTCAAGAACGTGACCGTCATCGACCAGGACGGCAACCTGCTCACGCAGCCGTCGACGGGCTCGGGGCTCGACGCAAGCCAGCTCAAGTACGTGCAGCAAGTCGAGCGCAATGCGCAGCGCCGCATCGATGCGATCCTCGCCCCGCTCTTCGGCGCCGGCAATGCCCACTCGCAGGTGAGCGCCGACATCGATTTCTCCCAGAGCGAGCAGACGGCCGAAAGCTACGGTCCGAACGGCAACCCGCAACAGGCGGCGATCCGCAGCCAGCAGACGAGCTTGTCGACCGAGATGGGTCAGACCGGCGCCTCGGGCGTGCCGGGCGCGCTCTCGAACACGCCGCCGCAGCCGGCCTCGGCGCCGATCGTCGCGGCAAGCGGCACGAGCGCGACGGCGGCGTCCACGACACCGATCAACGAGCATAAGGACGCGACGACGAACTACGAGCTCGACAAGCGCGTATCGCACACCGAGCAGCCGATGGGCGGGATCCGGCGAATCTCGGCCGCGGTCGTCATCAACTATCAGCGTGTCGTCGATGCCAAGGGCCATGTGACGATGCAGCCGCTGCCCGCGGACCAGCTCGCGAAGGTCGAGCAGCTCGTCAAGGAAGCGATGGGCTACGACCAGAAGCGCGGCGACTCGGTCAACATCGTCAACAGCGCATTCGAGACTGAAGCGGATCCGCTCGCGAACCTGCCGTGGTGGCGCCAACCCGATGTCATCGCGCTCGCGATGCAGGCGGCCAAATGGATCGGTATCGGCATCGTCGCGCTCGTTCTGTACTTCATGATGGTCAAGCCGGTGCTGCGCCGCGCGTTCCCGCCGCCGCAGGCGGCGACCGAAGCGGCGGCGCGCTCCGACATCGGCACGCCCGACGAGCCCGTGCTGCTCGACGGCTCGCCGGCCAGCGCGTCGCCCGTCACGACCGCCCTCGAGCATGACAACGACAGGGAGATCAACCTGCTCGCGTTCGAGAGCCAGAAGCAGAAATTCGAGCGGAACCTCGACTACGCGCGCACGATCGCGCGCCAGGATCCGAAGATCGTAGCCACCGTCGTCAAGAACTGGGTGTCCGATGAGCGCTGAAGGAGTCACCAAAAGCGCGCTGCTGCTGATGTCGCTTGGCGAGGAAGAGGCGGCGCAGGTGTTCAAGTTCCTCGGGCCGCGCGAGGTGCAGAAGATCGGCGCGGCGATGGCCGCCCTCAAGAACGTGACGCGCGAGGAGGTCGAGAACGTATTGCAGGACTTCGTCAAGGAGGCGGAACAGCATACGGCGATGTCGCTCGACTCGAGCGAGTACATCCGCACGGTGCTGACGAAGGCGCTCGGCGAGGACAAGGCCGGCGCGCTGATCGACCGGATTCTGCAAGGCGGCGACACGAGCGGTATCGAAGGGCTCAAGTGGATGGACTCGCCGGCCGTGGCCGAGCTCATCAAGAACGAGCATCCGCAGATCATCGCGACGATTCTCGTTCACCTCGATCGCGACCAGGCTTCGGAAATCGTCGCCTGCTTCACCGACCGGCTGCGCAACGACGTGCTGCTCAGAATCGCGACGCTCGACGGCATTCAGCCGGCCGCGCTGCGCGAGCTCGACGACGTGCTGACGGGCCTGCTCTCCGGCAGCGACAACCTGAAGCGCGCCCCGATGGGCGGCGTGCGCACGGCGGCCGAGATCCTCAACTTCATGACGAGCGCGCACGAAGAGACGGTGCTCGAGAACATCAAGCAGTACGACGCCGACCTCGCGCAAAAGATCATCGACCAGATGTTCGTCTTCGAAAACCTGCTCGACCTCGAGGACCGCGCGATCCAGTTGCTGCTGAAGGAAGTGGAGTCGGAAGCGCTGATCATTTCGCTGAAGGGTGCGCAACCCGCGCTGCGGCAGAAGTTCCTCTCGAACATGTCGCAACGCGCGGCGGAGCTGCTCGCCGAAGACCTCGACGCGCGCGGGCCGGTGCGTGTGTCCGAAGTCGAGACGCAGCAGCGGCGCATCCTCCAGATCGTCCGCAATCTCGCCGAGAGCGGCCAGATCGTGATCGGCGGAAAGGCGGAAGATGCCTATGTCTGATTCGCGCGGACCGGGCAAAGGGCAGATCTCGGCGTACCAGCGCTGGGAGATGGCCTCGTTCGATCCGCCTCGGCCGCCCGACCCCGTCGCCGAAAGCGCGTTCGAGGCGGAGCTCCAACGGCTGCGCGAAGCGGCGCACGAGCAAGGCTTCGCGTCGGGTCATGTCGCCGGTCAGGCGCTCGGTTTTCAGGCTGGGTTCGACCAGGGTCATGCCCAGGGCTTCGAAAAGGGCCGTCAGGAAGCGCTGGCTGAGGCGACGCAGCTTGCGGCGCTCGCAAACGAATTCAAGTCGGCGCTCGTCGGTGCCCAAAGCGAGCTCGCCGAATCGCTCGTCGCGCTCGCGCTCGACATCGCCCAGCAAGTCGTCCGTCAACACATCGCGCACGACCCGACGGCACTGCTCGCCTGCGCGCGCGAGGTGCTCGCCGCGGAGCCTGCCCTCACCGGCGCACCGCAGCTGATCGTGCATCCGGCCGATCTGCCGATCGTCGAAGCCTATCTGAAAGAAGAGCTCGAATCGCTCGGCTGGCAAGTGCGCACCGATCCGGCCATCGAGCGCGGCGGCTGCCGCGCGCAGGCCGCGAGCGGTGAAATCGACGCGAGCATTGGCACGCGCTGGGAACGTGTCGCGGGCGCGCTCGGCAAGGTGAGTCAATGGTGACGGCGCCGTCGCTGCGCATGCCGCTTCGCGCCCCCGATCCGGCGCTCGCCGGCAATCCTCATCTCGCCGCATGGCGCGCCCGGCTCAACGAGGCCGGGGAACGCAACGCACTCGCGCGGCCGCTCTCGTCGTGCGGGCGCCTCACACGCGCGGCAGGCCTCGTGCTCGAGGCCGTGGGCGTGAGGCTCGGCGTGGGCGCCGAATGCATGATCGAGCTGCCGCCCGGCAGCTCGCTGCCGATGGCCGAGGCCGAAGTGGTGGGCTTCGCCGCCGATCGTCTCTTCCTGATGCCGACGACCGAAGTCGCCGGCCTGTTGCCCGGCGCGCGCGTGTTTCCGCGCGAGAGTGCGCCCGTCGCCGATCCGCTCGCCGGCGCAAAGCGGCTGCCGGTGGGATGGGGCATGCTCGGTCGCGTCGTCGATGCGTCGGGACGGCCGCTCGACGGCTTCGGCGAGCTCGAGCCCGGACCCGATGCGCCGCTCTCCGCTCCGTCGATCAACCCGCTCCGGCGCGAGCCGATCCAAGAGGTGCTCGATGTCGGCGTACGCGCGATCAATGCGCTGCTGACGGTCGGGCGCGGCCAGCGCATGGGCCTCTTCGCCGGCTCGGGCGTCGGCAAATCGGTGCTGCTCGGCACGATGGCGCGCTACACGAGCGCCGAGGTCATCGTGATCGGCCTCATCGGCGAGCGTGGGCGCGAAGTGAAGGAGTTCATCGAGCAGATCCTCGGCCAGGACGGCCTTGCCCGTTCGGTCGTCGTTGCCGCTCCCGCCGACGTCTCGCCGCTCTTGCGGATGCAAGGCGCGGCCTATGCGACCTCGCTTGCCGAATATTTCCGCGATCAGGGCAAGCACGTACTGCTGCTGATGGATTCGCTCACGCGCTATGCGATGGCCCAGCGCGAAATTGCGCTGGCGATCGGCGAGCCGCCTGCGACGAAAGGGTATCCGCCTTCCGTCTTCGCCAAGCTGCCGGCGCTCGTGGAGCGCACGGGCAACGGCCCGGCGGGCGGCGGCTCGATTACGGCCTTCTATACGGTGCTGACCGAAGGCGACGACCAGCAGGACCCGATCGCCGATGCAGCCCGCGCGATCCTCGACGGCCATATCGTGCTCTCGCGAGCACTGGCCGAGGCGGGGCACTATCCGGCCATCGACATCGAGGCGTCGATCAGCCGCGCGATGACGGCGCTCATCGACGACAGCCATCTCGAGCGCGTGCGCATGTTCAAGCAGTTGCTCTCGCGCTATCAGCGCAACCGCGACCTCATCAACGTGGGCGCGTACTCGAGCGGGCGCGATGCGCTGCTCGATCGCGCGATCGCGCTGTATCCGCGGATGGAAAGTTTTCTGCAGCAGGGCTTTCGCGAATGTGCGCCGTTCGCGCCAAGCCTCGAGCTGCTCGGCGCGTTGTTCCAGTAACGAAGCAGATCAAGGAGTCCCGCGATGGCAAATGATCTTCCGATCAAGACACTGATCGAGCTGGCCCAAGGCGACGTGGATACGGCCGCCAGGCAGCTCGGCCGCGTCCAGCGTGAACGCGCCGACATCGAAGCGCAACTGGACGCGCTGATCCGCTATCGCGACGAGTATCACGCAAGCTTTTCGGCTGCGGCGCAATCCGGCATGCCGGCCGGCAACTGGCGCAACTTCCAGGCGTTCATCGACACGCTGGACTCGGCCATCGCGCAACAGCGGCGGATGCTCGCGGCGGCCACTTCGCGCGTCGAAGCGGCCAAGCCCGAGTGGCAACGCCAAAAACGCAAGCTCGGCTCCTACGAGGTGCTGGCCGCGCGCGGCGAAGCCGCCGAGGCACGCGTCGCCGCGCGTCGCGAGCAGCGCGAATCGGACGAGCATGCGGCGAAGATGCTGCGCATGGACCGTCACGATCGGTTGAACTGACTCTCAGGGATTTTTCTCATGTCGCTCTTTTCTCTCCTCGGTTCGCTCACTGGCGTCGATGCCGGCAGCGGCGCTGCATCGAGCGCGGCCGGCAGCTCGGCGAGCGCATCGGCCGCGGTGCCGTTCGCGCAGACCTTGCAGCAAACCATGGACGCCCAGCAGCAGGCTGCGTCGCAATCGCAAAGCGGCAGCGCC
>CAYPWK010000030.1:5228-23747 GCA_964414365.1 uncultured Burkholderia sp.
CAGAGCACCGCCGCGCAAAACGGCAATGCCGATGCGGCCAGCCAATCCGCGGCGGCAGCAGCAGCGGCCGCCGCCGCGGCCGCGCAGGCACAAGCACAGGCACAGGCACAGGCCAATGGCGCGGGACAGAGCGGCACGCAGACCGACGCGAGTACCGCATCGACCGCCGACGGCGGCGGCGACCCGGCCCTTGCCGGGGTGACGGCGACAGGCGGCACCAAGGCGGCAAGCACGGCGCCGAAGTCGGTGCGCGAGGCTATCGAAGCCGCACTGGCCGCGCAAATGGGCACGCAAGCCACGACGGCAGGCGCCGCGGCCGCATCGAGCGGATCGACGCCGAGCACGGGCACTCATATGCTCGGCGGCAGCGGCGGCTCGACGAGCGGCATCGGCGCATCGCCGTTGGCTTCGAAGGCCTTTGCCGCGTTCGCGGGCCAGGGGAAGAACGCGAGCGGCTCCGCCATGGCGAGCGCGATGACGGAAGCCGCAAAGGGCGTGCAAGGCACGACGGCCGCGCAGGACGGCACGGCCGCGGCGAGCGTCGCGCAGGCAATCGCGGCAAGCGGCGGCGATTCGCAAGACGCCGCGGCGCTGAAGGGCGTCGCCGACGCGGCCCATGCCGCATTGACGGACGCGCAGGCGACGCAGGCCGCGCAAGCGGCTCAGACGGCGCAAGCGTCGAGCGCGGCCGGCGCGACGACGACGGCAAGCGCAGCGGCCGGCGCCGCAACGCTCGCGCCGACGGTCGGCACCGACGACTGGGAAGACGCGCTCTCCCAGAAAGTCGTCTTCCTCTCGAGCGCGCACCAGCAAAGCGCCGAGCTCACGCTGAATCCGCCCGAGCTCGGCCCGCTCCAGGTGGTGCTGCAAGTGGCGGACAACCATGCGCATGCGCTCTTCGTCTCGCAGCACCAGCAGGTGCGTGACGCGGTCGAGGCCGCGCTGCCGAAGCTGCGCGACGCGCTCGAAGCGGGCGGCTTGAGCCTTGGCAGCGCGAGCGTCAGCGACGGGGCCGCGCGCCAGGCGAGCCAGCAGGGCCAACAGGGTAGCGGTGGCCGAAACGGCGCGCGGCAGGCGAGCGGCGGCGACGCCGTCGACGGTACGACGGTAGCGACGACGGCCGCCGTCCCCACGCGTCGCACGACGCGGCTCGTCGATACGTTCGCCTGAGAAGCGGTCCAGCTAAGCGTGAAGGGCGTTCCATCCGTCCGTGCCAAACGGACGAGATGGCGTCGAATGTCCCTTCTTTTCGGCTTATCGTCGGCGCCGGCTTTGGCCAACAATCCAACTTACCGCTCCTACGCAACGCATCTTCATGGCATCCACGACCGCAGCCACTCAGCAGACCCTCGCCACACCCGCCCAGACGGGCAAGGTGAAGCGCATCGTGCTGATCGTTCTCGTCGCTCTGCTCGCGGCCGGCGCGGCCGCCGCCGGCATGTACTTCTTCCTCGCGAAGAGTGCGCCGGGCAAGCCCGCGGCCCCGCCTCCGCCGGCGCCGCCCGTCTTCTTCGCGCTCGAGCCGATGACCGTGAACCTGCTTTCCGACGACGGCCAGCATTACCTGCGCGTGGGCCTCACGCTGAAGCTCGCCGATGAAAAGATGCAGACGCGCCTGACCGAGCATATGCCCGAGATCCGCAGCCGGATTCTGCTCGACCTGTCGAACAAGCACCCCGAGGATCTCTCGACGCTCGACGGCAAGCGTGCGCTCTCGACGGAGCTGAAGACGCTCGTCGAGCAGCCGACCGATGCCGGTGCCGCGCCCGTGCACGTCGAGGAAGTGCTGTTCACGGAATTCGTCGTCCAGTAGCGATGCGCGCGTCCGTCGCGCAGCGAAAGCGATGCACCGGACGCGAGACCGACGCAATCTGAGCCGATCTCATCAACTAGGGACGAACAAGCGCGATGGGCCACGAAGAGTTCATGTCCCAAGAGGAAGTCGATGCACTCCTCAAGGGCGTCACGGGTGAATCCGACTCCGCCGCCGATCATGGCGACATAGCGGGCGTGCGCCCCTACAACATCGCCACGCAGGAGCGTATCGTCCGTGGCCGGATGCCCGGCCTCGAGATCATCAACGAGCGCTTCGCTCGCCTCATGCGCCTCGGCATCTTCAACTTCATGCGCCGCACGGCCGAGATTTCGGTCGGACCGGTCAAAGTGCAGAAGTACAGCGAGTTCACGCGCAACCTGCCGATCCCGACGAATCTGAACCTCGTGCACGTGAAGCCGCTGCGCGGCACGTCGCTCTTCGTTTTCGATCCGAACCTCGTCTTCTTCGTCGTCGACAATCTTTTCGGCGGCGACGGACGCTTTCACACGCGCGTCGAGGGCCGCGATTTCACGGCCACGGAGCAGCGCATCATCGGCAAGCTGCTCAACCTCGTCTTCGAGCATTACATGACGGCCTGGAAGAGCGTGCGGCCGCTGCAGTTCGAGTTCGTGCGCTCGGAGATGCATACGCAGTTCGCGAACGTGGCGACGCCGAACGAGATCGTCATCGTCACGCAGTTTTCGATCGAGTTCGGGCCGACGGGCGGCACGCTCCATATCTGCATGCCGTACTCGATGATCGAGCCGATTCGCGACGTGCTTTCGTCGCCGATCCAGGGAGAAGCGCTCGAGGTCGACCGGCGCTGGGTGCGCGTGCTCTCGCAACAGGTGCAGGCAGCTGAAGTCGTGCTGACGGCCGATCTCGCCGAAGTTCAGGTGACGTTCGAGGACATCCTCAACATGCGCGCGGGCGACGTGCTGCCGATCAACATCCCCGAGCACATCGTGGCGAAAGTCGACGGCGTGCCCGTCATGGAATGCGGCTACGGAATTTTCAATGGTCAATACGCGCTGCGCGTGCAAAAGATGATCAGCGCAGCCGAAACGATGAAGGAAGCTGGATATGAGTGACCTCAACGCCACGCCGAAGGACGGCGCCCGTCAAGCGGAAGCCCAGATGGCCGCCGCGATGGAAGCGCAGGCCGCCGCCGCGGCCAGCGACGAAGCGGGCCTCGACGACTGGGCGAGCGCGCTCGCCGAGCAGAATTCGAACGAGGTGCCGGCGGCCACCGCGGCCGGCGTGTTCCAGCCGCTTTCGAAGGTCGAGCCGACGTCGACGCGCAACGACATCGACATGATTCTCGACATCCCGGTGCAGATGACCGTGGAACTCGGCCGCACGAAAATTGCCATCCGCAATCTGCTGCAGCTCGCGCAAGGCTCCGTCGTCGAGCTCGACGGACTCGCCGGCGAGCCGATGGACGTGCTCGTGAACGGCTGCCTCATCGCTCAGGGCGAAGTCGTGGTCGTCAACGACAAATTCGGCATCCGGCTCACCGACATCATCACGCCGTCCGAGCGTATTCGGAAGCTAAACCGGTGAGCGAAGTGCTGCGTCGGCCCAAAGCCGGCGCGATCGTTGGGTCGGCGCTCGTCGCGTCGCTCGCCTTTGTCTGCGGCAATGCGCTCGCCGCCGACATGAACGCCGTCAATCACGCCGCGAGCATCGCGTCGGCCGTCGGCGCCGGCAACGCGGCGCCGTCGCTCGGCCTCGGCGCCGTATTGCAGACCCTCTTCGGGCTTGCCGTCGTCGTGGCTCTCGTCTTCGCCTGCGCATGGGTTGCGCGCCGCACCGGCTTCGCGCCGTCCGCCCGCGGCAGCATCGTGCGGACCGTCGGCGGCGTCTCGCTCGGCGGCAAGGAGCGGGTGGCCGTGGTCGAGATCGGCGACACCTGGCTCGTGCTCGGCGCCGCGCCCGGCAATGTCCGCCTGCTGCACACGCTGCCGGCCGGTTCCGCCGACGTCGCGCGAGCGGCGGGAAGCGGCCGAGGCCCAGGCTCGAGCGGGTCCGACGGCGATCATGGCGCGCGCCCCTCCACGTTCAGCTCGCGCCTTCGCGCCGCGCTCGCGGCCGAGGCGAAGAAGCGCTTTTTCCTGCCCTCGGGCGGAGGCAAGTAAATGTCGTTGTGCCTGACCGCGCGGGTGGTGCGGCTCGCGCGAGCCGCGTCGCCCGTCACCGCCGCGCTCATAGCGCGTACTCAGATGCTTGCGCCCGCGTCGTCGTTCGCGCAGTCCGCCGGGCTCCCGGCCCTCACCGCGACGCCCGGGGCGAACGGCGGCACGACCTACTCGCTCACCGTGCAGACGATGCTCGTGCTCACGATGCTGTCGTTTCTGCCGGCGATGGTGCTGATGATGACGAGCTTCACGCGCATCGTGATCGTGCTGTCACTGCTGCGGCAGGCGCTCGGCACGGCGACGACGCCGCCGAACCAGGTGCTCGTCGGGCTCGCCCTCTTCCTCACGCTGTTCGTGATGTCGCCTGTCCTCGACAAGGCCTACAACGACGGGTACAAGCCGTTCTCCGACGGGACGGTCTCGATGGAGGTCGCCGTGCAGCGCGGCGTCGTGCCGTTCAAGACGTTCATGCTGCGCCAGACGCGCGAGTCCGATCTCGCCGTCTTCGCGCGCATCGCACATGCGCCGCCGATGCAAGGGCCCGAGGACGTGCCGCTGACGCTGCTCGTGCCCGCCTTCGTGACGAGCGAGCTGAAGACCGGCTTTCAGATCGGCTTCACGATCTTCATCCCTTTTCTGATCATCGACATGGTCGTGGCAAGCGTGCTGATGTCGATGGGGATGATGATGGTCTCGCCGATCACGATCTCGCTGCCATTCAAGCTGATGCTATTCGTTCTCGTCGACGGATGGCAGTTGCTCGTCGGCTCGCTGGCGCAGAGTTTCGCCTCATAAAATCATCGAGGTACCGTCGCATGACACCGGAATCCGTCCTCACGCTCGCGCACCGGGCGATGTATGTCGCGCTGCTGCTCACCGCGCCCCCGCTCGTCATCTCGCTCGTCGTCGGGCTGCTCGTGAGCTTCTTTCAAGCCGCGACTCAGATCAACGAGGCGACACTGACGTTCATTCCGAAGCTTGTCGCCGTCACGCTCACGCTCGTCATCGCCGGGCCGTGGATGCTCTCGATCGTGCTCGACTACATGCGCCAGATGCTGACGAGCATTCCTTCGATGGCGGGGTGACACGGCCTCGCGCCCGGCTCCCCCAAGGAAGCGGCCGATGTTCACGGTCACCTATGCGCAGCTGAACGTCTGGATGACGGCGTTCCTCTGGCCGTTCGCGCGCATCGCGGCGCTGATCGGCACGGCGCCTGTCGTCAGCCAATCGTCGGTGCCGGCACGCGTCAAAATCGGCCTCGCCGCGTTTCTCACGCTCGTCGTCGCGCCGACACTGGCACCGCTGCCTCAGGCGACCGTCTTTTCGGCGACGGGCATCTGGATCCTCGTCAATCAGTTCGTGATCGGCGCCGCGCTCGGGCTCACGATGCAGCTCGCGTTCGCCGCGATCGAGCAGGCGGGCACGCTCGTCGGCCTGCAGATGGGGCTCGGATTCGCGACGTTCTTCGATCCCACGACGAACGCATCGGCCGAAGTCGTCGCGCGCTATATGAGCACCATCGCGATGCTGGCCTTTCTCGCGCTCGACGGTCACCTGCAGTTGATCGCGTCGCTCGCCGCGTCGTTCCAGACGATACCGATCAGTGCCGAAGGGCTCGGCCGAGGCGGGTTCAACGCGCTCGTCCATTGGGGGGGCGCGGTCTTTTCGGCGGGGTTGCTGCTCGCGCTGCCCGTCGTCATCGCGCTGCTCATCGCAAACCTCGCGCTCGGCATCCTCAATCGCGCGGCGCCGCAAATCGGCATCTTCCAGATCGGCTTTTCCGTGACGCTGCTCGTGGGCCTGCTGCTGTTGCAGCTGATGCTGCCGAACATGATCCCGTTCTTTGCCAGGCTATTCGACCTCGGCACCGATGCCATGGGTCGCGTCGCGGCCGGAATGCGTTAGAAGGCATGGCCGCGCGAAGCGGCGGCCTTCACGCAGAGAGCGGAGAGAGCGGTCAGCCGCCAATGCGGCAACCGGTCAGAGGTACTGGAACAGCGATGTCCCCTGAATCTTGACGAAGCTTTGCTGAGCGGCTTGCAGCGTAGTTTGCTGAAGCTGGTACTTACTGATCGTCGACACCATGTCGATATCCGTGACGTTCGAGATATCGCTCTGCGTTTGCACGTAATTCGTCTGCGTCACGGTCTGCAGCGCGTTGAGCTGCTGCTCGCGGCCGCCCACCGACGCCTGCACGACGGAGATGGCCGACAGCGAGTTCTGAAAACGCACGGTGCCCGTCGAAAGCGCGTTCGCGAGCGTGGCGCCGGCGGCGGTGCTGCCGGTCGTCGGCGTCTGCAGCGCCGAGATGATCGAATCGATCGTCGTGAAGAGGCTGCTGTTTTGCGATGCCGTGGACGGCGTGACGGTGAATGTGTCGCCCGGATTCGGGTTGCCGCCGAGCGTCACCGACATACCGGTGCCCAGCGCGATTGCGGAACTGGCGGTAAAGGTGAACGGCCCCGTCGTCGTCGTGCCTCCCGTCGGCGACGCATCCGCAATCGTGTAGGTCGGCGCCGTGGCCGTGCCGCCGAACGTGATCGTGAAGCTGTCGCTGTTCGACGTGGCACCCGGCGACGTGATCACGGGTTGCTGCTCGATCGTGCCGGTGCCCGTGTTCGACGCCGAGCTTGCGGCCACGGGCGACGTGCCGAGCGCCGGGACTGACAGAAATACGTTCGCCCCGCTGTCGTTCGTCGCAACCGTCGTCGTGTTCGCCACTTGCACTTCGCGCACGCCGTTGTCGCCGTGGTAACTGACGCCGCCCGACGCGTTGTTGCTGAACGGCGCGGTGGACGCCTGAAAGCCCGAGAATACGTAGCTGCCGTTGCTGTCGCTCGTGTTCGCGAGCGAGAGCAGCTGGCTGCGATAGCCTTGCATCGTCTTGGCGATCGCCGCCCGCTGCGAGTCTGTGAGGGAGCCGTCACCTGCCTGCGTGATCAGCGATTTGACGCTCGCCATGACGCTCGTCACGCTTTGCAGCGTCTTGTCCTCGAGTTGCAGCGCCGAGAGCGCCGCGTTCTGATTGGTCGTGTACTGCGTGAGCGTTTCCGATGTCAGCGTGAGCTGGACGGCTTGCGCGGCCCCGACCGGATTGTCGGCCGGCGTCAGCAGCGACTTGCCGGTCGAAATCTGCTGATAGAGGTCGTTCAGCTCGCTTTGCTGATTGTCCATCGTCTGGACGCTCTGGCTGTAAAACTGTGCGGTCGAGATGCGCATGGCCTGGACCTTATTGGAAGATGCCGATGAGAGTCTGGAACATCGACTCGGCTGTCTGGATCACCTTGCTGTTCGCCTGATAGAGCTGCTGGTACTTGAGCAGGTTCGAGGCTTCTTCGTCGAGGTTCACACCCGATACCGACTGCTGGGCCGCCTGGATCTGCGAGACCAGCGCCGTTTGCGCCGTATTCGCCGATTTCAGTTGGCTCGTGGCATTGCCGACGCTGTCGACGTAGTTCGCGTAGGCGCCCGTCAGCGTGGTGCTGTTCGAGAAGACGGTGCTCGAGACGAGGTTCGACATTGCAAGCGCGTTGCGGCCGTCGTCGGTGCCCGTGTTCTTCGCGATCGTGAACGTGTCGCCGTTGGCCGGCGCGCCGCTGATCGTAAAGCTGACGCCATTGACCGAGATCGTATCGCCTGAGTTGTAGGTGATGCTCGTCGTGCCCGAGGCCTGCGCGGTGCCGTTGATCGAGATCGTCGACGTCGAGGGAAAACCGCTCAACGTCCCCGAGCTCGAGTTGTAGGTCAGTGTAACGTTCGAGACGCTGTAGCCCGCCGAGACCGTGCCTTGCGTGACCGTCGCCGCGCCGGTGTTCGCGCTCGATGCGGAGACGAGGACCGGCGAAGACGCGGCGATCGCCGAGGCATTCGTCGTCGCGAGCGCGAAGCTGTTGAGCGCGCCGCGCGTCGGTTGGATCGTGAACGAGTCGCCCGATGCCATGGTGCCCGACAGCGTCAGCGCGAGGCCGCCGACCGTCGCCGTGCTCGTCGTCCCGCTCGTCGTCCAGGTCACCGTGCCGACGGCCGAGCCCGTTGTCGTATCGGTGAGCGTGTAGCTCGTCCCGTTGTACGAGAGCGCGTAATCGTCGGTGGTGGGCGACGACGCATTGGAGAACGCGACCGACAGCGTCGCGCCGCCTGTGTTGTTGAGGTTCGAATAGACGGTCGGCGAGGCGACGGTGAAGAGCTTGCCGCCCGCGTTGCCGGATAGATCGATGCCGAGCGCGTTCTGCGCATTGACCTGCGCGGCGAAGCTCGTCGCGATCGCGCCGAGCTGCGACTCCGCAGGGTCGAGCGTCTGGCTGCGGAATGCGAGCAGGCCACCAAGCGTGCCGCCCGAAAGCGTGCTTTGGGAGACGTACTGCGTCGTGCTCGACGTCGCGGTCGCGCCATGGAGGCCGTTATAGGTGACCGCGAGCTCGCTCGGATCGCCCGACGATACGGCCGTCCCCAGGTCGAAGCTCGAGTTGGCGACGACGAGCGGCTGGCCGCTCGCGAGGAAAACGCTGTAGCCGTCCGAGTTCTGGACGACGGACACGCCGACTTGCTGCGAGAGCTGCGAAACGAGCTGGTCGCGCTGATCGAGCAGCTGGTTCGGCGGCTGACCTTGCGAGCTCGCGTTCTTGATCTGGACGTTGAGCTGTGCGATCTGCTTCGTGTAGCTGTTGATCTGGTTGACCGACTGGGTGAGCTGCTGGTTGACGCTTTGCCGCAGCTGGTCGTATTGCTGGCCGGCGGCATTGAGTTGCGACGCGAGCGTCTGGGCGTCGCTGATCGCCGTCTGACGGTTGGCAAGGTTGCTCGGCGCGTTCGCCACACTCTGCAGCCCCGTGAAATAGGCCGAGATGGCGGCCGAAATCCCGGTCGTCGGACTACCGACGAGATTGTTCAATTGCGACGCCATCGAGTAGTTGGCCGACAGCGCGCTGTTGGTCGAATTGGCGTTATTGAGCTCGGTGCTGAGGTACTGACTGTAGTTGCGCTGGACCGTCGCGGTCGTCACGCCGCCGCCGAGATAGCCCGATCCCGTGTATTGCCCCGGCGACTCGGCGTAGACGGGGTTCTCGACCGTGTAGCCCGCCGTCGAGGCGTTGCTGATGTTATTGCCCGCCGTCGTCAAGCCCCATTGGGCTGCCGCGAGGCCCGACAAGCCGATGCCGAAGATATTGCTGCTTGACATGCTTCATCCTGAAGGGCGACCGGCAAAGCTACCGCGCGCCTGTTGATCTTGGATAACAGATGTATATCGGCGGCCGGCAACAAAATTTAAGGGCGAGAGCGCATTTCGCGCGATGAGGCCACTCGCCCTCCGCTACGCCCTGACGAGCGAACGCCGCTTCATTTCGAGTTGCGTGATGATCCGCTGCAGCGTGTTCTCGGCGCTGCCCTGCAGCGAGACGAATCGCATGCCGAGCTGAAAGCGCTTGACGCCGTTCGGGAGCTCGGTCGAGCGCATCGAAACGAGTTCAAGGTCGACGGAGAGCGTGCCATGGCCCGAGAGGTTGACCTCGACGTCGGGCAGCGTAACGCCCATCGGCAGCTCAGTGACACGCTGGTCCGTCGTGCGCAGGCCGATGCCGCCCAGCGAGAGATCGTGGATCTCGAAGCGGAACGTGTCGCCTTCGGGCAGCGTGCCGCGGCAAAAGTACGGATCGAGCACGGGCGCGTCGACGCGGAAGTACTCGCGCCGCTGCACATAAAACAGCACTTCGGGGAAGGCCGCCTCGAATGCGGGGAAGCCCTCGTAGCGCGTTTCCGACGGCGTCGCCGTCGAAAACTCGACGCGTACGCCTTCGGGCGAGGCCCTGAACGTGCAGGCCGGCGCGGCAAGCGCGCCGCGGTTCTGCTCGGGCAGCGCGCCCCAATCGAAAATGAACGTGCGCGCGCGCACATCCACCTCGAGGATGCGCGTCACGAACTGGCCGCCCTTGAACTGGACCGTCAAGAAGTCTCCTCGATTGGCGAGGTTGCGCAGCTGCACGCCGATCTCGAGCGGGTTGCGCCGGCCGAAATCGAGCTCGGCCCCACCGGCGTCCGGAGCATCCGAAATCGAGTCGTTCGACTGATTGGTATCCATGGTCTTGCCGTATGCGTGATTGCGCGGCACCCTGAAAAGGCGCCTGCGCACATGCTTTCGAATGCTTTACATCTAACCCGAACAGGGACTATCTGATTAGCGGCACCGAACGTGCAAAGTTTAGCGGCCGCTTCAGAAATTTTTTTGTAGTTTGACTGATTTTTTGGTTTTCAGGTGTGCAACTGCGACATGCTTCGTATCAGACCATCTTCTGCATGATCGAAATCAGCTTTTTGGCGTAGTGCGGATCGGTCGCGTAACCCGCCCGCTGCATGCCGCGTGCGAAGCTTGCCGCGTCGTGCGAGTTGTTGACGACGGACGCGTAGCGCGGATTGTTGCGCAGCATGTTCGCGTAGTCCGTCATTGCCTCCGTATAGGAATCGTAGGCGCGGAACGTCTCGACGACCTTGCGCGGCTGGCCGTTCACATACTCGGTCGTGACGGCGCTGACCGTCTTGCCGGTCCAGTCCTTGGTCGCCTTGATGCCGAAGACGTTGTGGCTCGGCGTGCCGTTCGCATTCTTGATCTCGCCCTTGCCCCAGCCCGATTCGAGCGCCGCCTGGCCGATGATGAAGCGCGCCGGAATGCCCGTCGCGGCGCTCGCGGCCTGGGCCGGCGCGGCCATTTTCTCGACGAAGGCGTCGACTCTCGACGATGCGCCGTTGCCGTGCAAGGGCGGCGTCAACGAGCTCGCCGCCGAGTAGCCGGCCCCGTTCGCGAGCGCGCCGTTCGCGGCCGAGTTCGAGTAGGCGCGCGCAAGCGCATTGAGCATGGCGGTGTTGCCGGCATCGCTGCCGCTGCCGCCGCCCGACAGCGCGCCGAGCATACCTGGCGCGCCGTTCGCGCCGGTCGCGCCGCCGTTCATATTGCTGTCGGTCAGGCCCGCGTTGCGCGACAGTTGGGAGATTAGCGCGTTCGCTACGCCGACGCCCTTCGACGACATCGACTGCGCAAGCTGCTCGTCGAGCATCGAGGTGAGCTGCTTGCCGTCTTGCGAATCGAGCGGTCCGTCGCTTGGCGTCGCCTCGCGCATGCTTTTCAACATCATCTGCAGGAACACGGCGTCGAACTGCTTGGCGACCGTCTTGAGGCTTTGCTGCGGCGAAGCGCCCGCTTGCGCGCGCAGGCCGTCGAAGCCCTGCAGATCGAGCGCGAACCGTTGCGTCAGATCGACGCCAGACTTCGGTAGGTTGGAGTCCATCTGTTTCTCCGTGAGCCGGGCGTCAAATGACTTCGAGGTCCGCGCGCAGCGCGCCCGCGGCCTTCATCGCCTGCAGGATCGACATCAGATCGGCCGGCGTAGCGCCTAGCGCGTTGAGCGCCTTCACGACATCGGCGAGATTCGCGCCGGCCGTGACGTACTTGAGCGCGCCGTTATCCTGCTTTAGCTGAATCTGCGACTGCGGCACCGCCACCGTCGAGCCGTTCGAAAAAGCGTTGGGCTGACTGACGGCCGTCGTCGTGTTGACGACGACAGACAGATTGCCGTGCGCAACGGCGCAGTTTTGCAGCGTCACCATCTGGTTCATCACGATCGAGCCGGTGCGCGAGTTCAGGATCACCTTCGCGGCGGCCTGGGCCGGCTTCACGTCGATATTCTCGAGCTGTGCGACGAATGCCACCTGCTGCGCCGGGTCGCCGGGCGCGTGCACTTGGATCGTGCGGCCGTCGAGCGGAATCGCCGTGCCGCCGCCGAAGAGGTTGTTGACGGCCGACACGATGCGCTGCGTCGTGTCGTAATCCATGTCGTTCAACTCCAGCTGCATCGTGCCGCCTGCCTGCGCAACCTGCGTCGGCACGGCGCGCTCAATGATGGCACCGGCCGGGATCCGGCCCGACGCGAGCTGGTTGACCTGCACGCGGCTGCCGTTCGCTCGCGCGCCCGCGCCGCCCACGGCCACGTTGCCCTGCGCGAGCGCATAGACCTGGCCGTCCGCGCCTTTCAACGGCGTGAGCAACAAGGTGCCGCCGCGCAGACTGTTCGCATTGCCGAGCGAAGAAACCGTCACGTCGATCGCTTCGCCGGGGCGCGCGAAAGGCGGCAGCGTCGCCGTCACCATGACGGCCGCGACGTTTTTCAGCTGCATGTTCGAGATGTTGCTCGGCGTGGAGTTGTTGCTCCCGTTGACGCTGCCGCTTTGCAGCGAAATGCCGAGATTCGAGAGCATGTTCGCGAGCGTTTGCGTCGTGAACGGCGTTTGCGAGGTTTGGTCGCCCGTGCCGTCGAGGCCGACGACGAGGCCATAGCCGATGAGCGGGTTGTCGCGCACGCCCTGGATCGACACGAGGTCCTTCAGGCGTTCGGCATGCGCGGCGTCGACGCCGGCGAAAAGCGTGACGAAGCTCGTCACCGCGACGAGCGCGAAAAACGCGCCGATCTCACGCAGTGTGGCGAGCGGGCGCCGGGTGAATGCCTTCTTCATGGTCACCAGGGCGATATGTTGAGGAAGAAACGCTGGAGCCAACCCATCGTCTCCGCCTCGTTGATGTAGCCTTTGGCCGAGTATTCGATCTTGGCGTCGGCCACCTGAGTCGAATAGACGGTGTTTTCGCCGGTGACCGTGTTCGGATTCACGACGCCCGAGAAGCGGACAAACTCGTTGCCCTGATTGATGAGCATTTGCTTCTCGCCACTCACGACAAGATTGCCGTTCGGCAGCACGTTCGTGACGGTGACGGTGATCGTGCCGTTGAACGTGTTGGAAGCATTCGCGCCGCCCGTGCCCGCGAACGTATTGGTGCCTGTGCCCGAGCCGTTCAGATGGTTGAAGAGACCGGGCAGGATGCCGGTAGGCCCCGTCGCCGAGAAGCTCGTCGAGCCGTTTCGGTTGGCCGAAGCGCCCGACGTCTTCGTCGCGTTGATGTTTTCCTGGATGACGATCGTCAGGATGTCGCCGACGTTGCGCGGCCGCTGATCCTCGAAAAGCGGATGGCCCGCAAAGCCGGGGTTGAAGATCGAGCCCGGCGGCTGCAGCTGCGGCGGCACCGGCGGCTGCGCCGTCATCGGCTGCTGCGTGATCGGCTGCCGATGCTCGATCTGCGCGCAGCCCGCAAAGGTGCCCGCGAGCACGCCGGCAAGCGCACCCGCGTGAACCAGCGAGAGCGCCGCGCGCAACGTGCGCATGCGAAACGGAATGGGGCTCGTTTGCAACATCTTTCCTTACCGCTCGATCTTCGAGGCGCTTACACCGACATCTGGGAGAGGGTTTGCAGCATCTGGTCCGAAGTCTGGACCGCCTTGCTGTTGATCTCGTAGGCGCGCTGCGTCTCGATCATGTTGACGAGCTCCTGCACGACGTTCACATTCGACGCTTCCAGGTAGCCCTGCTGCACCATGCCGGAGCCGTTCAAGCCCGGCGTCGTCACATTCGGCGTGCCCGACGAGGCCGTCTCCGAAAAAAGGTTCTGCCCTCTCGACTCGAGGCCGGCCGGATTGATGAACGTGGCGAGCTGCAGCGTGCCGATGTTCTGGGTATTCGACGAGCCGGCCGTCGTAATGCTGACGACGCCGTCGGTGCCGATCGTGAGCGACGTGGCATTGTTCGGTACCGTGATCGCCGGAATCAGCTGATAGCCGCTCGCCGTGACGAGCTGGCCCTGCGCGTTCTTCTGGAGCGCACCGTCGCGCGTGTAGGCCGTCGTGCCGTCCGGCATCTGCACTTGGAAGAAGCCGTTGCCGTTGATGGCGATGTCGGTCGAGTTGCCGGTCTGCTGGAGGTTGCCTTGCGTGTAGAGGCGCTCGGTTGCGACCTGCTCGACGCCGGTGCCGACCTGGCTGCCCGAGGGCAGCTCCGTTTGCTGCGTCGAGTTCGCGCCCGGCTGCCGCAGCGTCTGATAGATGAGATCCTGGAAGACGGCGCGCGAGCCCTTGAACCCCGTCGTACTGACGTTCGACAGGTTGTTCGAGATCACGTCCATCTGGGCCTGCTGGGCGTTCATGCCCGTTGCGGCGATATAGAGCGAGCGGTTCACGGTAAGACTTCTCCTGGTAGATCGATCGACGATCAGCTGAATTGCAAGAGCTGGTTGGCCGACTGGTCGTTCTGATCGGCGGTTTGAAGCAGCTTCGTCTGCATCTGGAACTGCCGCGCGTTCGTAATCATCGCGACCATCGCCGCGACCGGGTTCACGTTGCTGCCTTCAAGCGCGCCCGCCGCCACCGTCACGGTCCGATCCGCATCGGCGGGCTGGCCGTCGGCCGTCCGAAAGAGACCGTCGTCGCCGCGCTGCAAACTGGCCGGATCGGGATTCACGAGCTTGAGCTGATCGATCGTGGCGATCGCCGTCGGCGGGTTTCCCGGGATCAGCGCCGAGACGGTGCCGTCCTTGCCGATCGTCACGTCGGCACCCGGCGGCACCGAGATGGGGCCTCCCGTGCCGATCACCTGCAGGTTGTTCGCCGTGACGAGCTGACCGTTCTGATCGACATGCAGATTGCCCGCGCGCGTATAAGCCTCATTGCCGTCGGCCGTTTGCACCGAAAGCCAGCCGGGGCCTTGGATCGCGACGTCGAGCGGGTTGCCCGTCTGCGATATCGGGCCGGGCGTAAAGTCGGCGCCCGGTGTGGACGAGAGCACGAACGTGCGCGTCGTGTCGGTCTTGATCGTCGAGCCGTCGCCGAATGAAAGCGGTGCGTCGCGAAACGCCGCCAGTTGCGCGCGAAAGCCCGTCGTCGACGCGTTCGCCAGATTGTTGGCGACGACGTCCTGCTGCTCGAGCGCCTGGCTCGCGCCCGTCATCGCCGTGTAAATCAGTCGGTCCATTCGTCCAACTCCCGCGCTGAGGTATCGCTCGAAGCGTCAGCCGTTACAGGTTGATGAGCGTCTGATCGACGGTCTGCTGCGTCTTGATCGTCTGCGCGTTCGCCTGATAGTTGCGTTGCGCCGTGATCAGGTCGACAAGCTGCGTCGTCAGGTCGACGTTCGATTCCTCGACCGCGCCGCCCGTCAGCGTGCCGTGGTTCGTGCTGCCCGGCGCCGAGATCTGGGCCACGCCGGAGGCCGAAGTCTCCTGGTACTCATTGCCGCCGAGGTTCAAGAGGCCGTTCGGATTTGCGAAGTTCGCGAGGACGATCTGGCCGAGCGTCTGCGTCTTGCCGTTCGAGTAGTTGCCCGTGATCAGGCCGTCGGCCCCAATCGTGAAGTTCGACAGCTGGCCGCTCGCATAGCCGTCCTGAGCGAGATTGTTGACGCCGTCCGTGCTGCCGTATTGGGTCGTGCCCGTCAGGTTGAGCGTGATCGATTGCGGCGTCGCACTGCCGTCGGTAGTCGTCACAGACATCGTCAGCTTCCCGCTGGCGGGCGTCAACAACACGCCCGACGTGCTGAACGTGGCTTGGCCGAGATCGCTGATCGCACCCGAGGTGCCGCCGTAGACTTCCCACTGGTTCGACGCCGTCTTGACGAAGTACATGTTGACTTGCTGCGAGCCGCCGAGCGAGTCATAAACCTGAACTGACGTCGAATAGTTGTAGCTCGTGGAGTTCGTCGCCGAGAATGGCGTCGTGCTCGGAATCGAGTCTTGCGAGTTGAGGTTCAGCTGTGCCGTGATGTTCGATGTCGCCACGGGCGCGATGTTCGACGTCTGAATCTGGATCGGCACCGTTTGCGCCGTGTTGATCACGCCGCCCGAGGTCGCCGCATAGCCCATCAGCTGCAGCCCTTGGGCGTTCGTGATGAACCCGTTCTTGTCGAGCTGGAATACGCCGTTGCGCGAATAACTGAGCGAGCCGTTGTTCGACATCCGGAAGAAGCCTTGGCCGTTGATCGCGACGTTGAGCGCCGTGCCCGTCGTGTTGATCGTGCCCTGCGCGAAATCCTGCTGGACGTTGGCGAGCTGCGTGCCGATGCCGATCTGGTTGTTGACCGACGTGGCGATCGTGTTCGCATAGACGTCGGCGAATTCGGCCGTGCTCTGCTTGAAGCCGACCGTGTTCGCGTTCGCGATGTTGTTGCCGATGACATCGAGGTTGCTCGACGACGCGGCGAGGCCGCTCAAACCTTGCTGGTAGCCCATTGCTGGTCTCCGTTCGAATTGTCCGGGTATCGATTAAAGGATCGCGGCGACACTCGTCGAATCGACTGTCGTGCCGTCTTGCAGCAGGAGGCCCGTCTTGCCCGAGCTTTGCTGGACGACGGAGAGCACTTGCTCGCCCGAGAGCGTCGAGACGGCGCCCGTCTTGCCGCCGACCGTCGCGACGGCCGAGATCGTGTAGGTGCCGTCCTTCAGGGTCGCGCCCGACGAATCGGTCGGCGTCCAGCTGACGGGAATGTTGCCGGCCGAATGCGCGCCGAGATCGATGGTGTTGACGACCTGGCCGGACGAATTTTTGATCGTCACCTTCACGTCGGTCGCGGCGGAAGGCAGCACGACGCCGAAGCCCGGGGACTTGCCGCTCGAGACGATCGCGGACGAGCCCGGCACGAGTACGTTCTGGCCGATCAGGAGCGACGTTTGCGCGTTCTGGCCTGCCTGCAATTGCGAGGCGAGCGACGTGAGCGTCGTGTTCAGTTGGCTGATACCCGACACCGTATTGATCTGAGCCAGCTGCGAGGTCATCTGCGCGCTGTCCATCGGGTTCGTGGGATCCTGGTTCTGAAGCTGCGCGACGAGCAGCTTCAGAAACGTGGTCTGCAGATCCGACGACGAACTGGTCGACGACGACGAGCTCGTGGACGTGCCGCTCGATGACGACGTGCCGTTCATCGTATTGAGCAGCTGCTGCGAGATGGAGCTCGAGCTGCTGGTGCTGGAAGTGGAGCTCACGCGGTTTCTCCTTACGAGCCGATCGTCAAAGTTTTCAGCATCAGGTTCTTGGCGGTGTTCAGCGTCTCCACGTTGGCCTGATACGAGCGCGAGGCCGAGATCATGTTCACCATTTCCTGAACCGGGTCGACGTTCGGCATCGTGACGTAGCCATCCGCGTTGGCTGCCGGATTGCTCGGGTCGTAAGTCGTCTTCATCGGCGTCGGATCGTCGATAACGTTCGTGACCGCCACGCCGCCCACCTGCTGGCCCGAGCTCGTGGCAGCGCCGCCGATCGGCTTCACCGCGAACACGACTTGCTTCGCACGATAGGGCTGGCCATCGGGGCCCGTCGTGCTGTCGGCGTTCGCGAGGTTCGACGCGGTGACGTTAAGCCGCTCGGATTGGGCAGAAAGCGCCGAACCCGCGACGGTGAAGATGTTCATCAATGACATGGCGGCATAGCCTCCTTGCGGCCTTTGGTATTAACCCCGTAGCGATTTTTTACTTCGTCGACTGATCTCGGTGCGCGGACTTCAGCCACCTGACGAGATCGCCGAAAGCATTTCCTTGATTTGTTGCGAGACGACCGTGAGGCCTGACTCGTAATGCAGCGAGTTGTCGGCGAACTGCACACGCTCGGCGTCGAGATCGACGGTATTGCCGTCGAGCGCGGGCTGCGTCGGGTTGCGGTACGCCAGTTGTCCGTAGGTCCCCGTTTCGCCGCCGACGGGAATCAGCTTCGCGTTGCCCGACATATGGCCTGGCTCCGTCGCCGCCATCGACATGCTCACCGTCACGGCGGCCGGCTGCGCCATCGGCAACGGCGCCGCGTTCGAAGTGCCGGCCATCGTCGTCGCGCTCGTGCCGTGGCTCGTGCCCGGCGCGCCGGCTTTTTTCAGAGCGCCGGCCAGCGACGACGCGAAATCGACATCGCGCGCCTTGTAGCCCGGCGTGTCGGCGTTCGCGATGTTCGACGACAGCAATTCCTGCCGATAGGCGCGCACATCGAGCGCCTCGCGATTGAAAGCGAATTCGGCATCGAGTTTGTCCAGCATCCAGCGTTTCTCCGTTGCCAGGCTTGGCTTCTCGCGGTAGCGAGTCGATCGACCGTTGACGGCTCCCCGGGTTGGTTGGTCGGCAAGCCGCAAACCAGCGCGCCGGGAAGGCTTTTTCACATGGGATGCATGTTAGGGGCGAGGCGCAAGCAGCAATCGGACGAATAACCAGGGAAGCAGCCCTCTATTCAACGTTTGCGCCAATTGGCCGACTTCTAGAATGCGGTAGCAGTCATGGGGTTCGCCTGCCGGCAACGCGATAGCGCGCGCCCGGAAATGCGGCGGGCCTGCCCCGATGGAGAAACCGAACCGATGTCGCCGCTCTTGCCGATCAATACGCATGGGGCCGTTTCCTCGTCCCAGCGCCCGACGCCGGGCGAGCGCCGCATGCGCGCCTGGGGGCGAGCCGCAATGAGCGCGCTCGCCGCGTGCGCGCTATCGATCGGGCCGGTTCAAGCGCAGCAGGCGAGCGGCGGGCAGATCTATATTCCGGGGCCCGGCGAGACGAGTGCTCCAGCCGCGAATGCGGCGCCCGACGCTGGTATGGCAGCCGGTGCAGCCGGTGCAGCCGGTGCAGCCGCTAGCGCCGCTAACGCCGCTAACGCCGGCAACGCCGCGAATGCGAACGGCATGATCGTCATCCCCGGGCCGGGCGAGCGGCCAGGAACTGGCGTCGCGGGAGCACCG
>CAYPWK010000031.1:0-10300 GCA_964414365.1 uncultured Burkholderia sp.
GTAGTCTTGCCCGAACCGGACGGCCCAAGCAGCGACACGAACTCGCCCCGCGCAACGTCGAGGTCCAGCCCCTCGACGACGTTGGATACGCCGTCGTACGACTTGCTGACGCCTAAGAAGGAAATGAACGGATGGCTTGACATGAGAAGGTCGGCGGTTTGTTGGCTACCCATGCGCGGCGACGTTGTTACGCTGCACCGATGCGACTCGCGAGGTAACGCGCGAAGTCGTAGTTCGGCCGCTCGAGGGGACTCAAGTTGCCGGGCTTCGCGAGCGGCGCGTGCACCCCGCGAAACACCGCCTCGACGCCGCGCCTGTCTTCGGCGTTCACTTCGTCGAGCAGCGTCTTCAGCGCGGTCATATACTCGGCGGCTTTCGGATCGTCGATGAATTCCGGCGCGAGGCCGCCGCCGAAACGGATATGCACTTTTCCGACGCCCATCGGTTGCAGAATCAAGTACCAGAAGTAGCCGGGCGTGAGCGTGACGAGATGGGTCGGATAGATCGCGAGCAGCGCGGTAGTACGGCGCCAGTGACCTTGCAGGCGCCGATTCCCCGGATGCGCGTTGCCGATCGGCAGCGAGGCCTCTTTGGTGATCCAGTGGTAGTTGAACGCGGCGTGGCCCGGTGGGCACTCCATTTCTTCGAGCTTGGAGTGTGGGCCGACCGTTGCGCGATGGAGCATCGGCAGGTGATAGCTCTCCATGAAGTTTTCCGCGAGGATTTTCCAATTGGTGTCCCACACGTGCTCTTCTTGAAAGGTCTCCACGTAGTCGGTCATGCCATACGGCTCGATCAGCGCGGTCAGCTCCGCGAGATGGGTCGCAACCGGCGGCGCATGCTCGTTGAGCGTCACGTAGATCCAGCCTTGCCACGTCTCGCAGCGCACCGTTGGCAACGCGTACTGCTCTTTGCAGAAGCCGACCTGGCGCTCCATCAACGGCGCGCCGGCGAGCTTGCCGTCGAGCGTGTAGTTCCACGCGTGATACGGACACACGATGCGACGCACGTTGCCGCGCCCTTCGAGCAGCACCGACATCCGATGCAGACAGACGTTCGAAAGCGCGCGCAAGGTGCCGCTCGTGTCACGCAGCACGACCACCGGCTGGTCGCCGATGCGCGCAGTCAGGTAGTCGCCACTTTCCGCAAGTGCGCTCGCACGGCCGACGCACAACCACTCTCGACGAAACAGATTATGTTGCTCCAGCGCCAGAAAGGCTTCCGACGTATAAACCGCGGGCGGCATCGCATGCGCATCTTCGAACGGGCGCTCCGCAGTCTCGCGTAGCGCGCGGACGACGTCGAATCCAGCGTCCGTCGAATGCAGAAGGGCTGCCATGCGGGCCTCCGTCTCGGTGCGTGAATGCGATGAGCACCAATCTAACAATCCAAATTACTAGGTAAAATATTGTTTTTCCATGCATTGAATAGCCTTAACCTATACGGCGCACTTCCTGCGGCCATCGGACGCCTCAGACGTTGAGACGCCGGATGTACGATTCGCAAAACGCCGAGAAGCGCTTGACGACCTCGCGCGGCTTCACGGCGCTCGGTAATGCGATGCCGAGGGTCGTCGCATTGACGTTCTCCTTGAAGCGCTTAATCACGAAGTCTTCGCCGTCGACGGTCCGGCTCGACTTGAGCGGAAAGTTCAGTATGCTGTAGCCCAACCCATTGGCCACCATGCCGCGCACCACCTCAGGCTGTGACGAACGGAAGGCCGCGGTTGGGCGGCTGCCGACCGCATCGAAAAGCGCGGAGAAGTACTCCCGGCTATGCGGAAGGTCCAGCATCACGTAGGGCTCGGCGAGCAGATCGGCCAGCGACACCTTGCGTGCCCGTGCAAGGCGGTGTGTCCTCGGCAGGATTACATAAGGCGGCAGCGAAAGAAGTGGGGTAAACGCGATGCCGTCGATAATGTCGAGGCTGTAGGTCAGCACGATATCGAGGGAGCCGTCACGCAGGCCGCTCAACAGCGTGTCCTGATGGCCTTCGGTGGTACGGAAGGTGATCGCCGAGTGGTCCTGCACGAAGCGGCTGATGATGCCGGGCATCAGCGGCGGCGCAAGCGAGACCATGCAGCCGAGCGAAATGGAGCCCGACATTCCCCCGTCCATTTCTTTCGCGGCCAACTGCAGCTCTTCGGCGTTCTTCAACAAATTGCGTGCGTGGCCGAGCAGATCTCGGCCGGGCTGGGTGAGGGAGAGGCCGCTCGCGTGATGCCGAACGAAGAGTTGCACGCCGAACGATTCCTCCAGGTCGGCGAGGGCCGTCGATATCGACGGTTGCGAAATATGCAGCCGCTTCGCCGCGGCCGTGAAAGAAAGCGTCTCCGCCGTGACGACGAAATACCGTAGCTGACGCAACGAATACCGCACCGAATTGCCGTCCATCTCTTCCTCCTCGGCGTATCCAGCCCGATTGTCGCTCGCCCGAGGGCCGTTGCATAGGGAAAACCGATGCAAAGCATTTTTTAAATATATTTTTTCGTACCCCACGACGGGGCGTACATTCATTCGGAATGACCGGGCAAGTCATGACACGCCGTATGTTGTTGCCAGTCAAAGCGACGCGATAGTAATGGCGCCTCGATAGCGGATTGCGTCATGGAAGACGGATCGGTACCGGACTGCTTTTCAGAAGGAGACAGCCATGGCGGCTGAAAAATCGTCGATCGACACACTGGTGGTTGGCGCCGGTCAGGCTGGCGTGGCCATGAGCGAACACCTGACCCGACTCGGCGTGCCGCATCTTGTGCTGGAGCGGGACCGTATCGCGGAGCGCTGGCGCACATGCCGCTGGGATTCGCTCGTCGCCAACGGCCCCGCCTGGCATGATCGCTTCCCCGGCATGGAATTCGAAGGGCTCGATCCCGACGCGTTCGCGACGAAGGACGAAGTCGCCAACTACTTCGAAGCCTATGCACGCAAGTTCAACGCGCCGATCCGCACCGGTGTCGAAGTGACGAGCGTCGTCCGCCAGACGGGCCGGCCGGGCTTCACGATCGTGACGTCGGACGGCACCATTGAAGCCAATCGCGTGGTGGTGGCCACAGGGCCGTTCCAGCGTCCTGTCGTTCCGCCGATTGCGCCGCGGGACGCACATATCAGGCAGCTTCATTCGGCCGACTATCGCAATCCCGCCCAATTGCCTGAAGGTGCCGTGCTCGTGGTGGGGGCGGGTTCGTCGGGTGTGCAGATCGCGGACGAACTATTGCGCGCGGGCCGCCGAGTCTACCTGTCAGTCGGCGCGCACGACCGTCCGCCGCGTGCTTATCGCCATCGCGATTTCGTCTGGTGGCTCGGTGTGCTCGGTGAATGGGACAAGGAAGTTGCCGGGCCCGGGCGCGAGCACGTGACCATCGCCGTCAGCGGCGCATACGGCGGCCGGACCATCGATTTCCGCGAGCTGGCGCATCAGGGCATGACGCTCGTCGGTACGACGAAATCGTTCGACAATGGCGTCGCGACTTTCGAACAGGATCTCGCCGCCAATCTGAAGCGTGGCGATGACAACCTGATGTCGCTGCTCGACGCCGCCGACGCCTATGTCGCGCGCTACGGCATCGATCTGCCTGAAGACCCCGACGCGCGCCACATTCCGCCGGATCCGGAATGCGTGACGCATCCGCTCTCCGAACTCGATCTGGCAAAGGCGGGGGTGAACACGATCATCTGGGCGACCGGCTACTCGGTCGATTTCGGCTGGCTGCATGTGAACGTCTTCGACGAAAACGGCAAACCGCAGCATCAGCGCGGCGTATCCAAGGAGCCGGGCTTGTATTTCCTCGGTCTGCCGTGGTTGTCGCATCGCGGGTCGTCGTTTATCTGGGGCGTCTGGCACGACGCCAAGCGCATTGCCGACCACATCGTCACTCAGCGCAGATACCTCGAGTATCGCGACGCATCGGAGCGTCAGCACGACGCGCGCCGCGTGCCCACTGCCGATTCGAACGGCAACCCGCGGGAGCGCGGCGAATTGCACTTACAAGAGTCAACGAAATAGGAGCGAATCGATGCCGACGCATACCCGCATCCGCATGTTCAATACGAAGGATACTTACCCGAATCAGTCGCTAGACAACGATCTTTGCCAGGCTGTCCGCGCAGGCAAGACGGTCTACGTGCGCGGCCAGGTCGGCACGGATTTCGACGGCAACCTGGTCGGCCTCGGCGATCCGCGTGCGCAAGCCGAGCAGGCGATGAAGAACGTCAAGCAATTGCTCGAAGAGGCCGGCAGCGATCTGTCGCACATCGTCAAGACGACGACTTACCTCATCGACCCGCGCTATCGCGAACCGGTGTATCAGGAAATCGGCAAGTGGCTGAAGGGGGTGTATCCGATTTCGACAGGGCTCGTCGTCAGCGCGCTCGGCCAGCCGCAGTGGCTGATGGAAATCGACGTGATCGCCGTGATTCCGGACAACTGGAAGCCCGCTTCAGTCTGAGGAGCCGACCATGACCTTCTCGATCGTCGGACGTTGCCGAAAGACCGGCCAACTTGGCGTTGCCATCAGTTCTTCCAGTATCGCGGTGGGGGCGAGGTGTCCGTGGGCGCGCGCGGGCGTCGGCGCGGTGGCGACCCAGAACGTCACGCTGCCCGCGCTCGGCCCGCGGATTCTCGACTTGCTCGAACGCGATCAGGCCGCGCCCGACGCGGCGCTCGAGCGGGCCTTGAGCGAGACCGAATGGACCGAGTACCGGCAGGTGACGGTGATCGACAGTCAGGGCCGAACCGCAATGTTCACCGGCAAGGAAGCGCTCGGTGTGCATCACGCGGTGACAGGCGATCAGTGTGTCGCGGCCGGCAACCTGCTTGCCGACAAGCAGGTGATCGACGCGATGGTGAAAGCGTTCGAGCAAGCGCAAGGCGCGCTCGCCGATCGCCTGATGGCGGCCATGCACGCCGCGGTCGCAGCCGGCGGCGAAGCCGGACCGGTGCATTCGGCTGCGCTGAAAATCGTTGAAGAACAGATCTGGCCGGCCGTCGATCTGCGCATCGACTGGGCCGATGACGATCCGATCGCACGGCTCGACGCGCTATGGCAGGCCTATCGGCCGCAAATGCAGGACTACATCGTGCGCGCGCTGAACCCGACCGCCGCACCAAGCTACGGAGTGCCGGGCGACGAGTGAGCGATCGAGCCCTGCGCTGCTCGGGCGGCTGATCGGTTTCACGACGGTCCGCCGCGCCTCCTGCATCGAACTGATCGCGTTCGTGCGGCAATACCTTAGTCGGGCGCGACGGCAGCGGCGGCCGCTACAGCGCCGCGATACGTGCGCGAAACTGTTCCGTCCCGGCGACGATTTTGTCGAGCACCGCGTCGAGCGCCCAAAACCGTTCGCGGACGTCATAGTCGATAGCGCGGCAGCGAATCGACTTGAACGTGCCGATGCGCTGGTGATACATCTTGGCGAGCGCCGGATAGCCAAGCGCTTCCGAGACGGCGGCGACGACGAGAAACGTCGATAGCTCCTCCGCCAGTTCGGGCGCCGCCGCGCTATGCGTGCGAAGCCACTGGTAGAGATCGGGGTGAAAGTTCGTGAATACCCCGTTGAATCCCGCGGAACCCGCCTTCATCGCATCCCACGCGATCGCCGCATTCGCGTTCAGGACCTTGAGCGGCGAGCCGCGCGCAAGTTCAACGCGCCGCTTGACCGTTTCGAGGTCGCAGCTCACGTCCTTGAGCATCACGAAGCGGCCCGTATCGATACAGGCTTTCAGCTCGGCGTCGGTCAAAAGCCGACGATAAGGCGCGGGACATTCGTAAAGGCCGAGCGGAACATCGGAAGGCAGGCGCGACAGCAACCGCTTTAAATTCGCGAGAAAGGCAGCGCTTCCTTGCCGATGCGGATCGAGGCGGTTCGTGACCAGCACGATCGCTTGCGCCCCAGACTCGACTGCCACCGTCAATTCCTCGATCTGCGCGTCGAGCGCGTGACTGATGTGGCCCGACACGACAACCGGCACGCGCCCCGCTACCCGCTCGACGACGAAGCGCGCCAACCGAAAGCGTTCGCTGAGACTCAAGAACTGCATCTCGCTCGATTGCGCGACAGCAAATAGTGCATCCGTGCCGTGCTGCAAATACCATTCGATCAGGCGCTCCAGTCCCTCGTAATCGATGGCGCCGCTATCGTCGAACGGCGTCAGCATGACCGGCACGATGCCTTCGATGGGTTTGCCGGACTGCACTGCATGGACCATCAGATTCTCCTTTTGACTTTCGAAATCAGGCTGCGGGCGCTTCGCCAGCCGGCACAACGGCCCCGGCGTGCACCGATCGCTCGGGAATCGGCTTCCTGACGAGCAGCAAATAAGCCATCGCACCGATGAAAGCAATCGCGGCAGCCGTGAGAAGCGCCGGAACGAACGACCATCGTTGAGCGATAAAGCCGGTGACGATCGGCGCGAGCGCACCGCCGATAAAGCCGCCGAAGTTCTGGATCGAACCCAGCGACGCAACGCGATTAGGCGGGGCAGCTGCAGTTGCAAGCGCCCACGAGGAGGCAGACGCGGCATTGGCGAGGAAGATAACCACCGAAATGCAGGCGATTGCGACGGTATTGCTTTCCGCAAGCGCCGCGGGGATCGTGAACGCGACCATGCCCAGCATGGCGATAACGGCCGCGTTGCGTCGACTCGCGACCGCGTTTTTGCTGCCGCGCGTGATCAAATCCGAGAACCAGCCGGCGGACAGCGCGCCGATGAACCCGCAGAAGAACGGAGCCGACGCGGCGAACCCCGTGCGCAGGAGACTCATGTGACGCTCCGACGTCAAGTAGGCAGGCAGCCAGGTCAGATACACCCAGTTCAAATAAACGGAACCGAAAAAGCCAAGCAGCATGCCCCAGGTCGTGACATGCGAGAAAAGCTCGCGCCATTCGGCAAAAGTCACCTTGGGGGCGGCCACGCTTTGCTCGGCACCCGCGTCTAAATAGCGGCACTCGTCGACGGAAAGTTGCGAGCGCACGGGGTCGCGATACAGCGCGAACCAGATCAGTGCAACGACGATGCCGGCCGCGCCCGTCACGATAAACGCCCAGCGCCAACTGAGCGACACGACGAGGATCGACAGTAGCAACGGTGCCAACGCGGTGCCGAGCGGCGACGCCGAGTTGAAGATGCCGGTCGGCGTTCCGCGATCGCGCAGCGGAAACCAATTGCTGACGACGCGGGCCGCCGACGGAAACTGCGGCGCTTCGCCGATGCCCAGTACGATCCGCGCGATGATGAACCAGCTGAACGTTGCCACGAGGCCGCCGGCGGCCTGGGCGAGCGACCAGACTATCAGGCCGGCCCCGAGCAGCCTACGAGGGCCAATGCGGTCCGCAAGCCCGCCCATCGGCAGCTGGCAGAGCGCATAGCTCCACGAAAACGCCGACAGCAAGACGCCCATCTGACCCAACGACAAGCCGAGATCGGCCCGAATCGAAGCGTTCGCGACGGCAAGGGTGCCGCGATCGAGATAGTTGACGGCGCCGCTCAACACGAGCAGCGCAAGCGCCACGCGCTGCGCGCGGCGGATGCGCGGCGAAGCGCTCAGCTCTGACGAAGTCTCGCTCATCGACGGTGTCTCCATGTAGTAGTGGTCAAGCGGCCCTACGATCGCATCGGCGGGGGGCGGATGTAATCGCTTACATCAGCAAGCACAAACGACGCGTTTCGGGCAAGCTGCAAGTGTTTCGGGGAATACGGTGCGCGCGGTTGCTGGCATAATGACCATCATCGGCGCACTGTCAGCGCTTACATTCTCACAAGCGTCGATCATTATGCAAGGCTCACTGCTCGATCCGGGGGTAAACCACGATGCCGCATGACTCCTCAGACGCGGTCGCAACGCGCGAACGCCGCGGCTCGGGGCGCGCGGTGCTGGGTGATGTGGCCAAGCTCGCCGGGGTATCGACGGCGACTGTCTCGCGCGTCTACAACGACCCGGGAAAGGTCACGGCCGAAGTCCAGCAGCGCGTGCGGGACGCCGCGCGGGCACTGAACTGGATTCCCAATGCGGCGGGCCGCGCGCTGGCGTCGACTCGCACGCACATCGTCGGCGCGATCATCCCGACGCTCGACAATCACGTCTTCGCGTCGCAGGTCGCCGGCATGCAGACCGTCATGGCCGAGCACGGCATCACACTCTTTCTCGGCTGCTCGAACTACGATTCCGCGCAAGCGCTCACGCAAGTCGGCGCCATGCTGGCGCGCGGCGTCGAAGCCGTGTCGTTGGTGGGCGAAGCGCACCCGCCCGAATTGTTCGAACTTCTGACCAATCGCGGCGTGCCCTATGTCGTCACCTATGCGTATCGCGAGGGCAGTCCGCACTGCTGCATCGGCTTCGACAATCGCGCGGCGTTTGCCGCGTTGACGGAACATCTGCTCGCGCTGGGCCATCGCAATTTTGGCGTCATCATGCAGCCGTCGGCCGAGAACGACCGCGTGCAAGCACGACTTCGCGGCATTCGCGAGACTCTTGCAGCGCAAGGGCTTGCCGTTCGGCCCACGAACCTGCGCGAGGGGCCGGCCACCATCGAATTCGGCCGCGAGAGCCTGCGGGCAATATGCAGCGCGCCGGCCACTCGGCCGACGGCCGTCATCTGCGGCAACGACAACCTGGCTGTCGGGGCGCTGCTGGAAGCGCAGGTGCTCGGCATCGCCGTCCCTCGGCAGCTATCGATAACGGGCTTCGACGATATCGCCCTCGCCCGCGAGCTTCGCCCATCGCTGACGACGATGTGGGTGGATACGAATGCAATAGGCAAAATCGCAGCCGGTGCGTTGCTCGACCGGCTCGCCGGCAGTGCGCACGTCGGGGGCCACGAGGTGCCGGCGGAGCTCAGGGTTCGCGACTCGACGGGACGCTGTAATCCTGCCTGACGCACGTTCATGTGCGGGCAGCACCGTCGTCACCGCGGCCAACGACTGCGGCTGACGATAGCAAAGCTGACTGCAACGGAACCCATTGCCGAACAAGTATCAGAACCCGTGTCCAACGCCGGCGTGACGTAGTGCCGCCGGCGCGGCCTGCCGCGGCGCGATTCGGGACGATTCCCCTCAGGCGCTTCACTATCGCCGCATTCGACGGTGGGATCGGCTGCGCCGGCCCCTGACGCAATAAGAACCGTTCGAGAAGACATGTCGGAGCGTCCGGTAGAGTGAATACAGTCCATTGAACGTTCCGGTGATCGATAAGTAAAATGAATGTTTCTACCGTTTTGATCACCGTACAGAATGGAAATCAGACTGCTGAAGACGTTCCTCACCGTGGCCGAGTTGCGCCATTTCAGCCGTGCGGCCGATGCGCTCCATATGAGCCAGCCGGCGCTCAGCAAGCAGATCGGCGCGCTCGAGGCGAGCCTCGGGGGCAAGGTCTTCGAGCGAGGGCGGCACGGTGCGGAACTGACGCCGTTCGGAGAGGAATTCCTGCCCGATGCGCAGACGCTCGTTCGGGATGCGGAAGAACTCCTCTTGCGCGCGCGCGAGGCCAGCAGTGGCCGGCGCGGGCATCTGCGCGTCGGCATTTGCATTTCCGTCCTGACGCTCGTGCCGAAGCTCATCGCCGATTTTCGCCGTCAGCATCCCGGCGTCGCCATTACGCTGAGCGATCTCTCGTCGGCCGAGCAGACGCGCCGACTCCTTTCGCGCAAGCTCGACGCGGGCTTCCTGCGCCTGCCGGTCGGAGACGGTCTCTCATCGTTCAGGGTCATGGACGAATCGCTGGCCTTGGCCTTGCCTCCGCAGCTCCGCTATAAGCGGCTGCCGTCGGATCTCGGCGCGCTCAACGAAATCGGATTCATCGCACTGTCGCGCTCGCGCGGGCCCGGGCTCGCCTCGCAGATCGATCGATGGTGCGGCGAGCACCGGTTCGTTCCGAACGTCACACAGCAAGCAGAGGATATTCAGTCGGTGCTGACATCGGTTGCTGCGGGAGTCGGCATTGCATTCGTGCCTTCTCGCGCGCAGCATTTGCTGCGCGACGCGACGATCCTGCCCCTTCACGGCAGACCCGCGAAGTGGCGCGTTGGCCTCGCCTGGCCATCGGCACGCGAAGATGCCGTGACGGCGCGCTTTGTTTCCTTCGTGCGCGACGCAACGAAAGCCAACCCGTCCTAGATACAGCTCGACGCACGTCACCGGCGTATTGGGCGGCAGGGCGGGAACGGGCACGCGATCTGCGCGCAGTAGGTCGACGTAAAGAGCATTGCCGTCGGGAGCGATCGATGTCTGCCATGGCGTTGGGGACCTTCTTTCGTACGGCGCGCCGCGAAGGCGCGTACCTCGTGGATGCGGTCGTGCGTTTCGG
>CAYPWK010000031.1:10400-23738 GCA_964414365.1 uncultured Burkholderia sp.
GCATTTCTCGCGATCGTCTCACTCGTGCTCGATGCCTTCATTACATTCGTCGGCGTCTGGCTTTGGGGCGATTCTCCCTATGCAATCGTCGGCGACGCGCTGCAATTCGCATTCGGACTCGCCGTGCTCGCATTCTCGTTTGCCGCGCTGATCAAGTTCCTGCCCGACGCGCATGTCGCCTGGCGCGATGCGATCGTCGGAGGAATCGTGGCCGCCGTGCTGTTCTCCGGCGGGAAGAAGCTGTTCGCGCTTTACCTCGCGCACGCCGGCATGGCCAACGCATTCGGGGCGGCCGGCTCTCTGGCCGTGTTGCTGATGTGGCTTTACTTTTCGGCCGCTGTCCTGCTCTTCGGTGCCGAATTCGCGGCGGCCCGCGGGCGGCCGCGCAGCGCCGCCGCGGCAAGCGCTGAACGCGCGCATGGCAGGCCCCGTTCGGCGCACTGAACTGCCAGCTCTTTACTCATCGACTGCCTGCACGCACCGTCACTGAACATTGTGCCCAAAACAGATGCACGAAATGCATTATTTCAGGGCCGCCAATTAGCTATTTCCAAATCTGAAATAAAGAGGGACGGGTGCGCGGCCTCGAATAGAGATAACCGTGGAACGCTTGTCCAGCGCCGTGGAGCGCGTTGTTACGTTTTGGAGACACTTTCTTTTTTTCCGTTCGTCGTCCCGCCGACGTTGAGCTATTCTGCGCTCCGCAACAGACTTATAACTCATTCGCGTGGAGAAATGATGAAAAAAATCGCTTTGTCGACCCTCTCGCTCGCGCTTATCGGTGCTGCCGGAGCGGCGCACGCGCAAAGCAGCGTGACGCTTTACGGCATCATCGATACGTCGATTACGTATGTGAACCATGCCGATGGCGCAAAGAACCAATGGTCGATCAGCAACAGCAACGCCGGTGACCTGTCGGGCACGCGCTGGGGCTTGAAGGGCACCGAGGATCTGGGTAATGGCCTTGCTGCGATCTTCCAATTGGAAAATGGTTTTGACCCGGGCAATGGCCGGCTGCAACAAGGCAACCGTGAGTTCGGCCGCCAGGCTTTCGTCGGTCTGCAGAGCAACCAGTTCGGTACGGTAACGCTTGGCCGTCAATACGATCCGAGCGTTGACCTCGTGCAAGGCATCACGGCCGATAACTACTTCGGCAGCATCTTCTCCACGCCGGGTGATGTCGACAACTACGACAACAGCTTCCGCATCAACAATTCGATCAAGTACCTGTCGCCGACTTATGCAGGCTTCCAGGTCGAAGCGATGTATGCGTTCGGCGGCGTAGCAGGCCAAACGGGCGCGGGCCAGACGTGGTCGGTCGGCGCGGCCTACAACAACGGTCCGATCGGCGTGGCGGCGAGCTATTTGGTCGTCGACAACACGAATACGCTGACCGCTGGAAAACGTACGGCCTGGGGCGGTACGTCGGATGGCCCCTTCGATACGGTCAATGCGGGTGCCAGCACGGTCAACGCTGCTTATCAGACGGCCAAGTCGATCAACATTGCCCGCGTTGCTGCTCAGTACACGCTTGGCCAGTTCACGTTCGGCGCAAGCTATAGCAATGCGCAGTACAAGGCCGACGGCTACTCGCTCTTTGCGACCGAGAAGTACAACACGGGTAATGCCTTCGTGACGTATCAGTTGACGCCTGCGCTGTTGCTCGGCCTCGGCTATACCTACACCGCTGGAAGCGGCGATACGAAGGACCACTACAACCAGGTTTCGGCGGGTGCCGACTACAACCTGTCGAAGCGCACCGACGTGTATCTGGTTGGCGCCTACCAAAAGGCGAGCGGTACACAGCGCAATGTCGACGGCACTACGTCGTCGGCCGTTGCATCGATCGGTTCCTACGGCTACAACGGCACGAGCAGCCAAACGCTCGTCAGCCTGGGCCTGCGCCACAAGTTCTGACGACGGCGATGCGCTAAGCGGTCAGAAACAAAGCATCGAAAGCAGTACCCGAACCAGCCGAAGGCCAGTCCTTCGGCTGGTTTTCTTTTTGCTGCCATGAAAACGATCCGCGGCGCGCAGCCGTAAAGAAACAGAAAGCTTTCCGTCCCTTAGTCTTCATCTACGCGTGGTGGAATACTTCCGCTTCTTCACACCACCTACCGCGTAGCCCTCTTTCGCCAGATCGAAATCCGCTCATGCGGGGCCGATGTGCCTCTTGCGGGCTCGCGGGGATCATAACCAGGAGCCCCCTCCATGCTTCGGCGTCAGATTGCACTTGTTTCGCTCACGGCCATCGCGCTTGCGTCCACGATCGCTTGGAGCGCAAACGAAGACCACGGCAACGGCAATTCGGTTTCGCACGCGCAAGCCGTCCATACGGCAACCCCGATCAAGCACGTCGTCGTCATCTTCGGCGAGAACGTCTCGTACGACCATTACTTCGCGACGTATCCGCACGCGACGAACCCGCCCGGTGAGCCGGCCTTCACGGCAGCCGCCGGCACGCCCACCGGCAATGGCCTCTCGGGCGCATTGCTGACGAACAACCCGAACGCGACGAACCCGGCGAACGGAGCGGGGGCGACGAACCCCTTCCGCCTCGACCGCTCGCAAGCAGCCACGGCCGATCAGAATCACGCTTACACCGCAGAAGAGCAGGCGAACGACAACGGCGCGGCCGACCTCTTCCCGAAATACACGGGCCGCGGCACGAGCGGCGGCGCCGGCGCGTTCGGGACGACGGGTCAGGTCATGGGCTACTACGACGGCAACACCGTGACCGCGCTGTGGAACTACGCGCAGCGCTTCGCGATGAGCGACAACGCCTACACGTCGACCTATGGCCCTTCGACGCCGGGTGCGCTCGAAGTCATCTCAGGCCAGACGAACGGCATGAAGGTCGTCATGACGACGAAGCAGCCGTCGGTGCCGGGCTCGTACTATGTCAACGACGGCCAGGGCGGCTTTACGATGATCAACGACGTTGATCCCGCCTACGATCTCTGCTCGAGCAAGACCGATACGGCGTTGATGACGGGCAAGAACATCGGCGATCTGCTGAACGCGCGCAACATCTCGTGGGGCGGGTTCATGGGCGGCTTCAACCTGCAGAGCACGAACGCCAACGGCACGACGGGCTGCAAGCGCAGCACGTTCTCGACGGTGGTCGGCTCGGCGACGACCGACTACATTCCGCACCACAACTGGTTCCAGTACTACGCGTCGACGTCGAACCCGCAGCACTTGCGTCCGAACTCGGTCGAGGCCATCGGCCATACGTACGAGCCCCATAGCAAGACGATCGATCCGGCCAACCACCAGTACGACATCGACGACTTCTTCGCCACCGTGCGCGCCGGCAATTTTCCGTCGGTCAGCTTCCTGAAGGCGCCCGCTTATCAGGATGGCCACGCGGGCTACTCCGACCCGCTCGACGAGCAGGCCTTCGTCGTCAAGGTCCTGAACTTCCTGCAGCAGCAAAAGGAGTGGAGTGATACGGCCGTCATCGTGACCTGGGACGATTCCGACGGCTGGTACGACCACGCCTACGCGTTGCCGACGAGCGCTTCGTTCGATTCCGTCGCCGATCAGCTGAACGGCCCCGGCATCTGTGGTGCGGGCACGGCGCCCAACGGCGTGAACGGCAAGCCCGTCAACGGCCGTTGCGGTCCGGGCACGCGCATCCCGTTCCTCGTCATTTCGCCGTGGGCGAAGCACAACCATATCGATCACACGCTCATCGACCAAGCGTCCGTCGTGCGCTTCATCGAAGACAACTGGCTCGACGGCGAGCGCATCGGTGGCGGCTCGTTCGACGCGAAGGCGGGCAGCATCATGGGCATGTTCGACTTCAACCGTCGCGACGAAGCGCACGGCGAAGAAGCGAAGCTGTATCTCGACCCGAACACGGGCGCGCCTGTCGACTCGAGCACTGGGATCTGAAGCGTCGTGCTTCGGCACCCATGACGTCGTCGTCATAGACGTCATGCGCACCACAGCCCGGCTTTCGTCGGGCTGTGGCCGTTTTATCGATCCGTCGCACCTGTTGCTCGTCTAAACCGGTGGATCGATCGCAACGCCACTTTTCATAACGATGCACTCGCCCGACCTCAATCGGACTGCCAAGCAAACGCCCATACTGCGGGCGCGCGCAGCGCTCGCCCACGCGCGCACCTCGGCCGCGTTCTGGCTCGCTGCACTCGTCATCGGCGCCGGCGCCGGCGCATGGATGCATGCGCACGCGCAAGCGCAAAACCAACAAGCGCAACTGCAAAATGCAGCGACGAGCGGCCCAGCGACATCAGGCAGCGACGATGGCCTCGGCCATGACGGTTGGAATCCTCATCCGGTCCAACTGCAACGCCCGGCGTCGGCGCCGCTGAGCGCAATGGCGCAGCTTGGCAAGCTGATCTTCTATGACCCCTCGCTCTCGGCGTCGGGCAAAATGTCGTGCGCGTCATGCCATAGCCCGGCGCATGCGTACGGCCCGCCGAACGCACTATCGGTCCAGCTCGGCGGCCGTTCGTTGACATTGCAGGGCGCGCGAACGCCGCCGTCGCTGATGTATCTGTACCGTCAGCCGAATTTCAGCATCGGCCCGGACTTGGCCGATGCCGACGCGCCAGTCGATCTCACGCAGGCGGCCGCGCAGGCTTCAGGCGCCGCGCGCGCGCAAAAGACAGCCGGCGTCGCGCCTGCCGCACCGGCGCTGGTGCCGCAAGGCGGCCTCTTTTGGGACGGACGCGCGGACACGCTGCAATCGCAAGCCTATGGCCCGCTGCTCGATCATGCCGAGATGGCCAATCGGAGCATCGACGAAGCCGCCGCCAAAATCGAACGCAGCCCCTATCGAGCACAGTTCGAGCAGCTGTTCGGGCCGGGCGTCTTCCAGAATCGCCGCCTGCTGCTATCGGAAGCGCTCTTCGCCGTGGCCCGCTATCAAGTCGAAGAGCCGTCGTTCCATCCGTACACGAGCAAATACGACTACTGGCTCGAAGGCAAAGCGCGCTTGACGCAGGCGGAGCTACACGGCTTGCGGATTTTCAACGACCCGAAAAAGGCGAACTGCGCGGGATGCCACCTCTCGCAGCCGAGCAAGGACGGTCAACCGCCGATGTTTACCGACTATCAATATGAAGCGATCGGTGTGCCGCGCAATCGGCGGCTCGCGGCCAATCGCGATCCGCACTACTACGATATGGGTGTCTGCGGCCCCTATCGCAGCGATCTCGCCACGCAAACGCAGTACTGCGGCATGTTTCTCACGCCCACGCTGCGCAACACCGCTACGCGCAAGGCCTTCTTTCATAACGGGGTTTATCGCACGCTCGAGCAGGTCATGGATTTCTACAACCTGCGCGACGTCGATCCCGCGAAGATCTATCCGCGCGACGCGCATGGCCACGTCGAGCAATACGACGACCTGCCCGCCAAGTATCGCGCGAACATCGACAAGCAGGACGCGCCGTTCGATCGAAAGCTCGGCGACGAGCCCGCCATGTCGCAAGCCGACATCGCCGATCTGATTGCGTTCCTGAAGACGCTAAACGACGGGTACAGTCCGCAATAAGAAAAACCCCGCGAGGTTTTGGCGCCCGAAAGTCGCCTCACCACGCGGGGTTTTTTGCAACGAAGCGTTCAAACGCTCGCCATCTGGCCAAACGACGTCAGCCCGCGGCCGCGTCCTTCAGCTTCTTGAGCGCACGAGCCTTGATGCGCACCGACGCCGGCTTCGCCGGGAACCAGCGCTCTTCGCCCGTGAACGGATCCTTGCCGAAGCGCTTCTTCTTCGCCGGAACGGCCTGCACGACGATCTTCAGCAGACCCGAGAGCGTGAACTCGCCGGCGCCCTTCTTGTGCACCGAGCCGAGGATCGTGTCTTCGAGCGCGGCGAGCACGGCCTTGACCGATTTCGGCTCGACAGCGGCGCGCTCTGCAAGGTGAGCAGCCAGCGAGGCCTTCGTGAAGGTGTCCTTGATCGGCGCGGGTGCGCCGGACGCCTTCACGGCGACCTTCTTAGCCGAAGCCTTGTTTGCAGGCACTTTCTTGACAGCTGTTTTCTTGGCCGGTGCGGCCGCAGCCTTTTTCGCAACCTTCTTTGCGGAAGTCGACATGTTTCTCCTACCTGTATTGGTCGTTGAACGCTGGAAGCGCGCGCGACGGGTCGCGCATTGCTTCAACGCCGGATTCTACAAGCGCGGCGCAGCTTAATGCATCTTTTTATGCGCGCAAGCGGCCTCGCCGGCCGAAAATTGTTGCATTCGGCAGACTGTCAGCGCCCGTTGATAATCCGTCGAACAGGCAGGGACGGGTGCGTCGCAAGCGAAAACCGAGGAACGTACAGGGTTCGCCCTCATAGGGCGAGCCCTCAGCTTCGACGACGCACTACCCGACGATTACGATGCGCCCAACGCGGGATCGCTCATGCTGCTCTTGCCGGTTTCGACGTGGCCGGCCAGCGTTCTCGAGAACGAGGCATCGGTATCGACGGTCACCGTGAGGTCGTACCAACCATGGAACGCGCGCAAATCGACGTACAGGTCCACGCTCTGTCCTCCCGCGACCTTGCGCGTCACAGTGCTCCCGTCGTAAGCGTTCGCCACCCCGAACGTGCACGCCGACGTGCCGGCGTTTTCGAGGCGCAACGCGATGTTGCCGCCGGCGACGTAAGACTCCGTCACTTGAGGCACGGCTGTGCCTCCGCTTAGCCAGTTCAGCGCCGTCGCTTTGCCCGCGAAGCCACGCACGAATCCGTTCGGTCCATGCACGACAAATCGATAGCTGCGGTCCGCGTTGAGCGGCAGATCGTCGGTGAGCCGCTTCTTCGCTTCAACCGTATATGAACGCGGCGCGTCGGCCGTCGCGGGCCGATAGGCCAAAAACGCGGCGCCCGCCTCGCCGGTGTTCACGAACTCGAGATGCAGCGTGCCACTTTCGGCCCGCGCATTGGCACGCACGGACAGTTCATAGGGCAATGCGCGCGCGGGACGCACACCCGGTTCTTGCTTCGGCTTTGACTGAGCGAGCGGCGGCACAGGCACATAGTCCGGGTGCCGCTGGTGGTCCGGTGGCACGTAGCTCGTCGTGCCCGGCAGCGCCGGAAACGCGGCGTTCGGGTTCGAAAAATCGAACGCGCGCGTCAGATCGCCGCAGACCGCGCGGCGCCACGGCGTAATGTTGGTCTCGCCGAGATTGCCGTGACGGCCGAAGCGCTTTTCGATGAATCGGATGATGGACGTATGGTCGAACGTCTCCGAGCAAACCCACCCGCCCCTCGACCACGGCGAAACGACGATCATCGGCACGCGCGGGCCGAGCCCGTAGGGGCCAGCCGGATAGGTGCCGTTGCCCGCGAAGTATTCGTTCGCCGTGTCGACAGTCGAACGCCCCGATGCGCTCGACCATGCCGCGAACGGCGGCGCCAAGTGATCGAAGAAGCCGTCGTTCTCGTCATAGGTGATGAGAAGCGCCGTCTTGCTCCATACGGCCGGGTTCGACGTGAGCACCTGCAGCACCTGATCCACATACCATGCGCCGAAGTTCGCCGGCCAGTTCGGATGCTCGGAGTAGGCCTCGGGTGCCACGATCCACGAGACCTGCGGCAGTGTGCCGTTTTGCACGTCGGCCCTCAGGATATCGAAGTAACCGCCGCGCACTGCCACGTTCGTGCCCGTGCGCGCGTTGTCGTAGAGCGGATTGCCCGGCTGCGCGTTGCGGTACTGGTGAAGTACAGCAGCGAGTTGTCGCCGTAGTTGCCGATATAGGCATCCTGCGTCCAGCCCCAGGAACCGTTAGCGTCGAGGCCCGTGCCGATGTCCTGATACACCTTCCAGGAAATGCCGGCCGCCTGCAGCACTTCGGGATACGTCGACCAACCATAGCCCGCTTCCGCGTTGTCGATGACGGGCCCGCCCCCGTTGCCGTCGTTGCCGACCCAGCCGGTCCACATGTAGTAGCGGTTAGGATCCGTCGGCGTCATCCCCGAGCAATGGTAAGCGTCGCAAATCGTGAAAGCATCGGCGAGCTGGTAGTGGAACGGGATGTCTTGCCGCGTGAGGTAGGCCATCGTCGTCGTGCCTTTCGCGGGCACCCACTGATCGTAGCGGCCACCGTTCCACGCCGTATGCGTCGTCGTCCAGTCATGGGGCAAGTCCTGCAGGAACTGCAATCCGAGGTCGGGTGCGCTCGGGTGAAACGGCAGCACGTAACCGGCCCCGGCCGCGAGCGGCTGATACCAGACGGGATTACCGTTCGGCAGCGTGATCGCGCGGCGATCGCCGTAGCCGCGCACGCTGCGCAGCGTGCCGAAGTAATGGTCGAACGAGCGGTTCTCCTGCATCAGGATGACGATGTGCTCGATATCTTCGATGCTGCGCGTCGCATCGTTAGCCGGAATCGCGAGCGCGTTCCGAATGCCGGCGGGCATGATGCCCATCGCGGTGGCGGCGCCCGCCGCTTGGGCGGCTGCGCGCAGGAAATCACGGCGGCTTGTCGAAGTCATATTCGGTTCGTTTTGGGCAAGAGTGGGACGAGACGGCTTCGCGTGAACGAAGCACATCGGCGAGTACTGCCAGACAACAAACGAGAAAAACAGGACTACGAGAAACATTCGTCGACACGCGTCCTCGGTGATCGAGCTCGCATGCCGCGCATGGATAAAGGCGTGTCTGCCAACGGCCGGATGGCGGTCAGCATAGGAGTGAATCGTGTCGCCAGGATGAAGATGTTGCGGGCTCGGAAATCGTGGCAAGGCCGAGCCGCACAGCACAATGTGCACAGCGGAAGGGGAGCGCCGGGCTGTAAGCTCAGCACATGAGAGGCAGCGTGCCTAGGACGCGTGCCTGTCACACGCGCCCCTCGCTCACCGATCAGACTGTCAGATGCGAAACGTAGTCGCGCAGATAAGTGTCGAAGTCGTCGCCGATTTCCGGGTGCCGCAGCGCGAATTCGACGGTCGCCTTGAGATAGCCGAGCTTGCTTCCGCAATCGAAGCGCGTGCCGTAGTAGCGATAAGCGAGCACCTGCTCTTCGGCCAGCAGCGAATGCAAGGCATCCGTCAGCTGAAGCTCGCCGAGCGCACCGGGCTCGAGCTTTCGCAAATGCGCGAAGATGCTCGGCATGAGAACGTAGCGTCCGACCACGCCGAGGTTCGACGGTGCGTCGTCCGGCGCGGGCTTTTCGACGATGCCCGAGAGCTTGAAGATGTCCTCCTCCCATTCACGGCCCTCGACGACGCCATACGAGCGCGTGTCCTCGCGCGCGATGGCCTCCACGCCGACGATCGAGCTGTGATAGTGGTTGAACACGTCGATCATCTGCTTCATGACCGGCCGCTCGCTATAAAGCAGGTCGTCAGCAAGGATCACGGCGAATGGGTCGTCCGCCACGAGCTTCTCGGCGCAAAGCACCGCGTGACCCAGGCCACGCGCAGTCGGCTGACGCACGTAGAAGCAGTCGACGTGGCTCGGCTTGATGTTGCGTACGAGGTCGAGCAGCTTCTCCTTGCCGCGCGCTTCGAGCTCCGCCTCAATCTCGTAGGACGTGTCGAAATGATCCTCGATCGCGCGTTTGCCGCGGCCTGTCACGAAAATAAGCTCCGTGATTCCCGCGGCAATTGCCTCCTCCACTGCATATTGAATGAGCGGCTTGTCGACGATTGGCAGCATCTCCTTTGGACTCGCCTTTGTAGCAGGCAAGAACCTTGTGCCCAAGCCAGCCACCGGAAATACAGCCTTGGTGACTTTCAACATCATCAGCCCCCTCTGGAAGTCGTTCTGTGAACCGATATCAAGGAGTTCGAAAGAAAAAGCTAAACGCGCTCGATTTCCTGCTGGGCGGCGCGCGCGTCGTGGCGCTCTTCTCGCGTCGCGCGGAAGCGCATTGCGCGATCGCTCTCGATGGCCTCCCTATATGCCGAAATGGCAACAAGAATCAACAGCACGACGCCCCCCGCAACCCAATGCAAGTCCATGAGACGCCTCCCGTTGACGATCTGTCCATGTAGTTCACGTTAACATGAAAAAACCCATCAATAATCAAGCGTCGCGAGGGTGAAAGTATATTTTAGCGAAGGCAAAAAAGATGCACGCTATCGATCTTGATAGGCCGATATGCCTAATCGCGGTTTTGGTCGATTTTTTTCAATCTACGATGTAACTTGGATGACGAACCCGCATCGTGATCTGCCCGACGCCGCCGCGCCGATTGATCGACCGTACCGACAGGACCGTGCATGAACGAACCGTCCGCATTCCCCGTCGACGGCACCGCGCCGTTGGCGCGGGCGGCAGGCCACACCGACGCGTCGCCGGCAACCGTAGCCGGCAAAGAGACATTCATCGACGCGATGCGCGGGATTGCCGCCCTGCTGGTCGCCTACTTCCATTGCAGGCAAGTCGCGTGGATCGGTATGCACCGCTTTCACGAGCTGGCAGGATTTTCGCTCGACCCGAGCATCGCGATGGGTTATCTGACGCTGCCCATCGCCTACGGGTCGGCCGGCGTATCAATCTTCTTCGTCATCAGCGGCTACTGTATCCATCGCAACACGGCTGCGCGCCTCGCGGCAGACCCGTCCTACCGGCTCGATACCGGCGTCTTCTGGGCACGCCGCTTTGCGCGCATCTACCCCGTGCTGATCGCGGCGTTGCTGCTGACGCTCGCGCTCGATTCGATCAGTCTCAGCCTGCCCCCGGTCAATCACAAGATTCTCGACATCGGCATACGCGCTTTTCTCGTCAATCTTTTCTCGGTGCAAGGCGTATTGGGCCATACCTACGGCTCCGATGGCGCGCTCTGGACGCTCGCCATCGAGGTCCAGTTCTACGCCGTTTATCCGCTTCTCGTCGCGGCCCGGCGACGCTTCGGCATGCCAGCGGTGCTCGCCTTCGTCGCAGCCTTGAACGTCGTGTCGGGTTGGGTGCTGGAGCCAAAGTTCATCTGCTTTTTCACGTCTTATTGGTTTTCGTGGACGATCGGTGCTTGGCTAGCGGAGATTCGCGCGCGACAGCCGGACTTCCGACCAGGCAAGCGCAGCATCCTCGTTTGGCGCGCTGCCGCGGTGGCAAGCGCGGCGCTCGGATGCGCCGCGTTCAGTGTCAGCCAGTACATCGCGTTCCAGCTCTGGGCCATCGCGTTCGCCTGCCTCCTGCGCACAGCGCTCCGATCGGATGCCCCTCCCGCTTCGTCCGGCATCGTCATGCGGTCGTTCGCACGCCTCGGCGCATTCAGCTATTCGCTTTATGCGATACATCTGCCGATCTTCATTTGCCTGCAGGCTGTGCTGTTCCGCTCGGCGTTACAAGTGTCGATCTGGCCGTCGATCGCTTTCATGCCCGTCGCGATCGGCGCAGCCTTCCTGCTCTATCAGTGCGTGGAACGGCCGGCCATCCGATGGTCGGCCAGCATCAAGCGGCGGCGCTCGCCAGCGGCAATCTAGCGGCCGCAGCTCTCCCGGCCACGTCGGCCGGTCGCGCTTGCGGCTCTTTGTTGTCGCCTAACGTTTTTTGCGCAACGCCGCCTGTCCTAGAATGCGCCGCACACTGTCAGCGTAAGCCTCATCGCCGAAGCGGCGCCGCGCGACTTCGTAGCCGTTTTCAACGAGGCGCGCACGCAGGAGCGGATCGTCGCGCAATCGCGCAAACGCTTCGGCAAGCGCCGCGGCATTGTCCGGCTCGCAAAGCAGGCCGGTCACCCCGTCATCGACGATCTCGGTCACCCCGCCCGCCCGCATCGCAACGACGGGCCGCTTCGCGAGCATGCCCTCGACGATCACGCGGCCGAACGGCTCCGGCGCGATCGACGTGTGGGCGACGATATCGACTGCGCGCATGCAAGCGGGTATATCTTCGCGAAAGCCGAGGAAATGGACCCGCGATGCCAAGCCATGCGCGTGCGCGAATGCCTTCAGCGAAGCCTCGTAGTCGTGCTCGCCGAAGAGCGCCGCGCCGACGAGCGCGATATGGAGGTCGGGGGCGTTCAGCGCGGCATCGAGCAGCACATGCTGCCCCTTCCAATGCGCGAGGCGGCTGAACGAGCCGACGATGAGCGCGTCGAGCGGCAGCCCGAGGCGCTCGCGCAGCACCGATTGCGGTACGTCGTCATAGCGGCGAAACGGCGTTTCGGATATGCCGTTGAACACGACGTCGACGCGCTCGTTTGGCATGCCCGTAAGATCGACGAAGGCCTTCGCGGATGCCGCCGAGTTCGCGATCACGTGATCGATCCCGAACTTGCCGCACCACTTGATCGCCATCCGCTGCAAGCGGCCGAAATGATCGGCGCTCACGATGTCGCGCAAATGCCAGACCACGGGCCGCCGCGCGATCGCGCCTGCGAACGTGCTGACCACCATCGCGCGCTGCGTGTTGGCATAGATCACATCGAAGTAGCACGCCCGCCGCGCCGTCTCCCGCACGAGCAGCTTGATGCCGCGCCAGGCCGCCATGCGCGGCACGCCGCCGCCCTTCGCTATCCCACGCAACGGCGGGGCATCGAGCACGTCGACGCCAACGGCGGCCCGCTCGAGCGCCAGGCGAAACGGTCCATCGTCGAACAGCACAACTTCGATGCAATCCATCATATGGCGGGCGAGCTCGAGCAACGAGAGCTCGGCCCCGCCGAGGACGCCGCTCTGATCCACCGCGAGCACCTTGACCGGCGCGGCAGCCGGTCCGCCGCCGCGACGCGCGGCAGCCGGTCCGCCACCGCGACGCGCGGGAAGCGGCGCGTCCTGAGGCGTCGCCCGAGCCATACCGAAATCGGCGCGCGCCGACGTGCCGGGTCGGATCTTGTCAAGGTATGCGAGGAAGCGCCTCCGAAAATGCGCTACGGAAAAGCGCTCGGCATTCGCGCGACAATCGAGCGCCGAGAATCGATGGGCCTCGCGCTCGAACATTCCGACGGCGGCGACGATGGATGCCACGCTCTGCTCATCGAAAAAGAGCCCCGTGGGGCGAGGGTGCAACAAGCCGCGCACCGTCTCGAGCGCGCCTCCCTTGCCGTAGGCGATCACAGGTGTGCCGCAGGCCTGAGCCTCGACAGGCGCAATGCCGAAATCCTCTTCCGCCGCGAAGACGAATGCCTTCGCCCGGCGCATATGGTCGTGCAGCACGGAGAACGGCTGGTAGCCCATGATCTCGACATTGGGCGATGCCTTTGCCCGCACGGCGTCCATTTGCGGCCCGTCGCCGATTACGACAAGCTTCTTGTTCGGCATGCTTGCGAAGGCCTCGACAACCAGTTCGACCTTCTTATAGGGCACGAGCCGTGAAGCGGTGAGATAGAAGTCTTCCTTATTCTCGCCGACCGTGAACGCCTCGACGTTGACCGGCGGAAAGATGACATGCGAATCGCGGTGATAGACCTTCTTGATGCGTCGCG
>CAYPWK010000032.1:0-20267 GCA_964414365.1 uncultured Burkholderia sp.
GCGGATGACCTCGATGAAGCGCATCAAGATCGGCATGGTGGTGTTTCCGGGCTTTCAGCTTCTCGACATCGCGGGCCCCCGCGATGCATTCGCCGAAGTCAGGATCTTGAGCCGCGGCGAGTGTGAATACGAAATGCTGACCGTGGGTACGACACGCGGCACAGTGCAATCATCGAGTGGGCTGACGGTGATGCCGGATCGCACGATCTTCGACGTATGCCCCGAGTTCGACACGATCATCGTGCCAGGTGGCCTCGGCATCTTCGATGCGTTCGACGACCCGGCGCTGAGCGAATGGCTGCGCCAGCAGTACCGGCGTGCGAGGCGGGTCTGCGCAATATGCAACGGCCTGTTTGCGCTCGGGCCCGCCGGCCTGCTGGACAACCGCGTGGTCACGACTCACTGGATGGACGTACCGAGGCTCTCGGCGACCTTCCCGAAGGCACGCATCGAGGCCGATCACATCTACGTCAACGACGGCAGCATCTACACGACGGCCGGCGTGACCGCGGGCATCGATTTGTCGCTCGCATTGATCGAGGAAGACTTCGGCAAGGCAATGGCGCTCGACGTCGCAAAGTACCTGATCGTCTATCTGCGCCGCGCGGGCGGCCAGTCGCAATTCAGCCCGCTGCTCGAATCGCAGGCTGCGCCGGGCTCACAAACGAGCGCGCTGCAGCAGTACATTCTCGACAATCTGCACGTCGATCACACGGTCGCGTCGCTTGCAGCCCGCGTGCATATGAGCTCGCGCAATCTCGCCCGGACGTTCATCAAGGAATGCGGCGTGACGCCGATTTCGTTCCTGAACGATGCGCGCATCGATGCCGCTCGACGCTATCTCGAGGCTACCGACCTGTCGTTGCGCGAGATCGCGAAGCGCTGCGGATTCGACGGCACCGATGCACTGCGCCGGGTATTCGCACGCCGACTCCAGATCAATCCCGCTGAATACCGCGACCGCTTTCGCACTGAAACCAACGCGCAGCCCGAGCGCGCGCCGCGCAAGGCAAAGCCTGCGGTCCAGAAGGCGCCGAGGCAGTCCGCTGCGCGCAGCGCATCGAGCGGCGCACCGGCATCGCACGATTCGTCTGGTTCCGCAATCGCCAGCAATCAAACGAGTCACTAACCAGCCCAGGGCGTGGCAAGCAGCCAAAATATCCATGAGCGTCCGCTCCGGGGCGCACGTGAGACAACGGCCAATCGAGCCTTGCTGTGCTACTTCTCGCGTCCACTTACGCGGGCGATGTGCGGCAGGTCGTCAAACGCCAAAGGTGTACCGGCTACCGGTGTATGAGCGAATGAACTTGTCGGGCATCTCTCTTTGCAGGATCTCTATGAACGTTTCGCCGGTGCAGTGCATCGGAATCACGACGTCCGGGTTGATTTCCTTAAGCGCGGCAACGGTCTGCCTCACGTAGTCTTCCTTTTGCGGTGCCAGGTGAAAACCGCCTGCCACAGCATGCACTTTCCTGATTCCGGAAACCTCCATTGCCCGTCTAACGGTGTTCACTACACCGCGATGGCTGCACGAGGTAATCACTACGAGACCGCGTCCCTTAACATTGAAGCATGTCGCCAACTCGTGCTGAAAATCGTCGGGTATAACCTGGACGTTCTGTTTCTCAGTGGCGAGTTTGTCGGGAAAACACCCGATGCCGTCCTTGATACCGACGTGCATGCGGCTGGGTGACAATACCTTTTCGAACGATACAGTCGGTATGTATCCGGTAGTGAATCCGTGCCCCGCGATAACGGATGGCGTGTCGGCGGTGACAACCTTCACTTTGGCGTCGGCCAGCGCGCGACGATCGATATGGCCAAAGTCTTCAATCTTGCCGGCTGTCCATTCGCGAGTGCAAAAGGCTTCTTCGCCGCCTAGATACAACGGAAGATTCGGCCGCAGTCTGCGGTGGTTGTGCTGCAGGAATCCGGCAAGTCCACCGAAGTGGTCGTAGTGTCCGTGGCTTAACACCAGCGCATCAAGGTCCTCGGGAGCAACACCCAGCATGGCCAGGTTGTTCTCGAGCGTTTCAGACGTGAATCCAAAATCGATAAGAATACTCCGCGTCTGACCATCACCACTTGATTCAACGTGCATGGCCAGGCCGAATTCTCCCAGCAGCGATTTTCCGGCGGGAGGCATGCCAAAGCGGGTCACCTCGACGCCGGCCGTCCTCCCATTCGGCGCGATCGCCAACTGGTAGCTATCCGTGACAACCTGCAGCCGAACGCGGTCGACGGTCGGCACTTCGCCTGACAGCGGATCGGCTCGGGCAACGGATGACTGAGCTATCAGGGTGCCGATTAGTATGTTGAAAGTCGCCGCTGCGCTACCGCAGAGGAATGTGCGGCGTGAGAGGCAATGCGAATGCGTGCACTGCTGCATGATGGCCTCCGTCAAAGAGACATGCCCGACATCTCGCAGGCGCGTGCATGACTCTATTCGCTGCCGTGTCGAACCTCTGTGCGGGATCGGGCGTGTTCCAGCCTTCGCGACGCGTTCTCCCAGAATAGGCGAGAATCGGCAGCATAGCGGTCGTCCAAAGCAACATCGGCGAAATCTCTTCATGGCCGGGCCGCTCGCCGGCCGCGTCGCCGTCAGACCTCGGTCTTCTCCGCCATCTCTAGGGCAGAAGGTGCACCGCCCGAAATCTGGAGTTCCCCAGCGTCGCGCGGTTGGTTTGCGATGGAGAGGCTTATCGGCTGATCCCGGCGTTCTGGCCGTCTGCTACCGCAGAAGCGGCGACCACAGGATGAGCCTAGCCGTGGAACAGGCCGTGGCAGCTTCTCTACGTGGAGTGAATCGCGCTCAATCGGATCAAGTCAAATGCCTGATAGCAGCCATTAGAACTATTCGCTTCGCTAACGGCAGAGCCGGCGACATAATTTGCAAAACGCGGATACATGCGGCGAGCGAAACCAATTGAAGCAGGGTTGACCATGGGCTATACGATCACAGAAAAGATCATTGCGCGGGCAGCGGGGTTGCCTGTGGTGAATGCAGGCGATGAGGTCATGGTCAAGCCGGACTTCGTGCTCGCCTACGATTTTCCAGGGTATACCAACGTCTACTTCAAGCAAATGAAGGAGGACCTCGGTGTGACGCGGGTCTCGGAGCCCAATCGGTTCGGGATTTTTATCGATCACATGGTCCCGGCCGTCACACCTGAAGAAGAGGAACTGCACATCGAAACACGACAGTGGACCGCGCAAAATGCGGTGCCGCTCTTCGAAAGGAAGGGGATCGGTCATCAAGTGGCTGCCGAAGTCGGCTACGCGGTTCCCGGTGCGCTAGTCGTTCATTTCGACCCGCATGTCAGTCAATTGGGCACGTTCGGTGCGCTGGGTCTCGGCATTCATCGAAATATGCTCGAGGCGTTCTCGCGCGATCGAATTGCGCTGACGGTCCCAGGCACCGTTCGCGTGAACTTCCGTGAAGTGCTCCGCCCCGGCGTGATGGCGCGCGACGTTTTCCATCACCTGGTACGCCGGCTCGGCTCGGGCGGGTGCCGGTTCAAGGTGTTGGAGCTCGGAGGGTTAGGTCTTGAATCGCTTTCTGTTGAAGGGCTGCAAACCATCACGGGACTGGCGATGTTCACGGGCGCCATATCGGCGATCGTCAATCCCAGCGCTGAGCGATTGGCTTATGCGTTGCCGAGAGCACGGCTTCATCTCGATCCGGTATCGAGCGATCCGGACGCGCGCTATGCGGCCATTTACACAATCGATTTAAGCGAGATCGAGCCGACCGTGGTCGCGCCGCCAAGTCCGGCCAACACGCGCGATCTCGCCGATTTTGTCGGATTGCCGGTTCACGCAGGCTACCTTGGCTCGTGCGCATCGGGCCGGCTGGAAGACCTGAGAGCCGCGGCTGCCATTCTGAAGGGCCGACGTGTCGCTGAGGGCTTTTCGCTCAACGTGGTGCCGACCAGTCAGCAGATCATGCTCGAAGCAACCCGTGAGGGGCTCATTTCGACGCTGATCGAGGCCGGCGCATTCGTGTCGTCGTCGAGTTGCGACTACTGCTATGGCCGTATGGGTACTTTGACCGCAGGGCGGCGTGCCGTGTCTACCGGGACGCTCAACGTTCCGGGCCGCATGGGCAGCCCCGATTCGGAGATCTATCTATGCAGTGCCGCATCGCTTGCCGCCGCTGCCGTGGAAGGCCGCATAGCCGATCCCCGCAACTATCTGTGAGTCACTAGTCATGAGCCTCGAGAATCTACGCGGCCGCGCGGCCTTCGTTTTTGCGGCAGACGACTTCGATGTGGACCAGATCGTCGGTGTTGAGAACATCCGGATTCAGGACGTCGACGCGTTGAGGCGCGTCGCGATGAAGTCGTTCGACGCAGACTTTGCCATGAAGGTGCACGCCGGTGATGTGCTGATCGGCGGCGCCAATTTCGGCTACGGACATCCGCATTATCCACCGATGACGGCCATGCGCAGCTTCGGTATCTCGTGCGTGATCGCCGAATCGTTCTCGCCCGGTTACTGGTGGGGCGAGATGGCGGAAGGATTCCCGCAGATCGCATGTCCGGGAGTCCTCGGCATCGTCAAGCGATGGGACGAACTGGAAGTGGCGTGGGAAGAAGGCGTGATCCGTAATTTGTCGTCAGGCAGATCACTTCCATTCGAGCCGTTGAGCCGCTCCGCCGTGCAGCTGGTCGAGGCGGGCGGCCTCGTTCCTTACCTTCAGGCTTCTAGTCGAGAGCGCCCTTGACTTCGCCTTTCGCAGGGATTAGTGAAATGACAGCTTCCTTTCGTTCGAAGTCCGATCCCAAAACGCTGGCGTCTGTGCTCAATGACGATCGGTGCCTTGTGATACCGGGCGCCTATGACGCACTGAGCGCGAAGCTCGTCGAAGAAGCCGGCTTCCGCGCCGCCTACATCGGCAGCTACGCGAGCGCTGCCGCGGGCTACGGCATGCCCGACGTCGGCAGTCTCACGTTGGATCAATTGGTCGATCATGCGCGCAAAGCCGTGTCGGCAGTATCGCTTCCGGTGATTGCAGATGCCGAAGGTGGCTTCTTCGACCCAGCAAATATTTGGCGGACAGTCACGGAGTTCGAAAACGCGGGGGTTGCCGCGATCCATATCGAGGACCACGCTGGCGGCAAGCATACGAATTTACCCCAGCGCCTTGTACCGCTCGACCTCATGCTTGCAAGGCTGCGCGCCGCACTCGATGCATGCTCGTCCGATGACTTCGTCATCATGGCTCGCACCGACGCGATATGGGCGACGAACGATGAAGGCGAAGCGGTTCGCCGCGTGAGAGCATTCTCGGATATCGGCATCGAATACATCTTCGCCAACGGCGCGACGCCCGATTTTTTGCGAAAACTACGCAACGAAGTGCCCGCGAAATACGTAACGATCAATCTCCCGAGCGTGCGGAATCGAGCGGATTGGAACGGCGCAGCCGATATCGTCATCGACTACGGTTTTTGCTTACAGGCTGTCTCGAAGGCGCTTTCGTTCGCCTTGTCGCGGTATCAAGCTTCATCGCTAGCGGCAGATACCGATCCGCTGCTCGAGGCGGCCGACAAGTTCGAAGAACGGCTGGGCTACGCCGCATTTACGGCAAGAGCGAACAAGTATCTTCAGCGCTGAATCGTTCTTGGCCTACCCGCGATGAAAGCGCCGCGTGGCAATACGCGGCGCTGACCGCGTGCTGACACGCTAGCGTGCCGCCATGCGCAGTGTGCCATTTCAGATCCCCCGGTGCTTCACGCGCGTTTTGCCTGCAACACGCTGGCGTAGTTCGAGACCGCCATGCCGCCCATGTTGAATACGAGGCCGAACTCGGGGTGCGATAGCGAAATGCCGATCGCATCGCCGACGAGCTGGCGGAAAGCCAGCGCATGCATCGAGACGCCGGTCGCGCCGATTGGGTGTCCCTTCGCTTTGAGTCCGCCGGACAGATTGACGGGTAGTTGGCCGCCCGCATGGACGATACCCTCTGCGATCGCTCGATGACCTTCGCCTTTCGGGGCCAAGCCCATGGCTTCATAGATCATCAATTCGGCGATCGTAAAGCAATCGTGGACTTCCGCGAAATCCAGGTTCGAGAGCCCGATGCCAGCCGCTTCAAGTGCGCCGCCGATCGCGCGTGCCGGAGCTTCGAATGCGAGCAGGTCTCGACCTGCGACGGGGAGAAAATCATTGACATGGACCATCGCCTTGACGGCGACTTCACGTCGGAAATACTTCGCACGTGAGTTCGAAGCCAGGACGATCGCCGCTGCACCGTCGGATACGAGTGAGCAGTCGGTCAAGCGCAATGGCGGTGCGACAAGCGGGTTGCTCTCGGACACTGCGCGACAATGCTCGAACGTCATCGGCTTATGCATCTGTGCGAGCGGGTTATGCATTGCATTGCCGTGGTTCTTCGCGGCGATCGCCGCCATGCTGTCGAGCGGATCCCCATAGTGCTGCGCGTATCCGCGAGCGGCCGCTGCGAATAGTTGCGGAAACGTCATGGCGGCTTCCGCCGGATCGTTCTGATATCCCGCGCGCGCCAACGCCGCAGTGACTTCGTTCGTCGTATTCGAGGTCATCTTCTCGGCGCCGACCACGAGCACGAGTTCTGCTGTCCCTGACCGGATCGCATTGATTCCAGCATGGATGGCGGCGGATCCCGACGCGCAGGCGTTTTCGCAGCGCGTGGCGGGCGTAAAGCGCAGATCCTCGGATGCCTGCAGGGCGAGGGACGACGCGAATCCATCGGAAACGAGCCCAGAGTTGAAATGCCCCAGATAAATGGCGTCGATCTCGGACGCCTCGATCCGTGCATCTTCAATCGCATCGCGAGTGACTTCGACGATAAGGTCTTCGAGCGTTTGGTCCTGCAGCCTGCCGAAGCGCGTGTGAGCGCTGGCCACGATCGAAACAGAGGGGATCGACATAGCTACCTCGGTCGTTGAGTGGGTTGGGTTTCAGCAAAAATGCGATAGCCGCTATCGTACATCGTTGAGACAATAATGTCAGATATTCTGTTCGCGTCACCGGCCTCGATTGCGAGCGCGTTCACCGTAGCCAGACGAATGGCATATCAGATGCAATGGGCCGAAGATGGCGGTCGTGGCCCAATTCACAGACCACGTCAAGCGGGCTGCGCGAGCGCGAATGAGATGTCTTAGGTGTTTGCACGGATAGGTTTTGCGCACGTCGACGAAAATAATGTCCGACATTGCAGGGGAAGACTATGTCGACGAATACCATTTCCGAGCGCAGCGATCAACGAGCGGTCGAATGCACCGTCCTATGCGCAGACGAAACTGAGGCATCGGTAGGAAGCGAGCCCGAAAACGTTTTTCGCTCCCGGTCCGACGTCGACGCTCTGCCATGGGAGCGCGTGGCCAGTTGGGTGGCCGCGCAAGGCCACTCTCTTTCGTTGCCGCTCGAACCCCTTCAGTTCTCGGGCGGGCTCGCGAACTGCAATTACCTGGTCAAACTGGACGGAATCGATCACGTATTCAGGTGTGCCCCGCCCGGTCCTCTGCCGAAGGGCGCAAACGATATGGCGCGCGAGCATCGCATTCTGAACAGGCTATGGCGCCGATTTCCGGCGGCGCCGAAGGCGACGTTGTATTGCGCGGACACTTCGATCATCGGCCGCCCTTTCATCCTGAGCGAATACCGACGTGGCGTCGTTATACGGGAGAGCCTGCCTGCGGCCCTCGTCGGCAATCGTGCGGCGTGTCGGCGCTTGGCAACGGACATGATTGCTCTGCTTGCGCAATTACATGCACTCGATCCACGCGAAGCGGGGTTGGAAGGCCTCGGGCGCCCCGAGGGCATGGTATCGCGCCAGGCGCGCAACTGGACGAAACGGGCATTCGATGCGTTTGGCGGCGCGCTACCGCCTCCGCTGCTCAAAGCAGCGTTATGGCTCGAACGCCGGGCGCCTTGTCCGCAGCGCACTTCAGTGCTGCATTGCGATTTCAAGCTCAACAACCTCGTCCTTTCTCCGCAATCGTACGAGCCGATCGCGGTACTCGACTGGGACATGGGGACAACAGGCGATCCGCTTTTCGACGTTGCAACGTTACTAAGCTACTGGACGGAACCCGACGATCATCCGGCGATGTTGATGCTGAATCAGATGCCGACGATGCACCCGGGCTTCCCTTCCCGAGCCGAGGCACTGGAAATCTATTCAAGGCTGAGTGGGATTGCCGTCGATGCATTCAGCTATTACCGGGTGCTTGCGCTTTTCAAGTTGTGCGTTGTGTTCCAGCAGTTGTACGTTCGTCACCAGCGCAGCAGCAGCAGGGATGCTCGTGCGGCCGAATTTCCGAAGCTGGTCGACGGCCTCATCGACTTCACTGCGCATACCTTATCCATTCAAAGGCTTTGACAATCATGACCGCGCCCACTCAGCTGTCCGAACCCGAAGCGCATCTCTTTGATCGCGTTCGATCTTTTGTCTGCGAGCAGATCATTCCATTCGAGCGCGATTCCCGCAACACGGCCCACGGTCCGACCGATGATTTGCGCCGCGAGCTTAATTCGCTCGCGCGCAGGGCCGGACTGCTCGCGCCGCAAGTTGCGCGCGAATATGGCGGAGAATCGCTCACGCACCGCGAGCGTGCGATAGTTTTCGAGGCTGCGGGGTATTCGCCGCTCGGTCCGATCGCACTTCATTGTGCTGCGCCTGACGAAGGCAACATGCACTTGCTCGAAGAGGTGGCTTCGGCAGAGCAAAAGCTCCGCTTTTTAAAGCCTCTGGCGCAGGCGGAGGTTCGCTCATGTTTTGCAATGACCGAGCCTGCGCCCGGGGCCGGTTCAGATCCCTCGCTTCTGAACACCACAGCCGAAGGCGACGGCGAACGATTCGTCGCCAACGGGCGCAAATGGCTCATTACGGGCGGCCGGCATGCCGGATTCATGATTTTGATGGCTCGCACGGTATTAAACGGATCGGATATCGGCGCCACGATGTTTCTCGTGCCGCTGCCGCATCCAGCCGTGCGCGTTACTCGCCTGATCGATTCGATCGATTCGTCGTTTACGGAGGGACATGCGGAGCTCGAGATCGATGGCCTCGAACTGACACGTGAGGACGTTCTCGGGGAAATCGGTCAGGGGTTTCGGTATGCGCAAGTAAGGTTGGCGCCAGCGCGTCTCACGCATTGCATGCGCTGGCTCGGCGCGGCGCAGCGGGCCCATGATATCGCGCTCGATCATGCACGCCGGCGCCAGGCATTCGGCCGCTCTATCGGCGAGCATGAAGGCATTGGCTTCCAGCTCGCCGACAACGACATCGATCTTCACATCGCACGGCTCGTTACGCGCGACGCGGCAGCCGTGCTCGACCGCGGTGCGAGCGGCGGATATGAGTCGAGTCGAGCGAAAGTCATCGTCTCCGAGGCGCTCTTTCGGGTCTCGGATCGCTGCGTGCAGATTCTCGGCGGACTCGGACTCACGAGCGATACCGTCGTCGCGCAAATCTTCAGGGAGCTGAGAGCATTCCGTGTCTATGACGGACCCTCTGAGGTTCATCGATGGTCGATGGGACGCAAATTATTGAAGGGCGCGGGAGAACAGCGATGAAAGACTTGTTCTCAATGCGGGGCCTGCGTGTTCTTGTGACGGGCAGCACCCGTGGAATCGGCCGCGCCATCGCACGCGAGTTCGCCGAGCACGGCGCGAATGTCGTAGTGACGGGGCGCTCTGCGGACAAGGCTCAGGATGTCGCCCGCGATCTTGGTGAAAGGTGTTGGGGGCATGCCGTCGATGTATCGTCCATGGCATCGATGGAAGCGCTCGCTGCGACGATTCGCGAGCGCATGGGCGGCGTCGACGTCCTCATAAACAATGCCGGCATCGATCCGCACTATGCGTCGCTCGAGGACACGCCGGTCGAATCATGGCACGAGATCCTGCGCACGAATCTCGACGGGGTTTTCTATGCCTGCAAGGCGTTCAGTATGCAGTTGCTCGAAAATCGCGGATCGGTCATCAACGTTTCGTCCGTTGCCGGGCGACTCGCATTGAAGCGCCAAGTGCCTTACTGTGCAAGCAAGGGGGGCGTGGAGCAGATTACACGCGCGCTTGCTACGGACTGGGCGGAAAACGGCGTGCGCGTGAACGGCATCGGCTACGGGTTCGTCGAGACGGATCTGACGGCAAAGGTCACGACGCATGCGCACATCGCGCCGAAGCTGCTTGCCCGTACACCGATGAATCGTTTTGGCAAGGTCCATGAAGTGGCCGGCGCCGCGTTGTTTCTCGCGTCGCCGGCCGCTTCCTTCATTACCGGCCACACGATCATGGTGGACGGAGGATGGAGCTGCGCATGACCACGAAGAAAGCGAACGCTGCGTTGCAAGGCATTTCCGTACTCGACTTGACGCGTCTGCTGCCGGGCGCGACTTGCACCAAAGTCGAGCAACCAGGCACGGGCGATTACAACCGCGCATTTGCGCCGCTCAACCGGAAGGAGTCGGGATCGTTTCTGCTGCTGAATCGCAACAAGCGCAGCCTCACGCTGAATCTGAAGAGCGATAGGGGCAAGCAGATCTTTCGTCGTCTCGCTCTACAGGCCGACGTGATCGTCGAAGGGTTCCGGCCCGGCGTGATGGATCGCCTTGGGCTCAGCTACCCATCGCTGAAGGAGTTGAACGCGAAGCTCATCGTATGCTCCATATCCGGGTTCGGCCAGACCGGGCCGCTTCGCGAAGCTTCGGGTCATGATCTCAACTATTTGGCGCTTACGGGGGCACTGCAGTTGTTCGGGACGCCGGCAACGGGTCCGATCGTTCCCGGGCTCAGCATCGCGGACGTTGGCGGCGGCTCGCTGATGGCAGTCTACGCGATACTCGCGGCCTTGCTCGCACGTGAGCGCACAGGAGAAGGACAGTATCTTGACGTCTCCATGACAGACGGTCTCATCACCTGGCTCGCCTACCATGTGGCAGACGCATTCTTCGCAGAGATCGAGCCGCGCGGCGGCGAGCGGCCGTTCCTCGGCGCGGCGCCTTGCTACAACGTGTACGAATGCGCCGACAAGCGCCATCTGTCGTTGGGCATCGTCGAGGCGCATTTCTGGGAGGCGTTTTGCGAGCTGATCGGCCGTCCGGAGTGGAAGACCGACCAGTGGCCGACTGGGGAGTCGGCAGCTCGGCAATTTGCGGCGCTACGCGAATTGTTCCGCCGCGCGTCGATGCATGACTGGGTTGCACGGCTCACAGAGGCGGACATCCCCGTCGCGCCGGTCATCACGATGACCGAAGCGTTCGAGGGTCCCCATATGAAGGCGCGCGAGCTTCTGTATCGCTGCCGCCATCCCGTGGAAGGCGAGATTCCGCAACTGGGCTTTCCCGTCAAATTTTCGTCGACGCCGGCTACCCATCGTCTGCCGCCGCCGCTACTCGGCGAGCACAGTGCCGAAGTATTGGCGAGCCTTGGGTATGACGCCGACGCAATAGACTCGTTTCGACGAGATGGAGTCATCTAGATCGGTTGGGGCAGTCAGGGCGGCGGGTGTTTCATTTGAGAAGGGAGGCGAAAGTGGAAATCCCACGGATGCATGAATACGAGCAGGCGGTTCGCGACTTCGCCTGGCAGTTGCCCCCGACGTTCAACTTTGGCCGCGATGTGGTGGATTGGCGGGCGCGTGAAGCCGATAAAGAGGCGCTTGTCTGGCGTGATCAGACAGGGGAGGTTAAACGCTACCGGTTCTCAGATATCAGTCGGGAAAGCGCTCAGGTTGCGCACTTGCTTGCGCGCAAGGGCGTGCGTCAAGGCGACCGCGTGCTCGTTTTGCTGCCGCGCATTCCCGAGTGGCAGATCGCGATGGTTGCTTGCCTGAAGATTGGCGCGGTCCCGATCCCATGCATCGAGATGCTGACACGCAAGGACGTCAAATTCCGAATCGACCATTCGGGTGCGACGGCGGCGATTACGACTAGTGCGAACACGCCGAAATTTGCGGACTCGGAGGCGCTCGTCGCGCGCATCTGCATAGGTGAGCCCGTCGATGGATGGACCGACATTCGCGATTCGAGGGCCTTCGAAGGCGATTTTCCCTGCGCCGACATCGCGCTCGATGCACCGGCCATCCTTTACTACACGTCCGGTTCGTCGGGTCTGCCGAAGGGTGTGACGCATCCCTCCCGAAGCCTCTTCGCGTGGCGCGTATGCGCCGCCTATTGGCATGGTCTTGACCATACCGACACGATGTGGTGCACGGCCGACACCGGTTGGTCCAAGGCGGGCACGGGCATTTTGTTTGGCCCGTGGAGTCGCGGTGCGTCCGTGTTTTTCTACAACGGCCGGTTCGACGCGCATGAGCGGCTTCGTCTCATCGCGGAGCACGACATCACCGTTTTTTGCGCTGCGGCGACCGAGTTCCGCCATCTGATTCAACTTCCCGTGCAGGAATTCGACTTGTCGCGTTTGCGCCTGACGGTTTCAGCGGGTGAATCGGTCAATCCCGAGGTCGTCAAAAAGTGGCGAGAGCTGACAGGCACGCAACTGCTTGACGGATACGGGCAGACCGAGACGTTGATGACCATTCACAATTACTCGTGTATGCCGGTCAAACCGGGTTCAATGGGCAGGCCGTTGCCTGGGACCGTGGCTGAGATCGTGACTGAAGACGGTCAGATTGCCCCCGCCGGAGTGACGGGCCAACTCGCCATCAAGTTGCCGCATCCGACATTCATGCTCGGCTATTGGAACGATGCGCAGCGCACGAAAGCGAGCATGATTCGAGTAGGTGAAGACGATTATTGGGCGACGGGCGACCTCTGCTATCGCGATGCCGACGGATATTTCTTCTATGCGGGGCGCAACGACGACATTATCAGCTCAGCGGGGTACCGCATTGGCCCGACCGAAGTCGAGAACGCACTGATTGAGCACCCGGCCGTATCGGAGAGTGCAGTGGTGGCGAGCCCCGACAAAGAGCGCGGGGAGGTGGTGAAGGCGTTCGTCGTGCTTCGCGAGGGTCACCGTCCTTCCCCCGAGCTCGTGAAGGCGCTGCAAGCACACGTGCAGGTAACGACCGCGCCTTATAAGTATCCGCGCAAGATCGAGTTCGTCGACGAACTGCCCAAGGGGCCGACCGGCAAGCTCCTGCGGCGCGTGTTGAGAGAGCGCGAATTCAGCTTCGCAACAAAAACGGAGGCGCCGGATAAGCCAGGCAGCGACGCGCACGGCGCGCATGCCGCGCCCTGAGATGGGGTTCGCAGTCAGCTCGAACGGCTAATCCGTCTTCGGGGCACATCGAGCATGCGGAACGTCAATTAGGACTACTAAATAATTTTGACAAAGCAATGGAGACAAAAATGCAGCGAGCGCCGAACAACATTCTGACGGAGGGCATTTCAGTGGCCGACCAGCCAAGTGAGGATGCCATCTACCGAAATGTCAATCTGCGGATCATCCCCTTTATCTTCGTTTGCTACGTTGTCGCCTATCTCGATCGCATCAACATCGGCTTCGTCAAACTGCAGATGCAGGACGCACTGAAATTCGACGATGCGGTCTACGGCTTGGGTGCCGGCATCTTTTTCATCGGCTATGTCCTATTCGAGGTGCCGAGCAACGTCATGCTGAAACGAATTGGCGCGAAGAAGACGTTAGGCCGGATCATGCTGCTTTGGGGCATCGCCGGCTGCTGCATGGCGCTCGTCAGGACGCCGCTGCAATTCTATGTCTGTCGATTCCTGCTCGGTGCATTCGAGGCCGGTTTCGTTCCGGGTGCCATCTACCTCATCAGTTGCTGGTATCCGAGCAAACGGCGGGGCGCCGCGCTCGGCGTATTCCTCACGGGTATACCGATCGCGGGCGTCGTTGGCGGCCCCGTCTCGGCCTGGACCATGACTCGCTTCGATGGGCTGGCGGGGTGGGACGGATGGCAGTGGTCGTTCGTCATTCAAGCCCTACCAGCGATCGTACTGGGCGTCATCGGCTTTTTTCTGTTGGACGATGGCATCGAAACGGCGCGATGGCTGTCCGACGCGGAGCGCCGAATCGTGTCGGCCCAAGTCGCCGCCGAAATCGGTCCCGAGAACTCGCAGGGACGTACGCGCATCGCGGACTTCGGCGATTTCCGGCTGTATGCGATGGGACTCGCCTATTTCACTTTCATATGCGGCACCTACGTACTGAGCTTCTGGTTGCCGACGCTGCTCAGGCATGCGGGCTTGAAGGACAACCTTTCCATCGGTTTGTATTCGGCGATACCGTTTGCCGTCAGTGTATTGGGAATGGTCCTGTTGTGCCGAAGCTCCGACCGGACAATGGAGCGACGCTGGCATACCGCTCTATGCGCGATCGCGGGCGCGGCCGCGTTGGCTGCGATTCCCTACGTGCCGAATACGCTGTTATACGCGTGCATTTTGCTTTCGATTGCGACGACGGCGATTTACGCCACCGTCCCGCTGTTTTGGGCGATGCCGTCAGACTACTTCGCGGGCTCGCCGGGCGCCGCCGGTTCGCTTGCGCTCGTCAACAGCGTCGGATTGATTGGCGGCTTCGTGAGTCCGTTCGCAATCGGCTGGATCAAGGCGCTGACGGGGAGCCTCGTGTGGGGCTTGTACTCGACGAGCGTATTGCTTTTGGCAGGCGGCATCGCGCTTCTCATCGCCGTTCCGAAGCGTCTGCTGCATCGCTGAGTTTCCGAATTCGACTGTATAATGTCTGATATTCAGGTCGGTGCGCACGCTTTGTCAGTTCGATCGCAACGTGCATGGTTGGGGGGGCGGCCTGGTTGCTGAATGTCAGGAGGCGGCATGGCTGGCGAGGCGTCGTCAGAGAAGACTGGTTTTGCACCGAGCTATCGTTTGATCGCGCAGACCATCGCAGAGCGGATTATGCGCGGCGAACTGAAGCCGGGGGACCCGATGCCGACGGAAGCCGCCCTGTGCCAGCAATTCGGTGTCAATCGCTCGACGGTTCGCGAGGGCACTCGATTGCTGGAAGAGACGGGCATGCTCCAGCGCGTCAACGCAAAGCGGCTGGTCGTCTCGAAGCCGACTACGTCGGTGGTCGGCGAACATCTCGAGCGCGCGCTGCGCTTGCAGGGCGTGACGTTCTTCGAGCTATGGGAAACGGCAATGGTGCTGGAGCCGAAGACGGCGTCGCTTGCGGCGACGCATTTGAACGGCAACGACCTCGATGCGTTGCGCGCCAACATCGCGTCGACGGAGAAGTCGCTGTCCGATCCGATTGCGCTCGCGCAACTCGATGTCGAGTTTCATGCTCTGATCGCGCGCGGCGTACACAATCGCGTGCTGCTGATGACACGGGAGCCGATGGCGCGTCTGTTCTATCCCGCGTTCGAAGCCGTGCTCTCGCGCGTTCCCGAGTCGTCGTCGCGATTGCTGAAGGCCCATAAGCAGATCTTCGAAGCGCTTTTGGCGGGCGATGCTATCGATGCGTCCACATGGATGGAAAAGCATATTCGCGATTTCAAGGTGGGCTTCGAGATTGCGTCGCTCGATCTTCAAAGCGACTCCATTACGCCGCTCAGCACACATTGGAGCGAATAACTGGGCGCTTCGCATCGGGACCTGGCGATGATCGGTTTAAGGCCGCACCGTGAATGTCGGACATTTTAGGTGGCGTTGGACGCATCAGATGCATGCGCAAACATGCGGCGCGGAATCCAAAGCACCGCATAGCGCACTCATGCCGCATTGTTTCTTGCAGCGAGGCTTCGATGCACTTCCAGTGCATTGCGTTCGACCCAGTTGTGCTGCAGAAGTCCGTCCTCTCGGATATGCAGCACAGCCGTTCCGGTCATCTCAATCGGCGAGCGACACGGTTCTGTGCCCATGAAGCCGTTGTTCCTACCGGTGACGCGCCAGCGGGTGACAACGCGATCCCCACATTCATTCTGGAAAATCTCGACGATATCGAACCTGAAATCATCGATGCTCGAGAGGAAGGCGGCGACCCACTTCTTGAACGTCTCTCGGGATTGGATCTCAACTCCGCCCGACGTGATACCGAAGTCTTCAGCGACCAAGCCATCAATCGCGTCAGGGTCGCGCGCTTGCCATACCTGACGCCAGAACTGCAGGGCGATCTCGACTGAGTTTCTCTTTGCCACGGTGGGTGCTCCATGAGGTCATCTATGAAAAGAATGCTGGGCCCTTCCGATTTGCTGCAGAGGAAGGAACTGACAGTTGCATTATTTGATGTTGCCATGAGGAAGGCAAACGAATAAAACAGATGCAAGCTATTTACTAGTCTTCTTGATCGATCATGAGTCGGATGAACGTTGATCTCGATTTGTTGAGGGCCTTCGTGGCGGTTGCAGAGTCGGGCAGTTTCACGGCGGCAGCCGACGTCGTGGGCCGGTCGCAGTCCGCCGTGAGCCAAAAGATTCTTCGCCTCGAGGACATGCTGGGGTTGCGCGTGTTCGATCGCACGAGCCGCTCCTTGAGCTTGACGAGCGACGGTGAGCGGCTGCTCGTCGCGGGTAGGCGGATGCTCGCGCAATACGATGTGTTCATTCACGAACTGCGCGAGCCGCCTACGGTTACGACGCTTCGGGTCGGGATCTCGGAGAATCTCGTGCAAACGCAGTTGCCGGCGCTACTGGCACGTTTCAGCGTGCGTTATCCAAATATCAACATCGAGTTGACAACGGGAACGAGCGACGAACTCGTCGATGGTCACGACGCAGGGCTGCTCGATGTGGTCATCGCCAAGAGGAAGAAAGCAGGCGCGGGGCACCGCGGTCGGGTCATCTGGCGCGAGCCGCTGGTCTGGATCGCAGGCGACGGCTATCGTCATGACAGCAGACGACCGGTGCGGCTCGTGATGATGCGGCCGCCATGTGCCTATCGCGACGTCATGATCGATGCGCTCAGTTCGATTCGGTGCGAATGGGTTGCCGCTTGCACAGCGAGTAGCCTGGTTGGCCTTCAGGCGGCAGTGACGGCTGGGCTTGGGGTGACCGTCTTGGGAAAGTCGTTCGTCCAAAGCGGAATGAAGATTCTCGCGCCCTCGGCGCAGTGGCCTGCACTGCCTGCCGCCGAAGTGGCGGTCATCGGGGAAGGCCCGGGAATGCAGCATCTCGTGCAACCGTTCGTGGCAATGCTCACGGATACGCTGGCGGAAAGTGCCAGCTCGACCCTCGATACGGCGGCTTGATTTTTTGCGGCTATAAGCGGTGGCGGTGCCGCTCGCGCATGCGCCGCGATCTACCGCACCCCTGCGTCGTACGATCGCTCGCGCCGCACCGGCTGCGCTCGCTCCACTGCTCTCAGTACTGGTCTCGGCGCAGCCAGCCGCGATAACGCGACGTGTTCTGGTGCGTGCGGTCGAGCGACACTCAACGCTTCAAGATCTCGCTGCGTACTGGCCAGCCCCTCGGGAATCGTGACGCGCAGATGCTCGATCAACGTGCGCACCTTGGCATCGGGGTAGCGGCCGGGCGCATGCACGGCATACACATTGAACGCTCGCAGACGGTATTGCGGCAATACCCTGATGAGCGCCCCGCTGCGTAGATCGTCGATAACGTTATAAGCTGCGAGTGCGCCGATACCCATGCCGGAACGCAAGGCATCAGCGAGCGCATCGGGCGTATTCACCTGAAACGGCGACGCGTCGACAGACACGACCACGGCACCGTCCGAACTTTCGAGATGCCATTCGTTTGCCGGTGCGACCGGGCTCGAGAGGCGCAGTAACACGTGATTCCCGAGATCCGCAGGCTGGTTCGGTTCGCCGCGCCTGGCCAGATATCCGGGCGATGCGACGAGCACCGAATGCGTCGTTCCAAGCGCACGCGCGACATAGCCAGAATCGGGCAATTGCGACGCGCACATCAGCGACACATCGAAACCATTCTCGACGAGGTTCGGTACGTCCTGTTCGATGCTGAGTTCGACCGATACATCAGGATGATCGGCCTGGTAGGCGACGAGCGCCGCCGTCACGAACCGTTGGGCGAGGCCTGGCGACGAATGGACGCGAAGGTGCCCGCTTGCGGTGGTGACTGCGTTACGCGCTTCTCCTTCCGCATAGTCGAGCTCAGCGAGGATTGCCTTGGCGCGTTCGTAATAGCGCGCGCCGGCCTCTGTCGGCGAGAGATGTCGCGTGGTGCGGCGCAAGAGCGTAGCCCGTAGTTGCTTCTCCAGCGACGACACCGCGCGTGAGATTTGAGCGGTGGCCATGTCATTTTCGTTCGCGACAGCCGTGAACGACCCGGCTTCGACTACGCGAACGAACATGCGCATGTTCTGAATCGTGTCCATGATCGATGTCCCCCACTGAGCGCCACAAAATCCCTCGGCATAGTCGCACTATGTCTAATCTTGACACGCATGTCAAGATTAGGGGCGGCCGTGTACATCGCCCGTTTCGTATGTCTGCGTTGCGATTACACGCATCCGAGGAAAAAGTGAGTATCCGCGGGACTCGTTAAATGCCGGCGCCCCACCGCCTAGACTGGGAACCAAGACGAAGCGCCAATCGAGTGGCGAACGTCACAACTCTTTCGATGAGGTATCCATCATGAAACGCAAACTCATTGTTTCCCTTTTGGCACTTGCGCTGGCTCCGGCCATGGCATTCGCCCAATCGCAAAGCACCGCCACGCGAGCTCAAGTGCGTGCGGAGCTGATCGAGCTTGAGCACGCCGGATATCACGCGGACACGGATGTTTCGTACCCGACCCAACTTCAGGAAGCCGAAGCGCGTGTCGCCAAGCGCGCCGCCCAGGCGCCGAAGACGGGCGGGGTAGGGGGTAGCGCCGCCGACTTATCCGTATCGGGAGCGCCGGCGCGCATGAGCGCAGAGAAAGCGTCGGGTCTCTTGCCGCTCTATTTCGGAAGTTGAGAGGCGATAGGGGCGCCCACCGCGAATCCCGACTGGAGCAAGAGATCCCGAATACGGATATTATTGACATCGTTGACAAGATAGATGCGTCGGGCAGCCGCGCATCCGCATATTTTCAGAGCGAGGTCATCGATGTGCGCAGACAGCTGTAAAGAACAAATAAACGTCGTTCAACCCGTGGCAACTGGGGCAATGACGCCGACTCGCGCGGTGCTTACCGTCCTGGCGGTTTCGCTCGGCTTCGTCATGGCCATGCTGGACGTGACAGTCGTCAACGTCGCCCTAAGCAGCATCCATCGGGAGTTTATGACGTCATTGTCGTCGCTCGTCTGGATCGTAGATGCCTACACGCTCACCTTCGCGGCATTGCTGCTGCTTGGCGGATCTATCGCGGACAGGCTTGGGGCCAAGAAGACTTACATGGTCGGACTGCTCTGGTTCGTCGTTGCCTCGGGACTATGCGGCGAATCGGCATCGACAGCCATGCTAGTGATTGCACGCTTGTTGCAAGGCGCCGGCGCCGCGCTCTTCATGCCGAGCTCGCTCAGCTTGTTGGCCGAGGCATTTCCTGACAAGGCGACGCGCACACGGATCGTGGGAATCTGGGGGGCGATCATCGGGGTTGCCGCGGGCTCGGGCCCGTTCATTGGCGGGTTGCTGGTCCAGTACTTGGGATGGCGAAGCATCTTCTTCCTGAACCTTCCCGTCGGATTGACCGGTGTCTTTCTCACCCAACTCGTCATTAAGCCATCGTCGACAACAGTGCGCCTGTTCGATATCGCGACGCATGCGCTAATCATGGCCGGACTCGCCGGATTGAGCTTCGCGCTGATCGAGGGCCCGGCGATGGGTTGGCTGTCGCTGTGGATTCTCGGATCGGGCGCGCTTGCCGTGCTGACGTTTTTCGGCGTGCTCATCCGGGAGCGGAGGGCGCCGCATCCGGTCATTCCCGCCGTGCTTTCCCGTAACGTCCGGTTTTGGAAGTTGAACGGGGCGGGATTCATGTTCAATTTCGTCATCTTCGGCGAGGTCTTCCTCTTGAGCTTGTTTTTGCAGCAGGCGCAAGGCAAAAGCGCGTTGGCCACAGGTGCAAGCTTGTTGTCGCTCATGTGCGTCATCCCCATCGGCAACTTCGTTTCCGGTTACCTGGCAAACTTCTGGAATGGCCAGGCCGTTCTGGTAAGCGGCCTTTCCTGCGCGGCGCTCGGCTCGCTCGCCGCGACAGTGCTGGGCACGCAGGTGCCGTTCTGGCTCTTCTCGATACCGGTCGCCGCGGGCAACTTCGGCATGGCCATGGCCATTACGGCGATGATATCGGGGGTGATTCACGAGGCGGGGTCCAAGCAAGCGAATGTCGCTTCAGCGACTCTCAATGCCAATCGTCAGGTCGGCGCGCTCGCGGGGGTCGCCACGATCGGCATCTTCGTTCACCAATTCGGCGACTGGCCGTT
>CAYPWK010000032.1:20367-23466 GCA_964414365.1 uncultured Burkholderia sp.
GCTGGCACTCAACCGCGTACCAGCGCATTGATTAACGCGCAGGCAGTACGCCGCAGCGCTTTGCGGTCGCCGTATACGCGTTCCAGCACGCCGAGCGCGCGCGTCATGGCGACGATCAGGCTCGTCGCCTCTTCCGCGGAGACGCTCAGTTGGGACTTTCGCTCATCCCTGTCGAGGGCTGACAGTACGATCGACGAGAGCTCGTCGAGCATCGATTTCAGTGTCTCGGCGACGCGCGGCGACGCCGCATCGAGGTCGAACGCCGTTTTCGTGGAGAGGCATCCTCGAGGGGGGGTGCCTCTCATGATCGTTCGAATCGATACGTCGAAGAATGAAGTCAGCGCCTCCCTAAGATCGGGCTTGGTAAGAGCTTTGCGAACATCGGCGAGAAAGCTCGATGCGTAGCGTTCGAACGCCTGCACGAACACCTCTTCCTTGTCGCCATAGGCGTGGTAGAGCGAACCACGCTGTACGCCTGTGGCCTCCGCCAGATCCAGCATCGTGGTTCCGCGAAGGCCTTTGAGCCAAAACACCTCCAAAGCCTTCTCGAAGGCTTCCTCTTCATCGAACTCGCGAGTGCGTGCCATGGGTTGACGAGGGATAAAATGATCGCCCGTGAATATATCAGCTATTGTCGAACGACAAGCCCGGCTGTCAAGTATCGGTTTGTCGAGGTTTTCCGAGTCAGACCAATACGACTTGCTGCTCGAGTTGGGCGGAGGATGCCTTGACAGGTGCCGCGCCGGCCGCTCGATCACGAACCAAGACGAGCTTATGCGACGTTGCACCCTTTTCCCGGGGTGTCCACGTGCGTCACATAGATGGCCGCGAGACGCTTGCCCGTCATCAGATCGTCCGGCGGACCATCAAAAGTGCAGCAAAAGAGGGTCCTTCCATCGCTGCCACCGAGCTGGCAGGCAACCGCACGCTTGTTATCAAAGAAGAGTTTGTCCGTGACTAAGCCGCCTTCGAGAACACGTAGGACTTCACCGGTATTGAAGCACGGCACCCAGATTCCGCCGTCTCGATCAACACAGATACCATCAGGTTGACCAGCTCCCATATCGGCATAGAGCCGGCGGCCAGACAGGTTTCCCCGATGATCCCGATCGAAGGCGGTGAGGCGATTCGCCCAAGACTCGGCGACTACGAGCGTACGCCCTTTGTCCTTCAGGACTACCCCATTAGGGAAGTCGAGCCCACTCGCAGCCACGCGCACCGCGCCGTCCGGTTCGACGACAAAGAGATCGGCTGGCGCCTTCGGCGCACCGCCGAAGAGGTCATAGCCGAAGTTGCCGACATAAGCGCGGCCTTGCTCGTCCACAACGAGATCATTGAGGTCGGCTGGCGCAACTGACGATAGGTCTGCGTGCAGCAACCACTCGCCGTTGACAAAGCGCATGACTTTTCGATCGATCATTGACACAACGACTGTTGAACCATCGGGAAGAAAGCCAATGCCGGAGGGCCGGTGAGGGACGTGGCAGACGATTTCGCGCTCGCCTTCGTGCGTGATTCGATAAAGCTTCCTGTCCGTAATGTCGGAGACCCACAGATGATCGCCCCACCAGCGCGGCCCCTCCAAAAAAGCGAAATCGTCAATAAGCAACCGTGCGTGATGTGTCTTCATTGCGACGTTCCTCCTTTATGTGCTGCCGTGTGCCTATGGGTTCATCAGCGCCGGGCGCGTCTGCTTTCTCGTGCAATGGGAGAGCGACGAGCCACGCGTCGTACTGGCTTGCGGCGCACGAGAAGCCAATTCCGACCATGCGCTTGATCGCGACCAGATCGAGCGTTCGCGCCGAGCCGGCAGCTCAGTATTGAGCCTTTAAATCGTCTGGACCAGCGAATAAAACTAATGAAATCGAGTTGCGTTGCTTATTGAACAGGCTGAGCCGGCGGCCCCGGACTTACGGGCCGCATCGCTTCCGCCGTCAGAGTTCGGACCGCGATGGGTGCGGTGCGTTCATGCCCGCTAAGGGCGGTATGCTTCCCGAGCAGCCTCTCGCCACTGGGAGCGTCTCGGTCCCCGCTGTGTGAAACTTGACCGTCGCGCCGATGGCCACGTCGCCGCGCCCGGACGGGGCATAGTTGCCACCGCGAAGAACGTCCACCACGACGGAGAATGTCGACAGGACACAAGTCGGTACATCTTCAAACCGGTTGCCTGTGCTTGGGCTCGGCCGCGCGCAGTAACTTTCTCCGACGGCTTGCGCCCTTACTTCGTGAATCGGATACGCGGCAATAGGCACAGCATGAAACCGGATGACGACTCGTTCAGGCTCGGTAAGGGGTTACCACCTATCCTAGGCCCTGTTCAAAATGGCAAGAGGATGCTGAACGCCATCGATAAGATCGACTTCGATCTGATGGGCTACCTACTATCGTGCCATTTGATAGTGGAGCACGACATGGACGAGTTCTTGAACGCTTATTATCCCGAGTTGGACTGGGACGCAGCAAAGCTGACATTCGAAAAGCGGGTAGCGCTATTGAGCAAATGGAGCTTGCAACACAACCCGCTTCCCGAGATCAAGCATCTGAACACACTGCGCAATAGGTTCAGCCACCGCATTAACTACGCCTTATCGGGTGAGGACTTGCTGCCATTTGTGCACTACTTGGAGCGCGTCTCAAACGAGCCGCTCAGGCGGAGGGAGCCGAAGAGAGTATTGCACCTCTTCACGTTAGTCTGCTGCGACACATTCCTTACCGAGATTCGCCGAATCGACGTGCGCGTCGCAAGTCCCACCGGCCCATTCCGAGCGGAGCAGCCGCTCGAATGACAGCAAGGCTGTGATCGACCGTCGACGGCCCCGAAGGCGACGTTCGCGATCTCCGATAGCGGCCGTTCATCCCACGACATCGCAGCAGACGCCAAACTTGATTGTGCCGTGGTAGCGTACAAACTCATCCCGACCTGAAAAGGGACAAAGCAGGATGATTTCGCACGTCTTCGTAGGGGTTAATGACTTTGACCGCGCTTTCAAATTCTATGCGGTTATCATGAGCGAACTGGGTCACAAACTGAAATTTCGTGAACTGGAAAAACCATGGGCAGGTTGGATAGGTGAGGGAAGCCCTCGACCGCTCTTCCTT
>CAYPWK010000033.1:0-23341 GCA_964414365.1 uncultured Burkholderia sp.
CGATTTCGCCTTCGATTAGGCTCGGGTTCGTACCGGTGACTTGATTGACGATCGTGCGGGCGTTGATGCTCGTGTTGTCGAGCGTCGCACCGGGCTTCCCTACGTTGAAGCTCGTGTAGGAGTTGTTCGATACGCCGAAGACGGCAGGCGCGATCGAGACCGTCTGCCGGCCGTTGACACTCGTCGTCACAGTGGTCGCAGTGGTGCCGTCGGGAACGATGCCGGCGGCCTCGGCCGTACGAGCGAAGACCATCGCGGCGATCGCAACGAACGCCAGGACACTTGCAAATCGTCCGGCCCGCGACGCCAACCCTCGTGGCGCGATGACCGCTTGTTCCGTGAGCCCCGCACGGCTTATACGGTAATGCATTGTTGTTTGTCAGGTCCCCGCGCGTTTCGGGCTGCTGTCGCCGCAGCCTCTCTTAAGCTCGCGCTGTTGGTCTTTTGTTATCGATTCTCGGCTTCTTCCTGCCTGGACTGCTTGCTCGCGGTCTGGCCGCCCTGTCGGCAAACGGAATGCAACTATCCAAAAAGTCTGTCTGCGTTTTCTGGGTGATGCCGTTCGTCCGCGGTCTGACCCTTCTCTCGACGGGCAAACGGCCGCATCCTATCAATAAAGTAGGACGAATTAAAAGCGCCTTTACAAATCTTTCACGGGCGAAAGGTTGCGTCGTTCTGCGGGCGGGAATTGTTAGCTTATCTACTTGCGGCGAAACCGCGCTTTTCCCGGTCGAACGACGCTGCCCGTCAATCTGTGGTGGTTAGCTCTCTCCTTCCGGGCACTTCATCTCCTTCATCGCCTGCTGCATCTCCTCGGGAGTGGCATCGCGCACATGCGACGCGATGTGCCACTGATGCCCGAACGGGTCTTCGACGAGCGCCCAGCGATCGCCCCAGAACATATCGGCAATCGGCATCTTAACGGTCGCCCCTGCCGCCACGGCCTGCTCGAATGCTTTGTCGGCGTTCTCGACATAAAAGTAGAGACTCACCGGCGTGCCTTTGAGCGCCTTGGGGCCCAGGCAGTTGTGTTCAGGCGCTTCCTCGGTCAGCATCACCGCGGAGTTGCCGATCATGATCTGAGCGTGCGCGATCCTACCGTTGGGACCGGGCATGCGGAAAAGCTCCGTCGCCCCGAACGCTTCCTTGTAAAACGCGATCGCCTCCGAGGCGTTCGCACAGACGAGGTACGGCGTAAGCGAATGCATGCCTTCGGGAATCGGCTTGACGGACGTCGTAGACATGGTGTTGGCTCCTAGTTAGGGCGTTGTAAGGGTAGAGCCGCGCGACTCGATCGCTGCTTACTGTGGCTCTATCCCCACGACGAACGATAGGTCGTCGAATCGACAAGCACCCATTATTTTTTCGAGAAGCCTCTTGCTCTGCGCCAATAAGTGCCAGAATCCGGCCCGCCCGTCCACCGTGCGACGCGGGCAAGCTGAACGAGGAGGGGCAAACCGCGTATCGAGCGATGGAAGTAAAAAGGACGGGTCGGTTGGGTTGCCCGATCTACGCGGCGCACGCGCGCACCCATTCACTCCGGACGAAAAAGCTGTGTGGAGAACTCAATGCCGGCCGAACTGAGCGCGGCCGTCGTTCTCTCGTCGTCCTCGCTCGTCTTCAGTGCCACGAGACCGGCACCCTGCAACCGCGAGAGCGTTCGGCGCAACGTGCTCATGGGCAGATCGGTCTGCTTGCTGAGCTTCGGCAGCGACCACGGTTTGTTCGGCGATTCCTGCCACGCTGTCCAGAGATAGAGGAGCACCGTGACGACAACGGGATCGAGCTCGTCGTCATGCGTGGGTGCCTGTTCGTCAAGGGCCAAGTCGCGCTCCTTTCCTCATCCGCAGAATCTCGCCATGCGGTTGCCGCCTGAATCCCCCGCCGCCGCGTAGCGAAAACGAATCGCCCGCTACGCTAATCGCGCGCCATGAGCCACGAGCGCGCCGACCGTCCTCAGCGCATTTTCGAGCTCGGGAGACCACTGATAACTATAGTTGAGCCGAATGAAATTGCTGTAGCGGCCAGATGCCGAAAACATATACCCGGGCCCGACGGTGATGCCGCTTTCCAGCGCCGATTGGTAGAGCTGCATCGAATCGACCTTCTTCGGCAACTCCACCCACAGCACGTAGCCGCCCATCGGCTCCGATGTACGCGTTCCCGGCGGGAAGAAACGATTGACGATCGTCTTCGTCAGCTTCGCCTGCTGCCGGTACAGCTTGCGGACGCGGCGAAGATGGTGCTCGTAGCCGTCCTTTGCGAGGTACTCGGCAATGGCAAGCTGCGGAATCGACGGTGTCGTCAACGTGTTGAGGAACTTGAGCTTCTCGACCTGATCGCGATAGCGGCCCGGCATTGCCCAGCCGATCCGAAAAGCGGCCGTCAGGCTCTTCGAAAATGAAGCGCAGTGAAGCACGATGCCCTTCTTGTCGTACGATTTGAGCGCACTCGGATGCGCATCGCCGAAATAAAGCTCGTTGTAAACGTCGTTTTCGATGATCGGCACATCGTGACGCGATAGTAGCGCGACGAGCGCGCGCTTCTTCTCGTCGGGCATCTGGAAGCCGAGCGGGTTCTGGAAGTTCGGCATAACCATGCATGCCGCAATCGTCCGTTTCTTCAAGATCTCCTCGAGCGACCCGAGATCGATGCCCTCACGGGGATGTGTCGCGACCTCGATCGCCCGCATCCCCATGCGCTCGATGGCATGCAACATCGCGTAGAACGTCGGCGACTCGACAGCCACCGTGTCCCCGGGCTTGCCGACTGCCTGAAGGCAAAGATTGATCGCCTCGGTTGCACCGACGGTCACCACGATTTCGCGCGGATCGATTGCAATCCCGTTCTGGTGGTAACGGCGAGCGATCTGCCGAATGAGCTCCGGGTTGCCTGGCGGCAATTCGTCGGTCACGCCCCATATCGCCTTCTCGCGTCCGATCGAATACGCATAGCGGTTGATCTTCTCGAACGGAAAGAGCCGCGGGTCCGGATAGGGCGAGCCGAGCGGTATCGCTTCGTCAGTACCGATCGAGCGAAGCGTCGAGAGCACGAGCCGGCTCACGTCGACCTTCGATGAAACAGCGACCGGCTTCGACGGGCGCAGCGCCGTCATGTCCCGCTCTGCAGTGTCGGGCGCGCCGCGACGAACGAAGTAGCCCGATTGCGGGCGGCTCTCGATCACGCCTTTACTCTCGAGCAGCAAATAAGCGCGGATAACTGTGGTGATGCTGACCTGGCGATGTTGGCTCGTCTGCCTGACTGACGGAATACGATCGCCGGGGCGAAACACGCCGCGCCGAACCAGATCGTCGATGTCTTTTGCAAGCTGCTCGTAAAGTTTCAACATCGATTTCCGATTCAGGGCTACCGTCAAACGGCGCGGGTCTCTGCATGCAATCGATCTGTGCCCGGCCACGCTCGGCGCATTGGCTGCAGGAACACACCGTTCTAAAGCACAGTTCTGTATTGGGGCAGACTCAAGCAGAACTGTACTCTTTTTCCGGCTGCATAGGTGTGCGCTCCGAACAAGCCTCAATCCCCTTACGCTTGATCCATCGAATCAGGCAATGCCGCAACGGCCCAGCAGGGTCTTCTGCATACGGCAAGTCATCGGAACCGACGTCATGGAAAAGTCCAAGCCGCAAGGGCGCATCGAGCCCTACCATGATCCCGCCGCCGGATGGGGTGCGCTCAAGTACGTCGCGATCAACCTCCTCAAGGAAAAGGTCGCGGGCGGAAACTACCGCACTCTTTTCAAGCAGAACCAGCCAGACGGCTTCGATTGCCCGGGCTGCGCATGGCCCGACCGTAAGCACTCCTCAACGTTTGAGTTTTGCGAGAACGGCGTCAAGGCCGTCGCGGCTGAAGCGACGACGAAACGTGCGACGCCCGCGTTCTTCGAGGCGCATACGGTCGAAGCGCTCATGAAGGAAACCGACTACGAACTCGAGCAGCACGGGCGGTTGACCGACCCGATGGTCTACGATCCGCTGAGCGACAAATACAAGGCGATCTCGTGGAACGATGCTTTCGCGCTGATCGCGAAGGAATTCAATAAACTCAGTTCGCCGCATCAGGCCGCCTTCTACACATCGGGGCGCGCAAGCAACGAAGCCGCATTCCTCTATCAGCTCTTCGTGCGTATGTTTGGCACGAACAATTTCCCCGATTGTTCGAACATGTGCCATGAAGCCACGAGCCGAGGCCTGCCGGCGACGGTCGGCATCGGCAAGGGCACCGTCACGCTCGACGACTTCGAGCTCGCGGACACGATTCTCATCTTCGGCCAGAATCCGGCCACGAATCACCCGCGCATGCTCGGCGAGTTGCGCGAATGCTCGCGGCGTGGCGCAACCATCGTATCGATCAACCCTCTGCGCGAGCGCGGGCTCGAACGGTTCGCGAGCCCGCAGCATCCGATCGAGATGCTGACGCTGTCGAGTACGAAGATCGCATCGACGTTCATTCGCCCAAAAGTCGGCGGCGATTTTGCATTGATAAAAGGCGTCGCAAAACGCGTAATCGAGCTCGATGACGAAGCGCTCGAACGTGGCACGCAGCGAATCCTCGACGTCGAGTTCATCGAGACGCATACGCACGGCTTCGACGCGTTTGCAGCCGATCTACGCGCCGAAAGCTGGCCCGCGCTCGAAGCGGAATCGGGCGTTGCGCGCGAGGAAATCGAAACGCTCGCGCGCATCTACGTCAACGGCAAGCGCGTCATCGCGACCTGGGGTATGGGGCTCACGCAGCACAAGAACTCCGTGGCGGCCGTGCACATGCTCTCGAATCTGATGATGATGCGCGGCAATATCGGGCGAGAAGGCGCGGGGCTTTGCCCGGTTCGCGGACACTCGAACGTGCAGGGCAACCGGACGGTAGGAATTGAGGAAAAGCCGACGAAGGAATTTCTCGACAGTCTCGGCAAGGCGTTCGACTTCGAGCCGCCTCGCGAGCATGGCTACGATGTCGTCGAAACGATCGAAGCGATGATCGAAGGGCACGTGAAGGTCTTTATCGGACTCGGCGGCAATTTCGCCATTGCGACACCCGATACCCCGAGGACGTTCGATGCGTTGCGCTCTTGCGACCTGACCGTCCATATCGCCACGAAGCTCAATCGCAGCCATCTCGTGCACGGCAGGCATGCGCTGATCCTGCCGACGCTCGGACGAACCGAAATAGACGTGCAAGGCGGTATTGCGCAAGGCGTCACCGTCGAGGATTCGATGAGCATGGTCCACATCTCGTACGGGATGAACATTCCCGCTTCGAAGAACCTACTTTCCGAAGTCGCCATCGTCGCGAACATCGCGGAAGCGACGCTCGGCAGCGCCAAAGTAGACTGGCTCGGCATGGCGAACGATTACTCGCGCATTCGCGACGCGATCGAGCAAACGATCGACGGGTTCCAACACTACAACGAACGCGTCGCTCAGCCAGGCGGCTTCCATTTGCGCGTGGCATCGCGCGAACGCGATTGGAAAACGGGCACGGGCAAGGCGAACTTCATCGTGCACGCGATCGAGCACGATACGCCGATTGCGCGCGCGAAGAAGCTCCACGGCGAACGCGTGATGGTGCTGATGACCACACGCTCGCACGATCAGTACAACACGACGATCTATGCGCTCGATGATCGCTATCGCGGCGTCTTTGGCCAACGCCGGGTCGTGTTCATCAACCGCGCCGATCTGGAGATGCTGGGTTTGAAGGCCGGCGAATGGGTCGACATGACGACAGTGTGGGACGACGGCATCGATCGTCGCGCCGATTCGTTCCTGCTTGTCGAATACGACATTCCGCGCGGCTGCATTGGCGCTTACTACCCGGAAACGAACCCGCTCGTTCCGCTATCGAGCGTCGGCGACGTTTGCAATACGCCGACTTCGAAGTCGATACCCGTACTGCTTCATCGCTCGGCGCCGCCGGCCGCCGCGGCTGCATGAGGTGAGGGCATTGACGCGAGTCGCGAACGTCGCGAAACTGCGCCTTTCACGCGGGCACCACTCGCCGCAAGAACCGCCAAAGCCGCTCGTCGTTCGAGTAAGGGACGTTGAATCGGAACCACGCGCTTGGCGCATCGTCAGGGCGAAAGTAGGAGCCGGGCGCAAGCCAGATCCCATCGTCAAGCGCTTCCGTCGCCACTTCGGCCGCGCGCTCAGCCTCGATCGGAAGACGCGCCCAGAGGAAGAGCCCGGCGCGGGGTCGATGAAAGATTTCGAGCCCCAGCTCGTCCATGCTCGCTTCGACGGCCGCATGCGCCTCTTTCAACCGTTCGTCGAGGCGCTCGACATGCCGCGCGTAATGCCCTTCGACGAGAACCTTGTCGACGACGCGCTCGATGGTCTCTGACGACGTCAGCCCCACGGCCATCTTCATTCGCGCGAGCTCGCGCAGCACGTCACGCTGGCCGACGACATAGCCGCAACGTAACGCAGGCGTAATGGTTTTCGAGAAGCCGCCGATGTAGAGCGCACGCCGCAATCCTTCCATCGCGGCGATGAGCGGTGTGTTGGCAGGCGCCAGTTCGCGGCTCACGTCGTCTTCGATGATCCACATCCCCGCCCGCTCGGCGATCTGCACGAGCCTGAAAGCCGAAGCCATGCCGAACGTCGCGCCGGTCGGGTTCTGCAGTGCGGTATTGACGAAGACGGCCTTCGGCCGATGCTCCGCGACAAGTGCTTCCAGCACTTCGATGTCGAGCCCCGTCGGCGTTCGCGGCACGCCGATCGCCTTCAGGCCGGCCAGCTTCAGAATCTGCAGCAGATTGCAGTAGCCCGGATCTTCGACAACCACCGCATCGCCCGGCCGCAGCAACGTCCTCGTGATGAGATCGAGCGCCTGTGTCGCGCCTTGCGTCAGCAAAACATTGTCCAGCTTCGCAGGCAGCCCAAGGCGATCGAGATGTTCGACGATTCGCTCGCGCAACGGGGCGAAGCCGTAGGGATGCCCGTAGTCCGCGAGACGCGCCGCCGGCACGCGCGCAAGCGCGCGCAACGCCTGGTGCAGCCCGCCTTCGTTGACCCACTCGTTCGGCAGGGTCCCGCATCCGGCCTTGATCGGCACCGAATGGTCCGCGTAGACATCGGAAAGCAGCCACGTCGCCGTGAGGGTCGGCGGCTGCCAGGCCGGCATCTCGGCGCGCGCGATGTCGCCTCGTGCTGCAACGCGGTAACCGGAGCCCGGGCGCGACGAGACGAGCCCCATCGATACAAGCCGCCCGTATGCCTCCGTCACGGTGAATGTGCTCAACCCCTGCTCGCGCGCAAGCTGCCTCACCGAGGGAAGCGTCGCGCCCGTTCTCAGCGCCTGCTTCTCGATCGCCTGAGCAAATGCACGCACCAATTGCTCGACGAGAGTCGGCGCACGAGCGCGATCGCGCTCGAGGTTAAGTTCGATCAAAGCAGGCACGCCCGGCCTCTCCTCTCCAATACGGTTTACGTGAATTTACCAGCACAGTTGGCAGCGCGGTGCACTAACTGTGCATGTGCATCGGATGACCGCGGGCGCTAGAGTCAATTATCGCCATGCCGCGAGCACGCCTCGCATCGGATGCCCGCGGCGCCGACCGAAACCACACCAGGAGAAATGCCGTGACCACCCACCCTGCCTCCGACGATCTTTCGAACTTCTGGATGCCGTTCACCGCCAACCGGCAGTTCAAGGCCGCGCCGCGAATGTTCGTCTCCGCGCGCGGCATGCACTACCGCTCGAGCGACGGCCGCGAAGTGCTCGACGGATGCGCCGGCCTCTGGTGTGTGAACGCGGGCCACTGCCGCGACGAGATCGTCACCGCCGTGCAGCAGACGGCCGCCTCGCTCGACTATGCGCCGCCGTTTCAGATGGGTCATCCGCTCGCCTTCGAGGCCGCCGCAAAGGTGGCGAAGGTCATGCCGGCCGGCCTCGACCGCATTTTCTTCACGAATTCGGGCTCGGAGGCCGTCGATACGGCGCTCAAGATCGCGCTCGCCTATCACCGCGCACGAGGCGAAGGGCAGCGCACGCGGCTCATCGGCCGCGAGCGCGGCTATCACGGCGTCGGCTTCGGCGGCATCTCGGTGGGCGGCATCTCGCCGAACCGCAAGGCGTTCTCGGGATCGCTGCTAGGCAACATCGACCATTTGCCGCATACGCATAACCTTGAACAAAACGCGTTCTCGAAGGGGCAGCCGGCCTGGGGCGCGCATCTGGCCGACGAGCTCGAACGCCTCGTGGCGCTGCACGATCTGTCGACGATCGCTGCGGTCATTGTCGAACCGGTGGCCGGCTCGACGGGCGTGCTGATTCCGCCGCAAGGCTATCTGCAGCGTCTGCGCGAGATCTGCTCGAAGTACGGCATCCTGCTGATCTTCGACGAGGTCATCACCGGCTTCGGCCGACTCGGCCGCGCGACCGCGAGCGAGTTCTTCGGCGTGACTCCTGATCTCATCTCGCTCGCCAAGGCAATCAATAACGCGGCGGTACCGATGGGCGCCGTTGCGGCGAGCCGCCAGGTTCACGACGCGATCGTGGACAGCGGCCTCCCGGGCGCGATCGAGCTCTTTCACGGCTACACGTACTCGTCTCACCCAGTGGCAAGCGCGGCTGCCATCGCCACGCAGGACCTTTATCGCAAGGAAGATCTGTTTGCACGCGCCGCTCGCCTCGCGCCCGCTTTCGAGCGCGCGGCGCACTCACTTGCCGACGCGCCGTACGTGAAGGACGTGCGCAACCTGGGGCTCGTCGCGGGCATCGAGCTCGAATCGCGTGCGGACGCACCCGGTGCGCGGGCCTATGAAGTGTTCGTCAAATGCTTCGAGGCCGGACTGCTGATTCGCTATACGGGCGACATCCTGGCATTCTCCCCGCCACTTATCATCGACGAAGCGCAGATCGAGCAGATCTTCGGTACCGTCAAGAAGGTGCTTGCAAGCGTGAAGTGACCGCAGCCAACACAGGGCGGGAAGATGCGCCGCACCTCCCCGCCCTGTCCGTATTCCCGCCCCCGCCGTATTGCCTGCCCCCCGCATTGCCCTCCCGTCCGTATTCCCACCCATTGTTAAGCTTCCGCTAACATGCGACAGTCGCGCGGGGTTTACCCCATCGCAGTGCCGCAACAAGACAAGAAAGGCTTTCGAAAACAGGACGTAAAAAGATATAGAGGCAACGATGTCCACTCAGAAATCGGCTGAAATCGCTGCGCGCTTCGACCGGCTGCCCCCGTCTCGGACCATCTGGACGATGGTCGTCCTGATCTCGCTCGGCGGCCTGTTCGAGTTCTACGATCTCTTTTTCACCGGCTACGTCGCGCCGGGCATGGTTCAATCGGGATTGTTCAAGCCCGAATCCCTGGGCTTCTTTGCGGCGCTCGCGCCACTCGCCGTCGCCGGCTTCGGCACGTTCGTCTTCTCGACGTTCGCCGGGCTCTGGGTGGGGGCGCTCATATTCGGCTTCGTCGCCGATCGCTTCGGCCGTCGCTTCATCTTCACGTGGTCCCTCGTCTGGTACGTCGTCTGCACGGCGATCATGGCCTTTCAGGACTCGGGGCTCGCCATCAATCTCTGGCGCTTCGCCGCGGGCATCGGCATCGGTGTCGAGCTCGTGACGATCGACTCGTACATTTCCGAGCTCATCCCGAGCCGCGAGCGCGGCCGCGCTTATGCGGTCAATCAGTTCATCACGTTCTGCGTGGTGCCCGTCGTCGCGTTTCTCGCCTACATCCTGAAAGGCACGAAGCCGTTCGGCCTCGACTACTGGCGCGTGGTGATCCTCATCGGCACGCTCGGCGCCGTCTTCGTCTGGATCATCCGCCGCAACATTCCCGAAAGCCCACGCTGGCTCGCGCGCCACGGGCGCGTCGATGAAGCGGAGCGGATCGTGGCCGACATCGAGCGCCGCGTGGCCGCCGAAAAAGGCATCGCGCTGCCGCCGCCCGAACGCGCCTCGGCGGAAATGGAGGGACGCGGCTCGTTCAGCGAAATCTTCGGGCCGCTCTATCTGAAGCGCACGGTCATTCTCTCGATCTTCAACATGGCGCAGGTCATCGGCTTCTACGGCTTCGCCGCCTGGGTGCCGACGCTGCTCATCCATCGCGGCGTGCATGTGACGGCGAGCCTCGAGTACGCCTTCATCATCGCGATCGCCAATCCGTTTGGACCGCTCCTCGGCACCTTCTTTGCCGACAAGCTCGAAAGGAAGACACAGATCTGCGGCGGCCTGCTGGTGATGGGCATCGTCATTGCCCTCTTTGCGCAAGCTTCGGATCCGGCCGTCCTGATCGTGCTCGGCGTCCTCTTCACGCTCGCATCGAACGTGATGTCCTACGCCTACCACGGCTATCAGGCCGAGCTCTATCCGACGCGCGTGCGCGCCCGCGCCGTGGGCTTCGTCTATTCCTGGAGCCGCATCGCAGCCGCATTCGCGGGGCTGGCGATCGGCATCCTACTCCATAGCTACGGCGTGCCTGGGGTTGCCGTCTTTATCGGCGCGTCGATGATCGTCGGCATTTGCATGATCCTGCTCGGACCGTCGACGAAAGGACGCATGCTCGAAGCCATCAGCCACTGAGGCACGCCACGCGCAAGCCGACGAAAGAGCGCGAGGCGTGCGCTTGCCGCGAGACAGGCGTACGCTAGCTCCAAGGCCCCGCAGGCGGCTATCGCTTCCGCGGAGCCACGAAGCAGAGGAGGTTCAATGAAGACGACCATTCGGACCGGCGCTCATATCGAAGGGATTCATTGGGTGGCCGAATACGCCGAAGCAACACACGAAGTGCGCATATTGCGAGAAGGCTCCGAGGTGGGCGTCTACGATGCGCCGCCCGCGTTCTTCGGCGAAGAGTCCGATGCGGGCTCGAAGAACGCCGCCGATCACCGGGCGCTCGAAGCGGCTTTGCGCGCCTACCTGCTCCGCTTCGTCGCCGAGCATGACGCCGAGGAGTAGGCGGCCGTCCCATCGCGCGTTCCACTGCCGCCCTTGCGGCCTATCGCGGCACGTTCAAGAAATCGAGGACGCTTTCGGTAAACGCTTCAGCCTGCTCGACGTTCGGCAGATGAAGCGCATCGAGTTCGACGTGGCGCGCGCCGGAGATCGATGCGGCGAGCGCGCGGGCCGCTTCGGGCGTGATCGCGGCATCGTGCGTTCCCGTCACGATCAGCGTCGGGGCCTCGATGCGAGCAATTTCGTCGGTCAAATCGGTCGACGCAACAGCGGCGCAGTTCGCCGCGTACCCTTCCGGATCCGTGTGTCGGATCATATCGTCGATAGCGGCGCACACGAGCGGCTCCCGCGCAATGAATGCCGGGCTGAACCAGCGGCCGATGACCGCCTTTGCGATCGCGGGCATGCCGCCGCCGCGGGCCTGCTTCATCCGGTCAGCCCATACTTCGGCTGAAGTCGGGTTGCGCGGCGGCGCGCTCACCACGACCAATCGATCGATGCGTTCGCCATGCCGCGCGGCCAGCGCCATTCCCGTCGCGCCGCCGAGCGAAATCCCGCAGAAATGCGCGCCCTCGATGCCAAGCGCGTCGAACAGCGCAAGCACATCGCCACTCAGTTGATCGATCGTGTAGGGGCCGGTCGGCGCGCTCGAGCGTCCGAGGCCACGCGTGTCGTAACGCAAGACGCGAAACGTCGCGGAAAATGCATCGATTTGCGGCGACCACAACGACACGTCGGTGCCGAGCGCATTCGACAAGACAAGCCACGGCGCATCGGCTCGCTCACTGCCGTCGATCCGATAGTAAAGGCGGATGTCGTTGGCATTGACGTAGGGCATGGGCACTCCTTTTACGAGAGTCAGGCGTTTATTGTGCTCCAGCGCGTCGTCCCGCGCCGCCGGACGCACCCGGGGCCCGTCGAAACGTGAAACAATGGCCGCAAAGAGCGATGCGGGACCAGACCAGGCGTCAGGCTAAGGCGGCCTTTCTTTCGCCCGTCGAGTTCGACCCGATCATGCGATAACCCGCCACATCATAGGAGGACAATGAGCAATGAGCAGCGGACCCCGACCGAAGAAGAAGAGCGAGCCCATGGCCAAATCCAGGGCGAGCGCCGCAGTCGACGTGGATCCGTCGGCACGCTGGGTCGCGCGGCCCACGCGCGAGCAGGCGGAGGACGCCGTACGCGTGTTGCTGCGCTGGGCCGGCGACGATCCCGATCGTGAAGGCCTGCGCGACACGCCCGCGCGCGTCACGCGCGCCTACGAGGAGTTCTTCTCGGGCTACAACATCGATCCGCGCGACATTCTCGCCCGCACGTTCTCCGAAGTCGACGGCTACGACGAGATGGTCGTGCTGAAGGACATCCGCTTCGAAAGCTACTGCGAGCACCACATGGTGCCCATCATCGGCCGCGCCCACGTCGCTTATCTGCCGAAGCATCGTGTCGTCGGGATCTCGAAGCTGGCGCGGCTCGTGGACGCATTCGCGAAGCGACTGCAGATCCAGGAGAAAATGACCGTCCAGATCGCGGATACGCTCAACGACATTCTGCAGCCGAGAGGGGTCGGCGTCATCCTCGAAGCGGCGCATCAGTGCATCACGACGCGCGGCGTTCACAAGCCCGGCGTCGCGATGGTGACTTCGCGGATGCTCGGCTCTTTCCGCACCGATCCTTCCACGCGCCGCGAGTTTCTCGCGATCGTCGGCACGCCTAGCTTGTCGGGCGTGCCGAACGTCTGAAGTATTCGTCGCACGCAATCAACGCCACGGCCGCGAGCACGCACCCTATTGCCCACCACTGCGCTGGCTCGATCGATTCGTGCAGGACCAGCGCGGCGAACGCGGCTGCCGATACAGGGACGAACGCAGTGAAGGCGCTCGCCTGCGCGCCGGCAATTCGTGCGGCGCCGGCGAACCAGAGCAAGAATCCGCCGACCGTCGGCACGAGTGCGTAGTAGACGACGCCCGCCAATGCCGACCGGTCGACGGCGCCGGCGGTCCAGGGACGCTCGAAGAACGCCGGCACGAGCGACAGTGCGAGCCCAATGCCCGACATCAGCGTGGACATCTGCAGCGGCGAGACCGGCGTGCGCAAGCGCTTATTCAGCAGAATGAAGCAGCCCTCGCAAAAGACGGCCGCGAGTACGAATAGATCGCCGAGCAACGAAGACGCCACGACACGGGCCGGCCCCGCGGCACCGGCGGCACCGGAGGGATTGCCCGCGCCTACCGTGCACACCATGACGCCCATCGTTGCCAATGCAACGGCCGCGATCGTCATCGCGCCGGGCCGCTCGCGCAACGCAACCACAGCCGTGAGCGCAGCGACAGCCGGCAGGCTGCCGGCAATGACGCCTGCATCGGTGGCCGACGCGAGGCGCATGCCGCTCAACAGCAATACGGTGTAGCCGACGCTGCCGCAACCGGCTTGCGCAATCAGCAGCCATGCTTCGCGCCGGCGCAGGCGGGGCCAGGGCTCGCCCCTGAAGCGCATCGCGGCGATGAAAACAGGAAACGCGATCGCAAAGCGCAACGCCGTTGCAGCGAATGGCGGCAGCCCATGCGCAATGAGCTTACTCGCCACCACTGTGCTCCCGACGCCGATCATCGCGAGCGTGCAAAACAAATAACCTGTCCAGCGCAAACTCATCTGCGGCCCCCATCGTCTCGTATGAAGATGAGAGCGACAGTAAAGCCCGTTGGACGACCGATCTTGAACGAAATTGCAGCCGACAAGAAACGAAAGCGGATCGGTCTGGAAAGAGAGAGGAAACGCGGCGGCGCTGTCCGCCGCATTAGCACACGGCGCGCACGGCGGCTGCGTAGCCGGCCGGCGTCACGCCGAAGAAGCGGACGAACGCGCGCGTCATATGGCTCTGATCGGCGAAGCCCGCGCCAAGTGCCGCGTCGGCCAGCGCGCCGCCCGCTGCAATGAGCCGGCGCGCGAGCGACACCCGCCGCTGGACCAGATACGCATGCGGCGGCAAGCCCGTTTCGCGCGTGAACTCGCGTAGCAACTGAAAGCGGCTCAGTCCCGCATCGGCTGCAAGACTCTCGAGCGTAACGGCAGCGGCCGGATCGTCATCGATGCGCGTGCGAGCGCGAGCGATGGCGAGGTTCGTCCCTCTGCGCACGAGCGGGGCGGACTGCCGCAATTGCACCGTCGTATGGCGCGCAACAACGTGGGCGAGAAAGGCATAGAGCGCTTCTTCACGCGCAATCGCATCCACGGCAAGCGGCCCTTGCACCGCCGCGACGAATGCCCGATCAAAGAGGCGCGCAAATTTCACGTCGCGCAGCACGGGGCGCACGATTTCGAGCGCCTCAGGCGACAACGCGCCGAGATCCTGCGCGACGTCGCCGATCAGCGGTGGGTCCACATAGAGCATGCGCCAAGTGCGCCCACGCTCATCGAACGGTCGGCCGTCATGCACTTCGCCGGGATTGACCGTGATTGCGTCACCGGCGCGCGCCTCCACGGGCCCGCAGCCGCTTGCCGAGCGCTGTGCGCCCCGGACGACGACACCGACGCCGAACCGGTCATGAGAATGGCGGGCGAACGACTGCGCGGTATCGGCAAACGTCGCCTCGACCCCCGGCAGCGCGGTGCGATGCATCACGACGCGGCCGCTTCCCGCTCGATTCATTTGCGCGCGCGCCTCGAGGAATCGGGCTCGCGCTCGTCGGGGCGCGCGCCTTCGCGCACATTGCCTTGCGAGACGTTGGTGCCCGGCGCGACGCTATGCGTGAGCCATACGTTCCCGCCGATAACCGCACCGCGCCCGATCGTCACGCGCCCGAGGATCGTCGCGCCCGCATAGATGACCACGTCGTCCTCGACGATCGGATGCCGGGGCTGCCCTTTCACGAGCATGCCCTCGCCGTCGGCGGGGAAGCTCTTCGCGCCCAGCGTGACGGCCTGATAAAGCCGCACGCGCTCGCCGATGACAGCGGTTTCGCCGATGACGACGCCCGTGCCGTGGTCGATGAAAAAGCTCGGGCCGATCCGTGCGCCCGGATGGATATCGATACCCGTCTCCGAATGAGCGATCTCGTTGATGAAGCGCGCCAACAGCGGCACGCCGAGCAAATGCAGCGCGTGCGCGATGCGGTGATGCATCATGGCAAGCACGCCCGGATAGCAGAGCAGAATCTCGGTGACGTGCTGCGCGGCCGGATCGCCCGCGAAGGCGGCCTGAATGTCACTGACCAGCATCGCCCGAATCGACGGCAGCTGAGCGCCGAACGTGCGCGTGATCTCGAACGCCCGCGCCGCGAGTTCCGCCTCCGTCGTCTCGGCATGTTCGGGCAGAAAGCGCAGCGCGCGGCGAACCTGCTCGTTGAGCCGCCTCAATGTGCTATCGAGCGTGTGGCCGACGTAATAATCGACGGTCTCGTCGGTCAGATCAGGAGCGCCGTAGTGCGTCGGAAACATCGAGGCTCGCAGGCCCTCCACGATACCGATGATCGCGTCACGCGACGGCAATTCGCGAATGCCGCGCGGATGGCGCGTGCGATGCAACTCTTCGCGCGAGGCGCGCAACTCGGCGACGATGTTCGCGAGTCCCCAGTGGCGGGCAAGCGGATTGGACATGATTTCGACGCATGCCGCGCGGCGCGCGGCCCGAAAGTGAAACACCAGAAAAGGTTACCGCGTTTTATCGGCGCGCGCCGTCGCTAGACCGTCACGCTGCTCGCGTCGATCCAACGCACGGCCCAATCACGCGCGTGAGCGATGGCGGAGGCTTCGTCGGAAAAGCGCAAGTCCGACGGAAAAAAGCGATTTGCCACGAGTTCGCCGTCGCTCGAGCGCGAAATGACGACATACGGCTGATAAGTGCCGTCCACGGCCCGGGCGGGTGCGCAGTTCAGCAGATATCCCCGATGAGTGAATGCGGCGTCGGAATGCATGTTGTCGCCTGCCTCCAAATACCTTCTCACTAACCCCTTTTGAGCCGCCGGTCAGGCCGCAGCTCGTTTTTGATCGTGGGCGCCGGCGCGCCGGAAAGGAATAATACTCCGGGGAAACCAGCGATTCCATGAAGAAATAAATCGGGCCTGCACAAAATCGCGGTTTGTCCTCGCAGCCGCTTGCGGATTGAAGGTCCCAAATGAAAATCAGGGAGAACCCTCGCGCCGCGGCAACGTCTCGAGTGTGTGAGCGTGCCTCTGGCCGCTGGCGTGGCTCACCGGCGCAATCGGACAAGAGACGATCGCACATGTATAGCGAGCATGGACCATGCTTGCAGATGCTGCCGGCTGCGCTACGATGAAGAGGAAAACACGACGCGCGTTTCAAACGTTTGAGACGTGTCGAGCGTTGTCGAACGTTCCTTACGCACGACGAAGCAGGCGCACGCAACAACCCGCGAGCAGACCATGAACGCAAGTCGTCTAGTTTCCGGCGATCCGAGACGGCGCGCCTGCCGCGCGCCCGAAGGCCGTCCCAGGTCACTCGAGCCGGCCGCCGCAAGGCGCTTTCGCATCGCGCTCATCTGTCTCGCCGCAAGCTATCTCCTCGCATGGATCGAGCTTCCGTTCGAGTTCGCCTCTCGGCCCGGCGAAGCGGCTATGGCCGGCGCGTCGCCGCTCTTGGCGGCCATCGTCGCCCGCGTGCTGCTCGGCGTGCTTTACCTCTTCGTCGCGCTGCACCGCACATGGGCACGCTGGATCGCCGTCGCGCTCGGCCTTCTATCGGCGCTCTTCGTCGCGCCCATGCTCCCCGGCGAGTGGCACGCGTTTCCGCTCGCCGCGATCGTCACCGGCCTGGGAACGCTCTGCAAACTGGCTGCGGCCCTGTTGTTGATGCTGCCACTGCAAAAACTAGGAGCCGCGCAATGACGATCGTGATCAGTATTTTTCAACCCTTCAATGGAGCAATGCGATGAAAATCGTCGTGATAGGCGCAAGCGGTACACTTGGCCAAGCCGTCTCTGCCGAACTCAAAACACGGCATGAGGTCATCGCTGTGGGCGCAACGCATGGCGACTATCACGTCGATGCGACGAACCTGCCGAGCGTCGAGCGGCTCTTTCACGAGATCGGCCACGTCGACGCCGTCGTCACGACGATCGGCAAGCTCCACTTCGGGCCGTTTCGCGACATGACGGCGGATCAGTTCTGGATCGGATTGCGCGATAAGCTCATGGGGCAGGTCAACGTCGTGCTCGCCGCGCAACATCACGTGAACGATGGCGGTTCGTTTACGCTGACCGGCGGCATTCTCGCCGAAGAGCCGATCCGCGACGGCGTCAACGCGACGACGGTCAACCTCGCGCTCGAAGGCTTCGTGCGAGGCGCGGCGATCGAATTGCCGCGCGGCATTCGCATCAACCTCGTGAGCCCGACCGTCCTCGAAGAGTCTATGGGTGCCTACGGCGCATACTTTCGCGGCTTCGAGCCCGTGACCGCGCAACGCGCGGCGCTAGCGTACTGCCGCAGCGTCGAGGGTGCGCAGACGGGACGCGTCTATCGCGTCGGCAATTGAATACCTGACGGCGGACGGCGCGCAGCACACGCTGCGCGCCGCGGTGCGCCCCCTCGGTGGTTAGCGACGCTCGAAGACGCCGTCGCGCAAGCGCCATAGCCCGAGCGGGTTCTCGTCTTGCACCGCCTCCGGCAGCAGCGCAGCCGGCAAATCCTGATAGCAGACCGGCCGCAGAAAACGCTCGATCGCCAGCGTGCCGACCGAAGTCGCGCGCGGATCGGAGGTCGCCGGGAATGGCCCACCATGCACCATCGCATGACAAACCTCGACGCCGGTCGGAAAACCGTTCGCGAGAATCCGTCCAGCCTTGCGCTCGAGCGTAGGCAGCAGTTTGCCCGCAAGCTCGAAGTCATCGGACTCGACATGCAGCGTCGCGGTCAACTGGCCTTCGACATGCTCGGCCAATTCGATCATCTCGTCGATGTCACGGCATGTGACGATCAGCGACGTCGGCCCGAAGATTTCGTCCTCGAGCGGCGGCTCGGCGAGGAACGTCTGCTTCGTCGTTCCGAAGAGCACCGGCAGCGCCGAATGTTGAGTCTCGCTTGCCGCTCCTTCGGCGATTCGCTTGACGCCGTTCACGCCCGCGCGCCGCGTGACACCGTCACGATACGCCGAAGCAATGCCGGCGGTCAGCATCGTCTGCGCGCCTTTTTTCTCGAGCGCTTTCGCTGCCGCATCGACGAACGATTGCAGATGAGGTCCCTCGAGGACCACAACCAGCCCGGGATTCGTGCAGAATTGGCCGACGCCGAGCGTCAGCGAATCGACGAAACCGTTCGCGATCGCCTCGCCGCGTGCGGCGAGGGCCGCCGGCAGCACAAAGCAGGGGTTAATGCTGCTCATCTCGGCGAAAACAGGAATCGGCTCGCGGCGCCGCGCCGCGATCGTCATGAGCGCGAGCCCGCCCGCCCGCGATCCCGTAAAGCCGACGGCCTTGATCGCCGGATGTGCGACGAGCGCCTCGCCGATCGCATTGCCGGCTCCGATCAAAAGCGAAAAAACGCCGGGCGGCAATCCGCATTCGGAGACGGCCTCTTGGACCGCACGGCCGACCAGCTCGGACGTGCCGAGATGCGCCGGGTGTGCCTTGACGACGACAGGGCAGCCGGCCGCGAGCGCGGCGGCGGTGTCGCCGCCGGCCACCGAGAACGCGAGCGGGAAGTTGCTTGCGCCGAACACGGCAACGGGGCCGACGGGGATTTTTCGCATGCGCAGGTCGGAACGCGGCAGCGGCTTGCGCTCGGGCAACGCCGAATCGAGCGTCGCGCCAAGCCAGCGGCCATCGCGCACGAGCTCGGCGAACAACTTCAGCTGGCCGACGGTGCGAGCGCGCTCGCCTTCGAGCCGCGCTCTCGGCAGCGCCGTTTCAACGTGCGCGCGATCGATGAGGGCATCGCCGAGCGCCATGATGTGGTCGCCGATCGCTTCGAGCAAATGCGCGCGCTGCTCGAGCGGCGCGTGGCGAAACGAGTCGAACGCTTCGCGCGCGAGCCCGCATGCGCGGTCGACATCGCCCGCATCGCCCGCGCCGAAAGCCGGATCGATCTCGACATTGCGCGCGGGATCGAACGCACGCAACGTTCCCGCGGTGCCGCGCACCGCTTCTGCGCCGATCAACATCTCTCCTGTTATCTGCATCGTCTATCTCCTTGGGAATCCTGAAAAAGCTCACCGTCGACGCGAGCAACCCTTCGACGGTGAGGGTAGCAGACTGCACCGAGTTCACCGGTCTCCGGCCGGACACCCTTGTACGACGGTGTTCCGATGCCGGAATTCAGGCTGGCCCCGATCGACTGCGGCCAGCAAACGCCCGCCATTTTGCTCACCGTCGAGGCAATCCCGTAAACACTCACCTTAGCCGTGCCGTGCCGCGATTCGCTCGCTTCGACCGCCACCTATGATCCAGCGGATCGGCTCGATGTCGAAGGAATCAGCGAGCGTTATCAAAGGGCAGTGACGACGAGCACGATGTTGAGCGCGACGACGACGAGCGCGCAAACGACTGCAAGCACCGTTATGGTACGTCCGAGCCGGTAGGGTCCCATCGTCTGCCCTCCGCAGGTGAACCCGATCAGCGCGGCCATCGGCACGGGTACGGCGAGACTCAGCACAACCTGGCTTGCGATGAGCGCGCGAGTGGCGTCGACGCCGAGCGCGACCACGATAAAGCTCGGCAGCATCGTAGCGAGACGGCGCACCCAGAGCGGTACCGTAAAGCCTAGCAGGTCGCGCATGATGAGCTGGCCGGCCATCGTACCGACGACAGAGCTCGAGATGCCCGACGCCATCAGCGCGGTCAGAAACAGCCCAGCGGCCATCGCGCCAAAAAGCGGCGTCAGCGTATGGTAGGCCTCGCCGATCTCGGCGATTTGAGCGTGCCCTCCATGAAACGCACCCGCCGCCATCGCCACCATCGTCATGTTGACGATCCCCGCGACGCTGAGCGCGATGACGACTTCGACGTTGGAGTAATGGACGAGCTTGCGCCGGTCCGCTTCCGTCGCCGGCTTGATGCGCTCGCCGCTCAACCCTGAATGGAGAAAGAGCGCATGCGGCATCACCGTCGCCCCGATGATGCCGACGGCGACAAGAAGCGCCTGATCGTCGGGGAGCGTCGGCACGAATGTTCCGTGTGCCACCGCTCGCCAGTCGAGCGGCACCAATATCAACTCGGCGAGGTAAGCGACCGCGACGACGCCGACGAGCGCGCCAATTGCCAGTTCGATCGGCCGAAAGCCCCGCCCCTGCAGTAACAGCAACGCCCAGGTGAGCGCGGCTGTTATGCCCATGCCAACGATGAGCGGCAGATGCGCAAGCAGCGCCAGACCGATTGCGCCGCCGAGCAGCTCGGCGAGATCCGTCGCCATCGCGGCAAGCTCGCTGATGATCCAGATCGCGGCGACGACGGGTAACGGCAGGCTGCGTGCACATACCTTCGCGAGGCTCGCGCCAGTGACGAGCCCCAGGCGCGCCGAAATCGACTGAAACAGCATCGCGACGAGATTCGCGAACAGCACGACCCACAGCAGCGCATAGCCGTGGCCAGCACCGGCCTGAAGATTCGTCGCGATGTTGCCGGGGTCCATATAGGCCACCGAGACGACGACAGCCGGCCCCGCGAACGGCAGGAGGATCCTGAGGCCCCGGCGCTCGCCGTCGAGTACAGCGCGGACCTCCACCGCGGTTCGGGCGCTGAGACCGCGTCCCTGTTCCGGCATCGCCGCCTCGTCAGTCGCACTGCTTCGTTCCGGTTCACACGGCATGGCTGCACACGCACGGGCGGCGGCGCCGAATCCGCTCGACGCCGATGGTTGGATGGCTTGAGTGTAGCGTTCCGTAAGGAGCAACGCCTATGCCGGCCGAAAGGCCCGTGCACGCACGGCGCTTTTCGGGCATCGTCGCCGGGAACAAAACATGCTCGATCCGACAGCGTTCGTTTCACCATGGCCCGTACCGGATGAAAACCTTGTGTGCGTTGCCTGACTGCTTACGCAAAAAACCGCGGAACGCGCGCCGCCTCATCATGCTATCGCGCTGCGCGGCGGCGGGCTCCATTTGTGTGACGACGCTCGCGCGTGCCGTCCCCAACCAGGATGCGCTGGAGCCGGCAGGCATTCAGGCTCTCCACATCGTGCGTCTTTGGAACCTGACGCTCATCGTTTGCGGCGTAGTCTTCGCCGCCGTGCTGGCCGGCATTCTCGTCGCGCTGCTGCGCCGTGAACGGTCCGACGCCGCCACGCCGCCGGACCTCTCGAGCAACAGGCACCCCGAACACCGCGCGCGGCGCAGCGTCGTCGCCGCAACGGTCGTGTCGGCCGTCGCGCTTGTCGGCCTGGTTGTGGCCGACGCGCTGACCGACCGCGCGCTTTCCCAGTTGCCGGTTGCGCGCGCATTGCACATCGAACTCGTAGGCTGGGACTGGTGGTGGCAGGCGAACTACGCGCCGGAAGGCGGCGCCCCCGGCTTCACCGTCGCCAACGAACTGCATATCCCGGTCGGCCGTCCCATCGTCGTCTCCCTCGCTGCCGGCGATGTGATCCATAGCTTCTGGGTGCCGAATTTGCACGGGAAAAAAGACCTGCTGCCCGGCATCAGATCGACGGTCGAATTTCGTGCGGACAAGGCGGGCGTCTACCGTGGCCAATGCGCGCAGTTCTGCGGAACCGAGCATGCGCTGATGGCGATTTCGATCGTAGCGGAACCGCCCAATCGCTACGCCGCATGGGCCGCCGCTCAGCAAGCGAACGCCGCCGATCATGACGATGCGCTTGCGCAGCGTGGAAGGCAGTTGTTCGAGCGCTCCGCCTGCGCGAACTGCCATACGGTGCGCGGCACGCATGCCGCAGGCACTCTCGCGCCCGACCTGACGCATCTGATGAGCCGACAGACGATTGCCGCAGGACGGCTCGTCAACAATCCGGCGAACCTGACGGCATGGATTCGCGATCCTGGCGCCTTCAAGCCCGGCGCGATGATGCCGCCCGCCAACCTGTCCGATCCCGATCTTCGGGCGCTCGTCGCCTGGCTGGGAACACTCCGATGAGCGATCGCCACGACGCTGCCCCATCCGCTGCCGCGGGCCTCGTTCTCGACGGCCCCAGCGCGTCCGATGCCGTTCGGCAAGCACTCGCGCGAACCTGGGGCGACCCACCGGGCTGGCTCGGCGCACTCGCGGCCGTCAATCACAAGACCATTGCCCGCCGCTTCGTCGCCACGACGTTCGTGTTCTTTCTGCTCGCCGGCATGCTTGCGCTCGCGATGCGCCTGCAGCTCGCCCGCCCCGACAACCGCCTGATCGGCCCCGACATCTACGACACGCTCTTCACGATGCACGGCACGACAATGATGTTTCTGTTCGCCGTGCCCGTCATGCAGGCCGTGGCCGGCTACCTGATTCCGCTGATGGTCGGTGCGCGCAGCATCGCGTTTCCGCGCATGAACGCCTACGCCTATTGGGTGTTCCTCTTCGGCGGCATCATGCTTTACACCGCTTTCATGCTGGGCAGCGGTCCACGCACGGGCTGGTTCAGCTACGTCCCGCTTTCAGGGCCCGACTACGGGTTGGGCAAGGGCCCGGATATGTGGGCGCAGATGATCACGTTCACCGAGCTCTCCGGTTTGCTCGAAGCGGTCGTGCTGATCACGACCATCCTGAAGATGCGCGCGCCCGGCATGTCGTTGAATCGAATGCCGATCTTCGCCTGGGCGACGCTCGCCACGCAGTTCATGGTGATCTTCGCGATGCCCGCCATCATGCTCGCGAGCACGGCGTTGATCCTCGACCGGCTCGTCGGAACGGCGTTCTACAATCCGTCGCTCGGCGGCGATGTGCTGTTGTGGCAGCACCTCTTCTGGTTCTTCGGGCACCCCGAGGTCTATCTGATCTTCGTTCCCGCGCTCGGCTTCATCTCCTCGATCGTGCCCACGTTCGCCCGCCGGCCGATGTTCGGCTACACCGCCGTCGTACTCGCGCTGATCGCCACGGCATTCCTCTCGTTCGGCCTATGGGTGCACCATATGTTCGCGACGAGCGTGCCGGAGCTCGGCAAGAGCTTCTTCACGGCCGCGAGCGTGATGATCGCGATTCCGTCGGGCATCCAGATCTACTGCTGGATCGCCACGCTCGTCACCGGACGCCTCGACATCAAGACGCCGCTGCTTTTCGTGCTCGCGTTCTTCTTCATTCTCGTGCTCGGCGGCATGACGGGCATCATGCTTGGCTCCGTCTCGCTCGATCTGCAGTTGCACGACAGCTATTTCGTCGTCGCCCATTTGCACTATGTGCTGCTCGGCGGCGCCATCTTTCCGCTTTTTGGTGCCTTCTACTACTGGTTCCCGAAAGTCACGGGTCGCATGCTCGACGAACGGATGGGCCACTGGCAGTTCTGGCTGTTCTTCGTCGGCTTCAACGTTGCGTTCTTTCCGA
>CAYPWK010000034.1:0-9293 GCA_964414365.1 uncultured Burkholderia sp.
CGATATTTCCGACCAGGTTTTCCCAGCCTACGGCAGTGAACGCGTTATTGCCGACATCGAACGAGTGGCGGGACGTCCGCTTGCGAACCCGCGATGGTATGGCGGGGAGTTTTTACTTTGCACTACTGAATTTCTTACTCGGCTCATCGAGCGGGCGATGCCTTGTTTCGGCCGATATATCGTCGAAATTCGCCATCTCCATCATCATGGAGACGAGGCCTTCATATCGGCGGCGCTTTCGCTGCTCGCGCAGGAAGGGCAGGCGATCGTCGACGTCGGCGCCTATCAGGCAGTGGGCCGCCATTGGCCCGGTAACACGCATCGAAATCTTTATTGGTTCAACAGTTGTGCCTTCCTTCATTTGCCCGGCAGCAAATCCGTCATCGAGCGGGAAGCGCGGTATGCGGAGTTCTGCCCGCCGCGCGTGTGGCGCGTCGTTGCAGCCCAGCATCGCAAGGGGCAATTGCGTTGGATCCTCAAACTGATGTTCGACGACAAGCTGAAGCGCCTGCGCGGGAGCTTATCGCGCTTTCGTCGGCATAAAACCGACGACGGGCTAGAAGCGGCGGAACGGGACCCATCGGGTAACGTCTGACCGGCGCCGCCGCGCGCGCACCTTATTCGCCGAAGAGGCTGCCGATGTCCTTTGCGTCGTCGGAGTCGGAAAGGTTGTATTCGGTGCGCACAGATCGAAGCACCTCTTCGACAATGCGCTCGTAGCCGACGGCATTGCCGAAGTGCTTCATGGTCCAATTGCAGCCGGTTGCGTCGGGCTCTTGCTTTTGAGGGCGCGGGACCCGGATTTTCACGCCGTCTTCTACAACTTCATGGATGCGGTGGAGGCGGCGGCTGACTTCTTCTTGTAGGCGGGACGCGTTGAGTGTTTTGCGGATCACGGCAGACTCCTCGTTTTGCGCATTGGCTTTTGCTTGCAATGAAAGCACCATACCATGCCGTTCGCCGAGGCAAGCGTTGGCCGCCAAGCCATTGCCGCGTTACCGCCATCGCCCGCCGCCTGTCTCGTCTGCGTGGCTGCCTGCGCGGAGCGTGAGCGCCCGGTCAGCGACTCAACCGCCGGTACCATTCATCGTCGGGAGCAGGATCCGATAGACGTGAATCATCGCCGGTCCCAGCAAAACTGTCAGCAACGCGGGAAAGATGCAGAAGGCGAGCGGCAGCAAAAGCTTCAGCGCGATTTTTGCCGCCTGTTCCTCCGCACGCATACGCCTGCGCGTACGTAGCGTCTCTGAAAGTACGCGCAGCGAGTCGGCGATGCTCGTGCCGAAACGCTCCGTCTGAATCAGCATTGTGCAAAAAGAGTCGATGTCTTCCACACCCGTGCGCAGCGAGAGGTTGCGCAACGCCTTCTCCCTCGTGAACCCGGAGCGCAGCTCGAGCATGAATAGCTCCAGTTCGCTCGCGACGACAGCGCTGCGTATCTTGATCTCTTCCGCAACCCGCATCATGCCGGCGTCAAGACTCAGGCCTGCTTCGATACACACTGTGAGCAGATCGAGCGCATCGGGAAAATCCTCGAAGATCGTGCGCTGGCGCAACTTCACGCGGCGATTCAGCACTTTGTTCGGCATGTAATACCCGATTCCACCGAAAACGATCAGCACGGCGGACAGCATGAGGGGGTTCGCGGCGAGTGAACCGCGCAGCAGCCAAGGCAGCTGGGCGAGCGGCACGATCAGGGCGAGCAGGGTTTTCGCCGCGAAATAGAGAGGCGCCGCGTTCTGCGATCTCCATCCTGCGTTCATTAGGTGTACCCGCAGCGCCGAGTTTTCCCAGCCTTCCTTCGGGACCGAGAGCTTGGCAATCGGCTCCGACATATCGGCGATCTTTTCGAGCAAAGCAGAGGCTGCGGATGTCGAATTGGGCGACAGGGCGACGCGCGCGAGACCGCCGGCTTGCTCAATGCGTCTGCGCATGTCCTTTGGGGTGAACAACAGCATGGCCCCGAGTGCCCCCGCGAACACGAACGCGAAGAGGCCAATCAACAGCAGCAAGTGTATGGCATTGGGCGATTGCATGACGTTGTTCCTTCTATTGCCGAATTTGCCGCGCGCCGCTACGCTACACGCGAATCTTGATGATGCGCCGCATCCAGAATGCGCCAGACACCATCATGGAAAGCATCGAGTAGACCACCTTGAGTCCGACCGGGTCTTGCCAGAGCACCGCGAGAAAATCGCGGTTCAAGGCCATCATCGCGCCCGCCGTCACGAACGGGAGCAGCCCGAGCACCCAGGCCGACATCTTGCCTTCGGCGGAGAGCACGCGAACCTTGTCGAACAGCTTGAATCGCTCCCGAATCAGTAGCGCGATGCTGTCGAGCACTTCGGCGAGATTGCCCCCCGTTTCGCGCTGGATCAGAACGGCGATAACGAAGTACCGTAAGTCGCGAATCGGTACGCGCTTCGCAAGGTTCATCAATGCGTCATTGAGGGGCACGCCGTAGTTCATCTCATCGAAAGTGATGCGAAACTCGCCCGACATCGGCTCGGGGAACTCGCTGCAGATCATTCCGATCGCACTAGGGAAGGAATGGCCGGCGCGCAGCGCGCGGCTGATTGTGTCCGCTACGTCGGGCAACTGCCGCTCAAGCTTCGCGAGCCGCTTCGTGCGCTGGCGATTCACGTAGAGATAGGGAAGGCCGATGGTAGCGAATGCAATGGCGGCGCCTAGCCTGAACGGAACGGGCGCCACGAGCGCAGCCGCAAAGCCCGCGACCGGTATCGCGAGGCTAGTGACGATAAGACGCGAGACGGACCAGTTGAGTCCCGATTGCTGGATGAATAAATCGAGCGACTGCAACCGCGGAACCTTCATCACGAGCTTCTCGATGTAGGTCGAATCGCGCAGCATGCGTTCCTTCAAAATCGTGAGGCGCTCTTTGTGCAGCTGCCCGCCCGCAGACAGCGCGCGAATGCGTGATTCGATGCGGCGCGCCTTCGCGCCATGGGTGCTATTCCACCAGAGATAGCCGCCCTCGATCGCGAGCACGACAGCGACGAAGATCAGGATGACGAATGCGTAAAAGATCGGGTCCATGCGTGGTGCCCTTCAATCTCGGTCGGTTTTCTGGGTCGGTTCACGCGGGCAGCCCCCGCGAGACGAATCGTTCCGGGCTGTCATGCCGCCTCGAAGCGCCGTGCGGGATCGAATATCTCGTCGGGCAAACTGATGCCGAATGACTGCAGCCGCTCGACGAACTTCGGGCGAACGCCCGTCGCGCAGAAGTAGCCGAGCACGCGCCCCGACTGATCGACTCCCGTTCTCTTGAACGTGAAAACCTCCTGCATGTTGATGATCTCGCCTTCCATCCCCGTAATCTCCTGGATACTGACAATCTTGCGGCGACCGTCGTTGAGCCGCGAGGCCTGAATCACGACGGAGATTGCCGCCGCGATCTGCTGGCGCATCGTCTTTGGAGGGAGCGACATGCCAGCGAGGTTGATCATGTTTTCCAGTCGTGTCAGAGCGTCGCGAGGCGTGTTGGCGTGGACGGTGGCGAGCGATCCCTCATGACCCGTGTTCATCGCGGCCAGCATGTCGAGCGCCTCGGCGCCGCGCACTTCGCCAAGGATGATGCGATCGGGGCGCATCCGCAGCGCGTTGCGCACGAGCGTGCGCTGTGTGATTTCTCCACGCCCTTCGATGTTCGGCGGGCGCGTCTCGAGCCGCAGCACGTGCGGCTGGCGCAGCTGAAGTTCGGCGGCGTCTTCGATTGTGACGATGCGTTCGTCGCCTGGAATGTAGCCCGAGAGGATGTTGAGCAGCGTCGTCTTGCCGCTGCCCGTGCCACCCGAGATGAGGATATTGATCTTCGCGCGCGCAAGCGCGTCGAGCAGATCGGCCATTGGCTGAGTGAGCGTGTGCAGCTTGATCAGATCAGAGACCTGCAGCGGATTCACGGCGAACCGCCTGATCGAGACGAGCGGCCCGTCGATCGCGGAGGGCGGGATGATCGCGTTGACGCGTGAGCCGTCGGGCAGGCGCGCATCGACCATCGGACTCGATTCGTCGATGCGCCGTCCAACGCGCGAAACGATCTTCTCGATCACCTTCATCAGGTGCGCATCGTCGTAGAAGATGACGTCGGTCAGCTCTAGCTTGCCCTTGCGCTCGACGTAAGTTTGCCTCGATGTGTTGACGAGGATGTCGGAGACGGTTGGGTCGCGAAGCAGCACTTCCAGCGGGCCGAACCCGAACATCTCGTCGTAGACGTCCGTGGCGAGTTGCTTGCGCTCGACATCGTTCGCAGGCGTTCGTTCCTCCTCGAGGATCCGTCCTATCAGCGCGGCGATTTCCTGCCGGACCTGATCTGCCGGCAATCTCGAGAGGCGTTCGAGCTCGACGCGATCGAGTACCGCGTGATGAATCTCGCGCTTGAGGTTCTGGTAGGCAGCGCGCGCCATTCCGGTCTTTGCGCCGGGCACACTATCGCGCTCGCCGAACGACTGCACGAATTGGCCGCTTATCTGTTGTCGGAGCGACATGACAATCTCCTTGCGTGTTTCCGGTCTCGGGCCTACATGGTCTTGAGATTCGGCGTTGCGCCACGGCCGAAGAAGCGCGGTTGCCGTGATTCGACGCGGGAACGACCGTGCCCGGGCGCAGGCGCGTGGGCGACGATGTTTTCGGCGAGCTGCTGCAGCGCGCGCACCACGCCCGAGCTGCGCTTGATTTGGGAAATGGGCAAGCCTTCGTTCAGCGCGTCCGCGACGAGATCGGCGTCTTCGGGAATCACCTGATACGGCGACATGCCTAAAATGTCCTCGAGCGCTGTGCGTGCACGGTCCGCGTGACGGTTGTAGCGGTTCAGAATGAGCCGCATGCGATCGGGGGAGTAACTGAGCGATGCAAGAATGTCCTGCAGGCGCCGGCCAGCGCGCGCGTGCGGCATGCTCGGCTGCATCACGAGATGGATTTCGTCGCTGCGATCGAGCGCGAGGATCGAGAGCGGGTTGATCGTTTCGCCCAAATCGAAGATTACAAATTCGTAGCGAGGTATCGCGATTCCGAGCAGCCATTCGAGCTTGTCGCTGCTGATTTCGGCCGCTTTGACGGGGTCGCCCGCACCGGCCAGGACATGGAACATATCGCTGACATGGACGAGGCTTGCGTCGAGAAACGCTGAGTCCATTCTTTCTACCTGGCTGCAGATCTGCGGCAGCGTCGACGCGGGTGTTTCATTCGTTAGCAGGAATGCCGCGTCGCCATACAGCAGGTTGAGGTCAATCAGGAGTACGCGCTTTTTCGACTGTGTCGAAATCGCATGCGCGACGTTGGCGGCGACGACCGTCGTTCCCGCGCCGCCTTTGCACGACATGAACGAGACGATTCTCGTTTCCTGCCCGCCGCGCGCCGCGCGTTTTCCTTCGGCGCGCAGCAGCGCTTCGCCGAGCGAGCGCTGGTCGAGCGGCCACGAGAGGACATCGCGAAAGCCGGCACGCATCGCGGCGATCAACGTCTGCGGCGACGCGTCGTCCGTCAGCAGGATGCAAGTAAGATGCTCATGCCGATGGCTGATATCGGTGAGGACGGACAGTTCGGCTTCTTCGACCGTCGACGCGTCGACGATTAGTGCGTCGAACGACTCGAGCGTATCGCCACGCTGCGCGAGTTGAGACGGGCTGCCGACGGTACGCGTGGTTCGGTAGCCGCCGCACTCGCCGATCAGATGAACGACCTGGCCGAGCCGTGACGCGTCTTTCGAAATGCAAAGGATGTCGATCATGATCGTTGGTAGAGCTCAGTAATTTATTGGCAGACCGATCCACCTGTCGAGCTCGACAGACTTTCGCGCGGCAGGGTGGTCGAAAACGGCGGCAGCGTCATCGAGATCGGCACGAACGGGATGAACGTGTTGACCGTCAAACCGCTGTAGGCGACCGTCACAGACGTGCAACTCGTCGCATCGCATCCGCTCGGCGTATAAGTCACCTGAATATTGCTATCGGAGAGGAGCGGCAGCATCTGCTCCATCTTCGTCTTGATGATCGACGCGCCAACGTCGCACACGGTGGCCACGCGCGCGCCGAGCCGTGCCGCTTCGGTCGCCGTGTTCCAGTAAAAGAGGACGCGCGAAAACTCCATGATGCCGATGAGCACGCTGACGAGCACCGCGCACGCGATCGCCAGCTCGACGATCGCCGCCCCGCGCTGCTTTCGAAGGCCTGCCGTCTTGCGTCTGTTTTTCATGACTGCCTCATTACGACTGCTATATCGCCGAACGTGACGCCCGTGAACTGGAAGAACGACTGAATGGGCGAGTAGTTGTAGCCGGTGATCTTGACCTCGACCAGGTTGATCGCTCCCTCGAGCGTGCCGCTGCTCGAATTGTTGTTTGCGTCGTAGATGTTGTAATTGGCGAACGTGCCTCCCGAGCAGCCCGATGAGCTGCTTTGATCGCAGATGACGACGTTGGCCGTCGTCAAGCCGGGAGCCAGCGCGGTTCCGGTGCAGTCGGTGTTTCCATAGACGGCCAGGCATTTTGCAGTCGACGCGGGATAATTCGGGTCGAGCGCCGAGTACTGAGACAAGTATCGAGCGGCGTCACGTGCCGACTTTGTCAACGTTTCGTACAAATAGATGGCGCGGCCGAGCTCGACCATGCCGCTGAAAAGCGTCACCAGCAGCGTGAGGACAAGAGCGAGCTCGACGAGTGCCGCACCGCGCTCGTGTCGCCGTTTGCCGTGGATCGAACGACTGCGCATCACGCCTCCTATTGAATCAGCTCGGGGACGAGCGGGCCGTTGCCGCCGGAGCCTGGTGTCCCTTCGGTCCGGCACGGCGAACCGGCGGCGCCGGCAAGGCCTCGATACTCGACATGAACTGAGTCGAGATTGCCGCCTTGCGCCATCGGATCGAGCATCAGTACGCAGGCCCAGTTCGAAACGGTTGCGCCTGCGGAGGAGGTGATGTTGCTGCAGTCCACCATCGGCACAACCACGAGACGCCGGTCGCCACCCGCTTGGTATACGGCCGATGAGCCAGCCGTGCCCCCGGTTCGGATGCCGCTGCCGCTGCTGCTGCCGCTGCCGTTCCCATTGCCGTTCCCATTGCTTCCATCGCCCTGATAAGGCGTCCTGCTGGTGCGCTTCGAGAGAAAATCGCTGTAGGCATTGCTGCTGCCCCAGCTTGAGGTGTACGCGTAACCGGTATAGTCCGATTGCCCGGTCGGTGCACCGTTGCCGTTGTATTGGATGCCGAATCGCGTGTTGTACGCCTTGTCGAGTGACGCGATGTTGCCGTTTGCTCGCACCTGCCCGTTATTGGGAACACTGCATGTGGAGCCTGTCAGCTGTTGGCTGAGGCAGTTTGCACCGTTACACGCATTGGCGGTGTTGTAGTTGAGATTCGCCCAGCCAAAACTGCCTTGGCTGTAGGTGCCAGCAGATGAGCCCACCTTGCCGGTCAGCCACTGGCCTACGGTATAGGTGGTACCTGGGGATCCTATCGACGGGTCGCAGACGAACATCGGCATTGCGCAGTTTCCCTGCGCATGGCCGGTCGTGGCAACAGCCGTGGCTGAGACGGAGGAAGGTCCGATGCTCACGCCGGGCAGCAGGTTGAGTACCTGGACGAGCCAATTTGCGATGCCTGTCACTGAAGTCGTGCATTGCACATAGGCAATCTGACCGAGCGTTCCCGATACGGAATCTTTGTTCTGGAATGGGCCGCTTGAGGAAGTGGCGTAGGTCACGTTGTTGTCGACGGTCATCGAAACGGCCCCCGACTGGAACATGGCCTGATTGAGGTGGCCCGCCGCGATCCCGGCCGCTTCCGAGACTGCGAGAGGCGTGATGCCGTCGACGTCGCGTGCGGCGGCGAGTGCGCAAGAATCGGCGCTGTTTTGCAGCTCGCTCTTTGTAACGTATAGCTTGCCGAGATCGAGCGCGAGCCCGACGAACCCGACGAGCGCGATCATCGCGAGCGCGACGAGCACCATCACGGCGCCGCCCTCCCGTCGGCGCCGTGGCATGCCACGCCTCCGTGTTTGCAGTTGAAGACCCATGATGTGATCCTCTCTATTGTTACTGACCGCCGTTTCCGCCGCCGTTTCCGCCGCCGCCGACGCCGATGACGAATTGGTTCACGGTGGGCGCGGGCGCACGGAAGGACTTGTTGTAGGTCGTCATTGCTGAGACGGCGGCTTTGCCGTCGACGCCCGGCACGAATGGGTTACGCTCGCCCGCTTGCGGGTCGATGATCTGCGCCTGCTTGATGGCCCGCACGGCTTCGCCGAAGTGAGCGTCCCAGATCGGTGTGGTTGTCATGCAGCCGCCGAGCAGTGTCGTGGCCATCGCGAGCGCCGCCGCCCGCCGAAGAGTGAAGAAACGATCGACTTTCATGGAATTCCCCTTGTCACGTCACTGCTTGGCCGGTCCGTTTGAGGCGCTCGATACGGTAATCGCATGCTCCACGGATCCTGCCGCGATACGAGCCGCGGCTGCCTCGATGCGCGCAGCGCGTGCCGACTGGTCGTCGGCCGAAGAGGAGCGGGGCGCATTCGGATGGCTTGCCGTTGTGTCCTTCGGCTCAGGCGGTAGCTCGCGGGAAGAAACTGTCGAAACAGGGATTTCGTTCGTAGTTGCGGGATCACGCGATGGGACGGCCGATTCGTCGACAGCAGGGTGGGCGCTAGGCGCGGGTGCAGGCAGCGTGGTCGTTGCGCGCGAGTCCGATTGAGCGGGCGGCAACGTTGACGAGCTCGCCGGCGCATTGCCGGCGGGGGCCCGCTGGTCTTTCAGGCGCGCCGCGCCACGGCCTTCCATGTTGCCCGTCGCATAAACATCGGCCTCGTTCGGCTGCGTGAAGCTATCCGTCGGCAACGGGTAGTTACTGTTCGGCAGCGGCTTCACGAGATGCGGGGTGACGACGAACACTAGCTCAGTGCGATCCTGCTGGAAGCTGGTGCTGCGCAAGAGTGCACCGATGACCGGCACTTCACCGAGCCCGGGGAATGCCTTTAAGTTGCCCGTGATGTTGCTGCTGATGAGGCCGCCAATGGCGAACGATTCGCCATCGTTCATCTGCACGGTGGTGGAGGCACGGCGCGTCGTGATGAGAGGCAAAATCGTGGTCGAGCTGACACCCGTTGCGCTGACGGCGACGCCCGTCGGCGAAAGCTCCGACACCTCAGGCGAGACCTTCAGGCTGATCCGGCCGTTTCCGAGCACTGTCGGCGTGAACTTGAGACCGACGCCGAATTCCTCTTCCTGCAGCACGATAGTCAGCACACCGTTGGTATTGCTTTGCGGTACTGGTATGAACACGCGTCC
>CAYPWK010000034.1:9303-17849 GCA_964414365.1 uncultured Burkholderia sp.
CGAGGAACGACGCTTCCTGGCCGCTGACCGTCACAAGGTTTGGCTCGGCGAGAATCTTCGTGAGTCCGTCGGTCTTTTGAGCATCGATGGCCATCTGAAACGGCAGCCTGTTGGACTTGCTGGCAGCGATGAACGAATTTGCACCCGACAGCAAGCTGCTGACCAATGCACCGGTCCATGTGCCGAATCCGCCTTGCAGATTGAGCTGCGAGCCGAGTTTGTCGACGAGCGTTTTCGCCACCTCGGCGACCTTGACCTCAAGCATCACCTGCTGCGGCGAATCAACCGTCATCATGTTGATCACGCTTCCGGGCGCGCTAGTAGTCGACATTTGCTGGCTCGTCGATGCGCCGCCGGCGCTCGATGAGTTCGACTGCGACTGTTGTGTCGGCTGCGCGTTTTCGTAGGCTCTTGCGATCTCCATCGCCTGCTGCGCGGCTGAGGCGCTCGATACGCGTCCGGCGAGCACGAGATTGCCCGCCGCGCTCGATACGCGGATGCCGCGCTCCTCCGGCATCAGCTGTGCGAGCGATTGCTGCAGGCCACTGGCATCGACGCCGACGACGACTTCGAGCATCTCGCATGCGCCGCTTGCGCCCTGGACGATCATATTCGTCGTGCCGACGGACATGCCGACGACGTAGAGCGTGCGCGGCGAGACCAGCGTTGCCATTGCGACGGCAGGATTGCCGAGCGAGCGATTGCGTGCCGGCTCGGCGAGTTGAACCAGCGTCGACTTGCCGACCGGCACGACGACATCCGTTTCCTGGCTAATATCGCCGCTGCAGCTCGGGCCGCGCAATGGCTGAGCTGTCGTGGCCGCGCCGGCTGCACCGCCCGCCGCCGCGGCAGGCACGGCCGCCATGCTCGTTTTCATCGGCATTGGCTTCGTGGGCTTCGCCCCATGCAGCAGCGCGCCGCCTTCCACCATTTCCTGCGCGATGCTCGACTGCGCGGCCATCAGGCTCGCTCCGAGCAGGGCAGCCGATATTGCCCGGCTCAACGTGCGACGCCGTGGAGCGCGATGCTGCGGGTATTTGAGATTCGTATTCATTTGGTGATGCCCCCGGTTGTGATGCCTTTACCGCACAATCCGTGATTCAAGGTCGGGTTGGTCTTGTCGAGGCGCGCTGCGGTCCCAGCGCGCCTGTCGTGCCGACGCCGCCAACACTAGAAACATTCGACGCTGCCCGACACGCCTGAAAGCACACCAACGCAATCACGCTTGACCGCCGGCTGCGAACGGGCGGCATAGTGCACGCGTGCGGGCTTCGGCGGGGCGGCGACAGGCGCCGACGCGCCGAGCAGCGTAAGCTTCGTCGCGCCCGCCGTCTTCAGCTTGTCGTCATCGACCTGATTGCGCAGCACAAGCGAGAGCGTGCCGACGCTGCGCGCAACGTCGAGCTTTTCGGCTTGGTCGGGCGTCACCTCGAGCGTGACCGCGTTGACGACTTTCGGCTGGGTGTCGTCGCGGCTCACCTGTTGCGCGACCGCGAGGACAAGAATCCGCTCGAGCACGATCTTCGATATGTTCTGCTGGTCGTTGCTGCCGCCCGGCTGCTGCGTGTTGACGATAACGTCGACGAAGTTGCCTGGGAGCGCGAACCCCGCCACGCCGATTACGTCGTTTACGCGAACCGTGATCGCGCGATCGCCTTTGTTGATGACGGCCGAGAGCCCACCCTTCGTTCCTTCCGGCGCGAGCTTCGATTCGAGCACCGGCTCGCCCCGCGCAAGGCTTGTCTTGACGACGCGCCCCTCGAGCGACTTGGAATCGCTGAACGTACCAGGCGGCACACTGCCCGAGGGCCAGTTGATAATGCGGACGAGGTTCGTGTTGAGCGGTTGGCCCAGACTGACATCGTCCACGGCGACGGCCACGGGCGTGAGCCCACTCGAGGAGGTATTGATTAGCCATCGCGCCGCGAAGACGACGGCGGCGAGGCCTGCCAGCATGGCGAGCGCCAGCATGATGAGGGCTCGACTGTTTTTCATTTAAGGACTCCTAATGAATCGTGCAACGCCGGCCACGCTGTGCGGCCTTTTTGGTCCGGTGATGGCTCGGCCGCGAGGCTCTTGTTTCAGCGCATGGCGAACTTTCTGCCCTGGCGCCTCGCGGCGGGGGCAGGGGGATAGCGGCTCGTTTGCTCGGCACTGCCGAAGTAGCTCTGCCAGGCTTCGCGGAGCCCCTCCGCCGTCACATCGCGGGACTCGTCGCCACGATAGTCGGTCGACGCACGAACGAGGCGCAGCAAGTCGCGCGGGTAGCAGGCGAGAAATGGCTTGGCCTGCGGCATGTGCAGGCCGTGCAGCAGATAGTCGAAGGCTTCCGGGGTGGCGCTTAGTTCAAGCGACGCGCAGCATGCCTCAAAGACGGTGCGATAGTTGTCGAGCGACAAAGGGCCGATCTCGAGCTTTGAGCCCAGGCGACGTAGAAATGCCTCGTCACCGATAGCTGCCGGGTCGAGGTTGCTCGAGAACACGGGCCAAACGTCGAATGGCGCGGAGAACCGAGTGCCTGAGCGCAGAGTGAACAGGTCGACGCCGCGATCGAGCGGCATGATCCACCGATTGAGCAGGTCCTGGGCGGCAACACGCTGACGGCCGAGGTCGTCGACGATATAAAGCCCCATGTTCGCTTTCATGTGCGGTGGCGCCTGGTAAAAACCAGCGGCGTCGTCGTAGCGCAGGTCAAGTCCCTCGAGCGTCAACTCGCCGCCCGAGAGGACGACGGGCCGCCGGCAGAGCCGCCATCGCTTGTCGCCGAGGGCCGACGCAGTGGATCCAGCGGTATCGTGATGAAGCAGCGGATCGTACATTTGCACGATTTCACCGCCGACATAGATCGCATAAGGAATCGGCACATCGCCCAGCAAGAGCAGCCCAAGCCGCTCGGCAAGATAGGTCTTGCCGCTGCCCGCTGGGCCGTACAACAACAGCGGCCGACCTGCGTTGAGCGACGCCGCCGCGGCATCCAGGAACGCCGGCTCGATGCAAATGTCGCGGAACGCGGCACGAACGCTCGCTTGAGTGATCCGCTGCTTGCGGACTGAATGCTCGCGTACGACATCGACGTAAGCGTCGTAGGCAATGGGCACGGGGCCGCAATAGCTGCATCGCGCAAGCTCATCCGCGGCCGCCGTGCGGCCCGCTTCGGTGAGCTGAAAGTGGACGTCGACATCGGTAGCGCCGCGATGCGTGATCTCGGCGAGACGCTCGCGCACGAGAAACGCGAGAAGATCGTCGAGCACCGCGATGGGAAGACAGTGTCGCTGCGACAGGTCGGCGAAGCTCGATTTGCCATTGATGAACGTCGATTTAAGCACCAGACGGCTGACGAACACGGCAGGCAAGCCCGTGTCGGCCAGTGTGCGCGGTGCGCGGAGTACGCTGCGCGATGCTTCAGCAAGGCGTTCACGCACCGCGGCAGTCTGCGGCAATTGCGTGACGTGCGCGCCATTGCCCGTCTCGAGATCGCGATCGTTCATGTTTCGCCTCCATGCCGCCATAGAACCGGTGATGATGGGATAAGGGCTTGCCGAATCCCGAGTTGCCTGCCATGTGCCCTCTGCACCGTATGCAACGCGGTCACGCCGCCGAAGCGAAAAGGACGCTTAACGTTCCGGCCGCGATTGCAACGCCATACGGAAGAGAGCCGACAGAAGCAATCCGTTTTCCCTGCCCTGTCTCCGCTTCAATGGCGCGACCGAGTCGCCAGCCGCCCATCGCCATGCACTGCAGATTCGTGATCAGTTGCGTCGTGCGGCGGCGGAATACGACGAAAGCCATGGACCAGACGCCGCCGACCAGGAACGTCGCGAGTACGATATAGACGATCATCGTGGGGCCTACCCATGCGCCGATCGTCAGCAGTAGCTTGACATCGCCGGCGGCTGTGCCGCGTGCGAGATACAGCGGGATCAGCAACGCAAAGCCTGTGAGCGCGCCCGCGAGCCAACTTCCGGTTCCTAGCACGGCGCCTTGCAGCCATACCTGCACCGCAAGCGAGACGATAAGGCTGAACGCAAGAATCGGATTCGGAATCCGGCGGCAGGTGATATCCGTGCTGGCCGTCACGATCGTGAGCGCGGCCACGCAAAGAGGAATCGGTTGAGGCGGAAGAGCGGGGAAGAGCATGTTAGACCTCGTTCTCGTTATGGTTGCCATCAGTGAATCGCCGCGACGATTTCGCTGGCGATACCCTCGTAGAGCTGTTGCACGGCACCGCCGAAGTAGGTGACGCCTGCGACTGCGGCGAGCGCGATCAGCGCAATCATCAGTCCGTACTCGACCATCGTTGCGCCCTCGTCTTCGTCGCGGAGGCTCCGCGGAATCGTCAGTAGCGTGTGCATCTCAGCTCCCCCCTGGAAGCGGGAATTTCGGCGCCGTGCATGGCTCGACGCGTCATACCGCAAAACAGACAAATCAAACTTCTTGGCGAGAATCATCCACTCGGCCGGCCGCCTTAGATGCTGCCGGCGATATCGGTGAATACGAGATTCAAATTGGTGCCGATGGTGGTGACCGCGCCGATGCAGACAATCGCAATGAGCGCGACCATCAGCCCATACTCCACCATCGTTGCGCCTTGCTCCTCGTGGCAAAAGGCGGCGAGTTGCTTTACAGCCCCTGAACCTTGTGCAGAAGCAGCGCGTCTCAGCTTGTTGCAGATGTCTTTGATCACGATGGACTCCTTTTTAACCGCACTCGAAGGCATTGTTACGTTGGAAAGCGAACGCGGGCGAACCTGTATTACAGGCCGCCCGCACCGGCAATTGTCAAAGCTTGTTGCCGATGTCGGTGAACACATTATTGAGGTTTGTTCCGATCGTGGTGACGGCGCCAATACAAACAATCGCGATGAGTGCCACCATCAGGCCGTATTCGACCATCGTCGCACCCTCTTCGTCGCGCAGAAAACGGTTTGCTTGAGCAATGATGTTTTTCATGACAATCTCCTAAGGACTACCAACAAAATGCCCTTGCCGGAATGGCGTCGGGATGGAACTTCTGGAGCAAGGCAACAGGGGATCGAGCGTCCTTCGCTGGAGGCCGAAGAATGACGCGTGACTGCGGGGGCATGGCAACACGCCGCAGACTGCAGCGGGCGAATGTCGTCTCGAAGCACTGTTCATCATGCCTAAGCCCCCCGGCTCATAACGTTCGTTCCCCCCGACGTCCGGTCGAGACCGGCGCCGATCGGTCAGTCGGCGGTTATTTGTACTCCTCGTATTGCGCTGCCGCTATGAAAGGCGGCAGCGAATGCGAGAAGTCCCCCCTTCGGGTAGCGTCGCGCGTCATTTCTCATAGGCTCTCTTCGGGGCCGTTCGAATGACTGGATCGATCGCAACCGTCGCCGACTTCCGTGCGGCACCGCATCGCAACACGTGTGCCAACGATCCAAAAAGCGTTGATATTCAAGGAGCCAGGCCGAGCCTTGGCGTCAGTGCCGGCCGTTCGGTGCACAACTTGTCGCAGCGTTGCGACGAATAAGGCATGCGCGATCGGTTTTGCGCGTTCGGTGAATATTGGCCGTCGTCGATTTGCTCGAGTTGAGCGCTCACGTTAGAGACCTGTGAACGCTCAGGACCGAGGAAGGAAAGGACGTTGATGAAAATCGCGATCGACAATTTCCACAGGCACTAATCGTTTCAGACATGAGACGAGCGCGTCCGAGGCCGTTTTTTGCGGGGCGGGCGATGTGTTCGATGGCCCACTTATCAGAGCATATCGACTGCCATTCGGGTGTCGAAAGGGATTGAAAGCGCAATTGTTTTACCCCAACAATGAGCCGTACGGATTGCGCAACGTTTTGACAATGCGTCGCGCCAATAACAAGAAACGATGAACGATATCGCCGGTTCGACTTTATGAGGATCGGCGGAAAAAGGCGGCAAATATGTATGTTTCTAGTCGGGGGGGAAGCGGCGGCGCAAGCTTGCCGCTCGATTGGCTGACTGTCTCGCGCCTGGTTTTTTCCAGTTGGACGATCGTTGCCGTCTATGTTGCCTTTCTCGGAGCATGGGCGTGGGTCGGGCATGGCTTTGCGAGCGACAGCGCGGGGCGGCCCGGCATCGATTTCTCGATTTTTTGGGCTGCATCGCATCTCTCGTTGAACGGCTCTGCGCTCCAGGTCTACGACCACCGCACGTTCATTGAGACGCAATTGGCGCTATTCGGCAATTTTGCGGATAGCTATGCCTTGCCTTGGGTCTATCCGCCTGCGTTTTTGCTGTTGATGACGCCGGCGTCGCTGCTGCCGTTCATCGTCGCCTATTTGATGTTCGTCGGAGTTAGCGCATATCTGTTCGTGACCGCAACGGTAGCCGTATCTCGATTGGACCGGAGTGCAAGTGGGCTGCGCAACGCGGCACTGCTGATCGCGGCGTCGCCGCCCGTATTTGTCACCGCGATAATCGGACAGAACTCGCTTCTGACCGCGGCGCTGGCAACGTTCGCCGTTCGCTGGCTTTCGACCAATCCGGTGCGCGCAGGAATCTGTATCGGTCTGCTCGCAATCAAGCCACAAATGGCAATCGCGTTCCCGTTCGTCGTCATCGCCGCGAGGGCGTGGAAAGTCCTCGCGGTTGCGGCGGCCACGGCGGTTGCCGTCACCGTCATGGGCGTGCTGTTTTGCGGTCTTCCGTCGCTAGATCACTTCCTCATAAACGCAAACGTGTTGCGCAGTTCGCTCATCGACCACGGAGGCCAGCATTTCTGGTTCTCATCGCCGACGGTCTATTCGGCATTGCGCAGTGTCGGATTCGCGCTCGTGCCCGCCTACGTTCTGCATGCCGCAGTTGCAAGCCTGTCGATCTTTGCCGCATGCCGCGTCTGGAAACGGACGACGGACACTCGGCTTCGCGCCGCAATTCTCGCTGTATCGACGCTGATTGTCAGTCCGTATGTCTGGCACTACGAACTTGCATGGCTTGCGGTGGCGCTCGCTTGCATCACGGCCTCAGGACTGAACGGCAAATGGAATTTCGGCGAGCAGTCCGTGTTGGTGCTCGGGTGGCTTTTGCCGCTCTACGAGCACCTCAATCGTTTGACGAAGCTACCGCAAATTGGCGCCGTCGTCCTGCTGTTGACAATGCTCGTCATCTTGCGGCGTGTTCGTTCAACGGCTGGAGCATCTGCATGAGCTCGAACTCATTTGAAGGCGCGGCTGCCGGATCGCGGCGTGCGCGGGCGGGGCGGACCACGACAGCCGGCGGACGTGCGCAGCACTGGCTCAATGCTGAGCGTCTGCGGCTTTATTCGGTGGGCGTGTTGATCTGCTATGTGGCGTGGCTCGCGATTTACTTCTATAAGGCCGTATGGCATGCACACGAGTATGTCGATCCGCTCGCCATTGACTTCCTGCCGTTCTGGAGCGCGTCGCATCTGGCACTACAGGGTCACGCAGCCGACGCATACAACATCGCCGTGCTGGAGCGGATCGAAAGCGGGGCGATCTCTCATTCAGTCGGCGTTCTGCCGTGGCTTTATCCCCCGACGTTCCTGTTGATCGTCTATCCGTTCGCGTTGCTGCCCTGGAAGATGGCGGCCGCGACCTTCCTTGGCGCTACCTATCTGTGCTTCGCTAAGGCGATTCACTCGATTGTTCCGCGGCGCGAGACGATATTCGTCGCGTTGGCGTTCCCCGGTGCGGCACTTGTCATGGCGACGGGGCAGAATGGTCTGTTGACAGCGGCGCTCGCGGCGCTAGGCCTTGTCGCGCTCCCACGTCGTCCGACCTTGGCCGGTATCGCTTTCGGCATCCTATGTGTCAAGCCGCAGCTTGCCGTTCTTTTTCCGTTTGCATTGCTTTGCGCGCGCGAGTGGCGCGCGTTAGCCGCGCTCTGCGCGTCGGCGCTGACGATGTTGGCGCTTGCGGTCGCCGCATTCGGCACCGAGACGCTTTCGGCTTTCCTGCACAACATGGGGATGGCGGCCGGCTTTGTCGAGGAGGGGCGCGCCGCGCTGGCGCGCGTGCCGAGCGCTTTCTCGCTGGTCAAGCTCGCTTACGGCTCGACCACGGTTGCATATGCCGCTCAGGAAGCGTCGGCGATCTTTGCGGCTCTTGCCGTGTGGCTGGCGTGGCATCGCCGGGCGCCGTATCCGCTGCGCGCCGCGACGCTCGTGTGTGCAAGCCTGATGGTGAGCCCGTACCTCTATGACTATGACCTCGCATGGTACGGCTTGATCGTGGCCTGGTATGCCAAGCATGCGATGACGAGCGGATGGAAGCGAGGCGAGCGCGAGTGGCTCGTTCTCTTATGGCTGATGCCGCTCGCCGGCATTCTCGTCGTCATGCGGGTTCATTTCCAATTCCTGCCGTTGATATCCGCTGCGACGCTCTCGTTGGTGCTGAGGCGAATCGCGCTCGAACGGCGAAAATCAAACTAAGACTTTAGGGGAACATCATGGCCCGATCGATCGGCAAGCCTTTGATTTCGCTGGTGGCGCCGTTTTATAACGAGATTGAGGCGGTCGACGCCTTTTTCCGGACCATTGTTCCGGTGCTCGAAGCTATCGAGCAGATCAGATTTGAGATCGTCTGC
>CAYPWK010000034.1:17859-20463 GCA_964414365.1 uncultured Burkholderia sp.
TCAACGACGGCAGCAGCGACGGGACGCTCGACAAGCTGATTCAGATCAGCGCGCGCGACGCACGTGTACGCGTGATCGATCTCACGCGCAATTTCGGCAAGGAAGCCGCGTTGACGGCCGGTCTCGACGAAGCATCGGGCGACGCCGTAATTCCGATCGATGCAGACTTGCAGGATCCGCCGAGCCTGATCCCCGTCATGGTCGCGCATTGGTTCGACGGGGCAGAGGTGGTTGCGGCGAAGAGAGCGAATCGGGCGTGCGATTCGTTCTTGAAACGAAAGACAGCGGCTCTCTATTACCGCATTCATAATGCAACCTCCGACGTGAAGCTGCCCGAGAACGTCGGAGACTTTCGCCTGATGGATCGCGCGGTCGTCAACGCACTGCGTAGCCTGCCCGAGCGTCATCGCTTTATGAAAGGGCTTTTCGCGTGGGTGGGGTATCGGACGGTCGTCGTCGAATACGAACGCGAACCTCGCAGCGCGGGGAAATCCAAGTTCTCCGGATGGCGCCTCTGGAACTTTGCGCTCGAAGGCATCACCAGCTTCAGCACGGTGCCGTTGCGGAGTTGGACGTATATCGGACTTGCGATCGCCACGCTAGCGTTTTTGTATGGTGGTGTGATCGTCGGTCGTACGCTCGTTTTCGGCAATCCGGTGCCTGGCTATGCTTCCATCATTTCAATCTTGCTTTTCATGGGCGGAATCGAGCTCATCGGGATCGGCGTGATCGGCGAATATATTGGGCGCATCTATCATGAGACTAAGGAACGTCCCGTCTATCTCGTACGCAGGCGCTATCAGGCGGCAACGAGCAAGGTCAGCACACTGCCGGCTGCACGCACCGAGCTGCGCGCACGCAATGGGTCACGGTACGATGCGGCGCGCAGGCGAATGGCTGCCTCCGGTGGCGAAATTTCACTCACCGCACAGTATCGAAATGCGATTGCTCCTAAGAACGGTCATCGCTAAGCGGCGATTTAGACCGGACGCGTCAGCTTCCGGTTAATCTCCGGGACGATTGACAACCGGAAAGGGAAGGACGCGTCGAAAAGATCGATCTCGTTGTAGCTTTTGGCGGCAAAGGTTTTGTCCAATGGCATTCCCCGAATGCTTGAGGTCGGATCAGTTCGGCTGTTGCTGGATCACGAAGTGCCGGCGCACGACTACCGCCAGCAGCGCGATCATTGCGATGATCGCAAAGTGACACGGAAAGTTGAACGGTACTGCAGAGAACGTTAGCACCGGGATCAGCCAGGTTGCGCCGACGATCATCCATTCGAGCCGGTTCAATTGGGCCGCTTTCTCGTCCCTCATCAAGAATACGATTGGGAACGAAAGCCACGCGAGGTCGTAGTACATGAGATAGGGCTGCACGAGCAGAGTGCTAATGATGAGTGCCGAAGCTCGCAATTCGAATCTTGCGTCCCGTAGCCATAAGAGCGCGGTCAACGCGGCCGCAGGTATGGCAACCAGCGCTTGGGCGACATAGGCGGCCGGAATCGAGGCGCCACTCAGCCTGGCGGCGGCGAAAATCGTTGGCATCGCCGCCCAATGAGATGCGCCGTGCTCGACGAAGCTCTGATTGAAGGAGTGCAGATGTGCGGCGAAAGCCGCCCACGCGTCGGCGCCGAGCGCGGCTGTTACGACTGCCGCGAACGCGAGCGTCCATGCCGCCGACGCTGCGAGCGCTTTCCATTGCCGTCCGCAGGCGAACGCGAGTGGGAAGAGGATGGCCAATTGCGGCTTGATCGCCAACGCTGCAACGCAGGCTCCGGCGACTAACGGGCTGGACGCGAGAAAGGTGAGCGCACTGGCTGCCGCCGCCGCCGTAATCAAGGTGTTTTGACCGGCCGCGAGCGCAATGCTGACGCCGGTAAACGCGGCCGCAAACAGCAGATGCAACCGGTCGAGCCCGCGCGCCGCGCGCGTCAATGACAGAGCATACGCAGCGAGCCCCGCGGCCGAAAACAGAGCGAAGGCGGGAGCAAACGAGACCAACCCTACCGGGATAATAACCAGCAGGAACGTAGGTGGATATGGCCATGGCGAGAGACCGCTGACGCCCGGGATGCTGGTCGCCATCGCATGCATCAACTGAGGGGAAAATACCATCGCCGCGCCGTGCTCGAGCGCAACGCGTGCGGCGGACCAAAATACGACGAAGTCCCATCCCATCAGTGGTGCAGCCGGTTCGCGAAGCACGTAATAACGCCCGGCCCAGATCGCTAGGATCAAAAATTGAATTGTCAATGATGTGATCGCGTAGAGCGCGATCCGTTTGCATTCAGGCCGAAACGACATACAGGCCCCCCAAAATGAGCGCGATCCCGAGTAACTGCACGGTTCAGACGGGCTCGCCGAATACGACGATTCCCGCCAGATAGACCACCACACACGTTAACGCTAGTAAACGGATAAACGACGGTCGGCCCCGCCCGGCTTAGCGAGAAGATCCAGAAGAGAGTCCCGATGCCATAAGAAATCAGTCCTAAGATGATCCACGCATTGAGAAACTCGACAAGCGCCTGTTTGCCGTCGGCTCCGAGCTTGAGGGCGACTTGTCCGATCGCGGCAAAGACGACCTCGGCCAATAGCGGGAGAT
>CAYPWK010000034.1:20473-22790 GCA_964414365.1 uncultured Burkholderia sp.
ATGGCCGTGGTTGCGGGAGAGCTTGATGCCGTGCACACGCGTATCGACCGTATGTAGTGCTTCGATTAGCTCCCATGTACGGTCGTGCGAGCCGTCGTCGACGTAGGTGATACTGCTCGATGCGTCCACCTTCCCTTCGACAGTGAGGCCGTCGAGCAGCGCCAAAAGTCGCCGTGTGGTTTCGGGCAATACCGCTTCTTCATTGAAGCATGGAATCACCAGGTTTAGCGTGACCTCGTCCCGAATGGGTTGTTCGTGCAAGCGTTTCAGCTGGTCGATTTGCCGCTGTAACGCATGGTTCGTTGCGCGCTGCGTCGCGATCGCCGCACTGATTTCCATATCTCACCCCGGATTCGTTTTCCTTTTGAGCGATTTCAGCTTTGTACGGTCGCGGCCGGCGGCATTTCAATGCCCCTTGGCGCTTCGCTGCCGTCGCATGATGCGACGGCAGCTAACGCGAAGGGACCCTCCCCGTGGGTGACGCCGTTCGCCATTTCCTGTCGGCCCTCGCGTTGGGGCTCTTCTTATGGCTGTTGTGCTTACGGTCGTGGGCAATCGCTTTGCAAAGCCTATGCCAGTTGCTACGGAGGCGTTCAGCTAAAGGGGCCGTGCTTCTCGCCCTGGCAATTGCGGAATGTCACGACGTCCGAGTTGTCGCAATTCTGAGACGAGCGCGGGCCGCCGAGGGGCGGTCGTCAGGCCTGCTTATGCGGGACCGGCGGCGTATTTCGCCGCGGCAGGAAGGAATAACACGTCTGGCGCCGATGTCGCACAATTGAACGAGGAGCGCGGCGGTTTTGGGTATCTGCGAGGAAGGACCGTTTCACTGATGATACGTGCATCGTCAATGATTGCAATCGCGGGGAGCTCGACTCAGTTCCCACTCTTTATCGACCCAGTTGCCATGAGCCCTGTCATTTAAAGAAACCCGTTGTTTAATGTTGAAACCGTTATAGCCAAAATGCAATAACGCTGGCCCGCATCGATTTCGGCACGCAAAATCGCGAAATGCGTTACAAGTGCACTCGCCGGCGGCTCGAATATAAAGATTCCTTTTGGTGCAATGTTTGGCCCGCCTAAATGGGGTCATACTTCTTTCGCCCGTGCGCGCTGCATGCCCGCCACCTACACCCACCGAGCGGACCTTGCAGCCTTTGCAACTTTGCGACGGCGCCCGAACCCTGTATGTTGACCTCCGCACAGGCACTGTTTAAATCTGTCGGCAGATCGGGATTTGGCCTTATGCGTTTATTTTCCTATGGCGTTTTCTCAGATTGTCGTCTATGTTGCAGTGCAGGTGTCTCTAAAACGTGCGGGGCGTGACAAACCGAAACGGGGCGCGCCAAAGCACGAAATCGAGTTTCATTCCGAGGTAAGTGTGGGTGCGAACCGTGGCTCAGGCCGTGCATCTTCGGGTGCCGGCCTGTTCCATTGTCGTGATGCCGGACGTCCTGGCCGATAAACGGCGGGATGAAATGGGGTACAAGCTGCGCGCGACGGCTGACCTTTAATTGAACTTCGACTTCGGTCGGTGCGGGTATTCGATAGTGAGAACTATTCTCCGCAATTGATCGAAATCAAAATTGCATCGATGCGTGAGTGTCAATATGCCGAACGGCGTGGGTCACGCATCGAGACGGGGGGCAACATGAACAAAGCGTCGAATCCGCTGCGTGCCGAGCGGACCGTTCTTTTTCTTTCGCTGAAGCCCGATGTGGTCGGCGAGGACGGGCTCGTGTCGGCCGGTTGGCATGTCGTTCACGCAAGAACACCTCAGCAGGTCGATCGCATGCTCGAACGCGGAGTCATCCGAGTAGGGGTGGTCGCCATGCCGCAGGACTGCACCGAGCAGCAACTGGCCGAACTGGAAGCATGCGTTTCCCATTCGAACGCAACCTGGATTGCACAGGTTCGCCATGGGCAAGCCGAGCATCCCCCCATCCGGCGCTTCATCCTCGATTTTTGTTTCGATTTCGTGACCATGCCTTGCGACGACGAGCGCCTGGCAATCGTGCTTGGCCATGCGCACGGGCTGTCGGTCTTGCGCGACAGCGTCGATGCCAGCCCGCCGGTGCCGACCTGTTGCACGATGATCGGCAACAGCGAGCCGATGCAACGGCTTTTTCGCGGCGTAGGAAAGTGTGCGCGTAACGACGCGCCCGTTTTCATCGCCGGCGAATCAGGCACGGGCAAGGAGCTCACGGCGCGCGCGATTCACGATCGGTCGGCGCGCTCGAGTCAGCCGTTCGTCGCGATCAACTGTGCGGCGATTCCACCTTCGTTGCTCCAATCGGAGTTGTTCGGCCACGAGCGCGGC
>CAYPWK010000035.1:0-9152 GCA_964414365.1 uncultured Burkholderia sp.
CGACTGCGCGAAAGGGCGTGATTCTAGGCCCCTTCGCGAAGCGTGGCAAGCGGAAGAAACATCATCCAATGGAACACGCCTTCGTGACGCGGGCGCACCGCCCGCATGCGCATAGGCCGGGCCGACAAGCCCGGAAGCGACTAAAATGGAAGGTTCACGAATTTATATCCTATTCCCTATGCGCTCCCGAATCGCCAAACGCCTTCCGCCCGATGCCGACAAGCTCGTCGGCCTGTCGCTCGCCCTTTTCGCGTCCGGCAGCCGCATCGAGGACCGCTTCTGGGAAGCCAAGCTCGACGCCTTGCTCGCGAAAATCGTCCGCAACGGCAACCAGACCACACTGGACGCTGCGCTCGATCACCTCCAGCAAAACCACCCGGACGCCTACGGCGCTCTCGCCGATATGGCTGAGACGCACAGCGAATCGTTCGTGGTCGAGCACGAAGGTGTTTCCTATGAAGCGTTGCTCATCGCGGCACCCGTGCTGGCGTGGACGCGCTACATCATCCCGTCCGGCCCGCTCAAGGGCGAATCGGTCGACGCGCTGCGCGCCCATCTTCAAGCGCACGTGCTCGCCGACGGCACGCGCGTCGCGCTCGCACCGTTCCTCTACAGCATCGATCAATTGCCGCGGCACCACGTCGAGACGTATCGCGTGGCTCAGCAGTTGATTCAGGCCGCCGTGGGCGGCACGCCCGCCAAGCTGAACTTCGGTGAGTTGCCGGAGACGTCCCCGATCCTTGCCGACCCGCGCTTTTTGCTTGCCGTCGTGGCCGCGCCCGTCGGCGCTCCGCTCTTTCGCTGGCAAGAAGAGGAAAACGGCGTGCGTATCGAGCGGGGGCAATGCCTCGAGCAATGGGCATCGCAAGGCGGCGCCAACCTCGCTGTCGTCCTGCCCGGCTGCGAGTTCGAGTGCCTGCTGCCCGATGCATACTATTCGGCCTGCCGCGATGCCGACGAGCGCGTGCGCCCGCATACGGTCCGCACCGCCATCCGCTACCTCCACGACACGATCGGCGCGACGGCGCAAGATTTGCGCGCCGTCGTCGCCGGCTTCGGCGAGCGGCGCATCGACGAATACCGGATCGGCTTCACGCGCCGCGGCAGCAATGATGTCATCTACGGCGTCGTCTGGCCGCTCTACGGCCGCGAGAATGGCGAACTCTCGATCGACGAGGAAGCCGAGGACGTGGAAGGCCCGATGGAAGAAATCATCGCTCTGCTGAAGGAGGCCGGCCTCACAGACATCCGCCGGCACGCGGGCCGTTTCGAGCCCGAGTACTGCGACGATTGTGGCGTTCCGCTCTATGCGGACCCGCTCGGCGAAATCGTGCATGCCGAGATGCCCGAAGACGCCGAGCCGGCTCAGCCGCACTTCCACTAAACGCTAAACGCTCGCGTCGCAGCGCGCTGCCGGCTGGCCCCGTCTCGGGGCCAGCCGGCACTCCCTTTCGCGGCAGCGAACCATCACCGCCACCCATGCCGCCGCCCCCTGACAGGCGGCGCGCGTCCTATCCCATCCGGCTAGCCGTCCACCTGTAAGTAATTTGTCATTATTGCGTCGGCGGCTCGAGAGGAGCCCGGCCGGCCCGCTCCCGGGTCGTTGCCGCGGCGGTCGCCGCGCATTGAACTACCAGGAGGCAAAGTATGCGGTTCGCAGTTCTCGGTTCGGAAGCAGAGCGGCGCGACGGTCTCAAGGCCTTGTTGCGGCAGATTAATCGGCATGCGCGCTTTTGCGAAGCAAGAGATTGGACTCAGGCGTGCCGTGCGTTGCAGCGGGCACCGGTCGACCTGCTCGTCGTCGACTGGCATGACGCGATGCGCGTCGCGGAGGTACGCGCGCTCATTGCCGAGCAGCGCGGCCTGCGTTTGGCGGTGTTCGTCGACGATGCATCCGCGTCCCGTGTCCGCCTGCTGATGGACGAGGGCGTGCAAGGCGTGATCCCACGAGGCACGAACCCGAAGCTGATCCTGCGCCTCGTCGAGCTTGTGCTTGCCGGCGGGCATTACGCGCCGCACGGCGCCTTCCTGCGCGAGCAGGGCAGGGCCCCCGATGTCTCGGCGCCATCCGCGCTGGTCTGCGAGCGGATGCCGCCCTCGGCGCGGCGCGCCCGCTTTGCGCCTGCGCTCTCACCGCGCCAGGAGCAAATTATGCGGTGCGTCCATATGGGCAGCACCAACAAGATGATCGCGCGCACGCTCGGGATCAGTGAAGGTACAGTCAAAATCCACCTGGCGAGCATCTTTCAGCAGCTCGGTGCGCCCAATCGCGCGGCGGCCGTCGCCATTTACAACGGCTGGTTGACGCCGCAGCTCGAAGTGCTGCGCAACGAAAACGAAAACTCGCCCAAACCGGCGATCGGCCAGCCCGGCCCGGTACCGTTGCGCCGCCGCACCACGTATAAGTATCCGTTGCCGCGGCATGAGGAAACGAATAGCCTGCCGATGGCTGCGGAACCTGAAGCGCCGTTTCGCAAGACGGTAACGAATACCGGCTCGCGATAAGAACAGAAGGCATCGCTCGCCGCTCGGGGGACGAGCCGGCGATGGCTCCCGGTTTCGGATTCCAACGAGTAATATGACGACATGGGCTTCTTCTACACGCCGCTTCCGCTCTCGGTTTCCGTCGGTGCCTGGTTCGCCGCCGCAGGGCTTCTCGCGCTCGCATTGGCCTGCCGGCCCTTCAAGCGCTTGCAGGATGCGACGCTCCAGCATGTATGGCTTGCCATCATCGTCGCGATTTCGGTGTTATGGGCAAGCAACGCATGGCTCGAAGACGGCCCAGTCATGCATTTGCTCGGCGCTACGCTTTTCGTCACCCTGTTCGACTGGGCGCTCGCGCTCGTCGCGATGGCGGCCGTCTCAGGTATCGCGGCCGTTGTCTTCGATGCGGCGTGGCATGGCGTCGCGCTGACATTCCTGGTCTACGGCGCGATGCCGGTTGGGATTTCGGCGCTGCTGCAGCGCGCCTCGCTCGCCTGGCTGCCCCGCAATTTGTTCGTATTCATCGGCGTGCAAGGCTTCGTCTCCCCCGCCATCGCGGTCGCCCTCGCCTCGGCGGTTGCGGTCGGCTTTCATGTCGGGTTGGTCGGCGGATCGCCGAAGGTCATCATCCCCAGTGGCTATACGTTGAGCGTCTTGCTGCTCGTTCTCGGGGAAGCATGGTTCACGGGAATGTCGACGGCGCTCATCGCGGTCTATAAGCCGACATGGGTGACAACCAACGACGTTCGCCGCTTTCGTCTCGGAGGGCCGCGTACGTAGTCGCGAGTCCTCGCACCGATATACTCGCCGCCGTCCATCGTAGCGTGAGCCCCTCCCTGCCCTACCGCCCGAGCGGCCAAGGCTCGTCGCTACGCGAATGTTTTCGTCGCGATTGAACTCTGTTGGCCACTCCGGCATCTTAGCGAAGTGCCCCGTCACGCCGGCATCCCGCCATTGGCGCCGCAAGGCGCTGCCCAAAGCTCAGGGAGGAGGGACGTCGGTCAAGTCACATCTCGACAATATCAACTAGATGGATAGCTCCAACACATCACGCCGGCTGCGTCGGCTCGTCCGATCGCTGACGGCCGCGCTCGTCGCACTGCCTCTCGCTTTCATCACACCCGCCCATGCCGATCTCATCGATCAGCGCAACGAATTAATTGCAAAGTTTGTCAACGACATGCACGCCGATCCGCTCGTCGCCGATTGCGCGGCGCACGGCAGCTTCGTCGCGAGTACGTCGAACGTCATCGACCACGTCGAGTTCGCGCCCGAATCGTTCGATGGCCAGCATGCGACCATCACGCCGTGGAACGATTCGTTCGACGAAGGCAAGCAGCGGATCAAGGTCGACAATGTCGTCACGGTAGGCGGGCAAGGAATCGCTCGCGATAAGGATCACTCACCGTACGATCTGAAGTTTCGCTGCGGCTATGTCGGCCAGCAAATGCTCGCATTCAGCTGGAACGACCCGGTTCCGCTGGCCAAGCCGCGTGCCGAGCGCTCCTCGAAGAAAGGCAAAGGCAAGCACGGCGCGAGACACACGGCAAAAACAACGACGAGGCGAGCCCAGGCTCAGAGGAAGCGCCGCCCCGCCGCCGAGTAGCGGGCGGCCCGCGCCAAGGCGCACCCGCCCTCGCATCCCCGTCCGCATCCCCGTCCGCAAAACGGCGCCGCTCGCCGACGCGCAAAGCAACGCGCTCGATCGTGTCAGTGACGATGCGGCCGAGCGCCATGCGAACGCGGCGCTACGCTTATCTGAACGCTTCCAGATGACGTAGTACGGCGCCGAGCATAGCCGCGCCCAGTGCTGAACTGCGCTCGCCATTCCATCCGGTTCGCTCGTCGGGCAGATCTGCGTTGTCCTTGAAGGGCATCTCGAGCGTCAGCGACAGGCATCCGAACGTGTGGCCGATGTACTTGGACGCAAGCTTGAGGGCATCTTCCTGGTATTTGCCCGACTCGTATCCATGCTTGTCCTGAAAGTCGGGGCTCGCGTGCTTGAACGCTTCGATGAATGCGGATTGCTCTGCCGCCTGATGCGCGGTGAAGCCCGGCAGCATCTCGCAGCCGGCAACGAACACGTAGGGCAAGGTCTCATCACCGTGGATGTCGAAGAAAAGGTCGCATCCGATCGAGTGAATCGCCTCGCGCACCGCGAACACTTCCGGGCTGCGCTCCGGGTCGGGATCCATCCATTCGCGATTGAGGTTCGCACCGGCTGCGTTCGTGCGCAAATTGCCGTGCACGCTGCCGTCGGGATTCATGTTCGGCACGATGTAGAACACGGCGCGCTCGAAAAGCTTGCGCGCAACGGGGTCGCCGGCCCAATCACCCCACCCTGCAAGCCGCTTCACGAGCCCTTCGACGAACCATTCGGCCATCGTTTCGCCAGGATGCTGACGCGCGATGATCCATACTTTCTTCCTTGCGGCGATGCCGTCCGCCCTCCCTGCCTCGGCCGCTTCGTGCGCGCCGAGGACGAGCAGCGAGACGGGACGCCCTTCCACGCTTTGCCCGAGTTCGGCGAGCGTCGCATGCGGCATCTGCTGCACGGCGCCCATAAACTCGGCATGCCGCTCCTCGCTGTACGGCTCGAAGTAGGCGTAGTAGATGCGATCGAATTCGGGGGCATGGTCGATCGTGAGGACCCGGCCGTCATAGGAGGTAGGAACGCGAAACCAATTCACACGGTCGTAGCTCGCCATCGCGCGGTAGCCGTGCCACCCTTGCGCAAACGCGCAATCGGCCGCGTTTTCGAACGTCATCACGCAGCGCTGGCCACGCGCGCCCGAGAGCCGGAAGTAAAACCACTGCGCAACGTCGGCATGACTGTCCGCGCGGATGCGCAAACGGATATCGCCTGCCATCTCGCAAGACAGCACTTGCACCGCGCCGCCGTCGAAATTGCTCGTGATCGAAAGTGTCATTGGAATTCCTCGGCTCATTCAGACGGCCAACAAGCGAACGGGCTCGCCGTGCCGCCGGTCGGTCACTTCAATTGATCGTCGTCGCACCAATGCGGCCGTTGCGTCAATTGCCGACACGGCGGCGAAAAACGTAGGTTGCATCGTTCGATGCGGCTTCGTCGAACGAATAGCCTTCGGCGGCGAATTCCTTCAGCTGCTCCGGCGTATCGAGCCGGTGCTCAACCGCGAAGCGCGCCATCAACCCTCGCGCGCGCTTGGCGTGAAAGCTGATGACCTTGAAGCGGCCGCCCTTCCAGTCTTCGAATACCGGCGTGATCACGGGCGCCTCGAGCCCCTTCGTCTTCACAGACCTGAAATACTCCTCCGAAGCGCAGTTGACGAGGACGCGCGAGCCGTGCGCCTTCTGACGCAATTGCTGGTTGAGCGCATCGGTGATTCGTTCGCCCCAAAAAGCGTAGAGGTCCTTGCCGCGCGCATTCGAAAAACGCGTGCCCATCTCGAGACGGTAGGGCTGCAGCAGATCGAGGGGACGAAGGACGCCGTAAAGACCCGACAGCACCCGCACCTGCTGTTGCGCGAAATCGAGATCGGCGGCCGATAGCGACTTGGCGTCGAACCCCTCATAGACGTCGCCGTTGAACGCAAGCACGGCCTGTTTCGCATTGTGCAAGCCAAACTCGGGCGACCAATCGGCGTAGCGTTGGAAATTGAGTTGTGCGAGCGCATCGGAGATGCCCATCAGCGTCGAGATCTGCTGCGGCGACAAGCGCCTTAAGCCCTCCACCAGCTCCGCCGCATCGTCGACAAAATCGGGGATCGTGTGACGACGGACGTGCGGCGGGGTCTCGTAGTCGAGCGACTTCGCCGGAGACAAAACAATTATCATGGAGGCTGGCTGGCACACAGTGCCGGATGGAGAACGCGAAAAGCCCGATTGTATCGAATGCCTAGTCTTCCTGGTCCCGATGGCGCCCGGGCCGCGCCGAAGGTCGTCCTCGATTCGAACGTCTGGATCGACATTCTCGTGTTCGACGACGCGGCCACGCGCCCGATCCATGCCGCCTTGCGCAGCGGTGCGCTCGACGCCGTCATCGACGTGCGATGCCTCGCCGAGCTCTCGCGCGTGCTCGATTACCCGCAGTTCACGCGCCGCGCCGTCGACAAGACCGAGGCACTCGCCTCCGTTGCGCGGCTGTCGGTCATGACGACGGGAGACCAACCGCCGGTCGGCGCTGCCGCGCTGCCGCGCTGCAAGGATCGCGACGACCAGAAGTTTCTCGAGCTCGCGCACTCGGCGGGCGCCGACTGGCTCGTCTCCAAGGACCGGGCGCTGCTGAAGCTCGCCAGCCGCACGGCGCGGGACTTCGGCTTTCGGATCGCCCAGCCCGCGCCATTCGCGGCTGCCTGCATGCTGCACGAACCCATTGCTATTTCGCCGATCGACTCATGAACGCACCGCACGAGCCAACGAAACGCGCGCACGATGTGGCGCCTCCCGAGTTTCCCTCCCGTCTGCCGAATGTCGGGACGACGATCTTCACGGTCATGAGCGCGCTCGCCACCGAGCATGGCGCCGTCAACCTTGGCCAGGGATTCCCCGATTTCGACTGCGACGTGCGAATTGTCGACGCCGTCACGAAAGCGATGCGCGACGGCCACAATCAGTACCCGCCGATGGCGGGCGCCGCGCCGCTGCGCGAAGCGATCGCAGGGAAAATCGAGGCGATGCACGGCCGCCGATACGATCCGCAGACCGAGATCACCGTCACGGCCGGAGCGACGCAGGCGTTACTCACCGCTATTCTCGCGACGGTGCACCGCGGCGACGAGGTGGTGGTGCTGGAGCCGACCTACGACAGCTATTTGCCGTCGATCGAGCTCGCCGGCGGAAAGCCCGTTTTCGTGACGCTCGAGGCGCCCGACTATCGGCTGCCGTTCGACAAGCTCGCCGCCGCGATCACGCCACGCACCCGCCTCATCCTCATCAACACGCCGCACAACCCGACGGGCACGGTCTGGCATGCCGACGACATGCGCAAGCTCCAGGACATCGTGCGCGGCACGAACGTGCTCATCGTCTCCGATGAGGTCTACGAGCACATGGTCTACGACGGCGCGCCGCACCAGAGTGTCGCGCGCTATCCGGAGCTCGCCGCGCGCAGTTTCGTCGTGTCGAGCTTCGGCAAAACGTTTCACGTAACGGGCTGGAAGGTCGGCTATGTGGCGGCCCCGGCGGCGCTGACGGCCGAGTTCCGCAAGGTGCATCAGTTCAACGTGTTTACGGTGAACACGCCGATGCAGATCGGCCTCGCCGAGTACCTGCGCGACCCGGCGCCCTACCTCGAGTTGCCCGCGTTCTATCAGAGGAAGCGCGATTTCTTCCGCGCAGGCCTCGGTGGCACGCGTTTCAAGCTGCTGCCTTGCGAAGGGACCTACTTCCAGTGCGTCGACTATTCGGCGATCAGCGATATGTCCGAAGAGGAATTCTCGAAGTGGCTCACGTCCGAAATCGGCGTGGCCGCCATTCCTGTGTCGGCCTTCTATCATGAGCCGCATGAGTCGGGTGTCGTGCGCTTTTGCTTTGCCAAGCGCGAGGAGACCCTCGCGACGGCGCTCGAGCGGCTCAAGCGACTTTGACGATCATGAGCGCAGAGCTTCTCGCATCGCGGCCCCCGGAGAGCGAATCGACGCTCGTCCTGACGCTGTCGAACCCCGGCGCGCGCAATGCGCTGCACCCGGACATGTACGCGGCCGGCATCGTTGCACTCGAAACGGCCGAGCGCGATCGCTCGATCCGCGCCGTGGTGCTGACCGGCGCGGACGACTTCTTCTGCGCCGGCGGCAATCTGAACCGGCTGCTCGAGAACCGCGCCAAGGACCCGTCCGTTCAGGCGCAAAGCATCGATCTGCTCGGTCAATGGATTCTCGCGCTGCGCACAGCGACGAAGCCCGTCATCGCGGCCGTGGCCGGCGCGGCGGCCGGTGCCGGATTTTCGCTCGCGCTCGCCTGCGATCTCATCGTGGCGGCCGACGATGCGAAGTTCGTCATGTCGTATGCGCGCGTCGGCCTGACACCTGACGGCGGCGGCTCGTGGTTCCTCGCGCGATCGCTCCCGCGCCCGCTCGCGACGGAGATTCTGCTCGACGCCAAGCCGATCTCGGCTGCGCGTCTTCACTCGCTCGGCATCGTGAATCGCCTTGTCAAGCCGGGGCAGGTCCGCGATGCGGCGATCGCCTGGGCCGACGAGCTCGGCCGCGGCTCGCCCAATGCAATCAGCCGCATCAAGGCGCTCGTGGCGGCGGCCGGCGAGCAGTCGTTGCCCGATCATCTGAACGCCGAGCGCGATGACTTCGTCACCTCGCTGCATCACCGAGAGGGGCTCGAAGGCATCACCGCCTTCCTCGAAAAGCGCGCCCCGCGCTATTGACAACGGACGGGTAGCCGCGATGCCCGAGTTCACGATCCCGAAGCGCCGGCGCATCTTTTTGATGCGACATGGCGACGTCACCTACTTCGACGACTCGGGCCGCTCAATCGATCCTGATACGGTGCCACTCAACGAGCGAGGCCGTGCCCAGGCAAGCGCGGCGGGTCACGCATTCGCCTCGGCGAACGTGCGATTCGATCGCGTGATCGCAAGCGGCCTGCCGCGTACGATCGAAACCGCGCGGTACGTCATTGCGGAAATGCAGGCAATGCGCTCGAACGACGAGCATGACGATCATCGCCCCGGCAGC
>CAYPWK010000035.1:9252-22448 GCA_964414365.1 uncultured Burkholderia sp.
GCGCTTTCCCGGCTGCGCGACGATCCTTCGTGGGATACCGTATTGCTGGTGCTGCACGGCGGAGTCAATCGTGCGCTGCTCTCGCATGCGATCACTGCAGGCGGCCGGGCGTTCTTCGGCCACCTGGCGCAGGCGGCGGGCTGTATCAATGCGCTCGACGTCGGTCACGAGCCGCGCGATTGGGTCGTGCGAATGCTCAACTACGCACCGCCAGGCCCGCTCTTTCGCGACGTGCGACATACGTCGATGGAGATGCTTTACGCCCAATATCTCCGATATCGGCGCGATTGAGAGGGTAAATTCGAGGACTCAACGACGACGGCGGACAGCGCATCGCCCGGCGTCGCCGATCATCTGATCGGAGGAGACATGACGGCGCAAAGTCCACCGGCGGAAAGTTCGGATCAGCAGCAGGACTATTCGTCGTTCATCGGCACGCGCTCGGTATCGACTCAGCAGCGTTTCGACGAACAAGCCCTTTCGGACTGGCTGTGCGAGCATGTCGACGCCTTCGTTGGCCCGCTTTCCGTCGAGCAGTTCGCAGGCGGCCAATCGAATCCTACGTTCAAGCTCATCACGCCGACGCGCAGCTACGTCATGCGCGCGAAGCCCGGGCCAGCCGCTAAGCTGCTTCCCTCTGCGCACGCGATCGAGCGCGAATACCGCGTAATGGATGCGCTCGCGGGTACCGACGTGCCTGTTGCCCGCATGCTCGCGCTATGCGACGACGAATCGGTGATCGGGCGGGCGTTCTACGTGATGGAACATGTCGACGGACGCGTGCTCTGGGACGCGACACTGCCCGGCATGACGCGCGACGAGCGAGCCGCGATCTACGACGAGATGAACCGCGTAATCGCGGCGCTCCACACGGTCGACGTCGAACGCATCGGCCTTGCCGACTACGGCAAGCCGGGCAACTATCTCGCGCGTCAGATCGCCCGCTGGAGCAAGCAGTACGAAGCTTCAGAGACTGAGCCGATTGAAGCGATGCATCGACTTATCGAGTGGCTGCCCGCGAATATTCCAGAGCAGGCCCGCAACAGCGAAACGCATGTTGCAATCGTCCATGGCGACTACCGGCTCGACAATCTGATTTTCCATCCGAGCGAGCCGCGCATTGTCGCAGTGCTCGACTGGGAGCTGTCTACGCTCGGCGACCCCATCGTCGACTTCGCCTATCACGTCATGACCTGGCACGTCGATCCGCGACAATTCCGCGGCATCGGCGGACTCGATTGGGCAACGCTCGGCATTCCCGACGAAGCGACCTACGTCGCCCGTTACTGTGAACGCACCGGGTTCACGATGACTGGCGACTGGAACTTCTATCTCGCCTTCAATATGTTTCGCATCGCGGCGATCCTCCAAGGCATCATGAAACGCGTGACGGTCGGCACGGCCGCGAGCGCGCAAGCCGCTGACGCCGGCAGGCGCGCGAGGCCGATGGCCGAGCTCGCCTGGTCATATGCACGCAAAGTGCGCTGAGCTAAGGAATCGAAAAGGAAATCGACCGATGAACTTCGACTACACCCCCAAAGTCGAGGCGCTCCGCGCGCGGCTTCTCGCATTCTTCGACGAGCACATCTATCCCAACGAGCGCGCGTTTCTCGAAGAGGTGGCACGCAACCGAGAAAGCGGTAACGCGTGGGTGCCGACGCAGTTGATCGAGACACTGAAAGCTCGCGCACGTGAAGCCGGCCTTTGGAATCTGTTTCTTCCGGACTCATCGCGCGGCGCCGGTCTCACGAATCTCGAATACGCACCGCTTGCGGAGATCATGGGGCGAGTGCCGTGGGCGCCCGAAGTCTTCAATTGCAATGCGCCCGATACGGGGAACATGGAGACGATCGAGCGCTATGGCACCGAGGAACAGAAGCGCCAGTGGCTCGAGCCGCTGCTCGCCGGCGAAATTCGGTCGGCGTTTCTCATGACAGAGCCCGATGTTGCCTCGTCCGACGCGACGAACGTCCGCACTCGCATCGAACGCGACGGCGACGACTATGTCATCAACGGGCGCAAGTGGTGGTCGTCTGGGGCTGGCGATCCGCGCTGCAAACTCTACATCGTCATGGGCAAGACCGACCCGGACGCGTCGAAGCACGCGCAGCAGTCGATGATCCTGGTGCCCGCCGATACGCCAGGTATCACCGTGCATCGCCCACTCAACGTGTTCGGCTACGACGACGCGCCCCATGGCCACATGGAGATTTCGCTCGACAACGTGCGCGTGCCTGCATCGAGCGTGCTGCTCGGCGAGGGGCGCGGCTTCGAGATCGCGCAGGGCCGCCTCGGGCCCGGCCGCATCCATCACTGCATGCGGCTCGTCGGTCTTGCAGAGCGAGCGCTCGAGCTGATGTGCCGTCGCGCTTCGGAGCGCGTCGCGTTCGGCAGGCCCATCGCGGCACAAACGGTCACGCAGGAGCGCATCGCCGAAGCGCGATGCGCGATCGAGCAGGCGCGCCTGCTGACGCTCCAAGCGGCCTACATGAAGGATACGGCTGGCAATAAGGCGGCGCGCGCCGAGATCGCGATGATCAAGGTCGTCGCGCCGAATATGGCCTGCCAGGTCATCGATTGGGCTATCCAGGCGCACGGCGGCGGAGGCGTCAGCGACGATTTTCCGCTTGCTTACGCGTACGCGTTGGCACGCACGCTGCGATTTGCCGACGGCCCCGACGAGGTGCACCGCAATGCGATCGCGAAGATGGAGCTCGCGCGATACACAACGCGCGAAACTGTCGGCGTCACGGACCACTGAGCGCAGGCAACCCGCCGCGGCGCTGAGACCGTACCGGCGACAGGGCTTTACCGTGCCGTCTGCGGCTCCTACCGTTCTATGCTAATTTGCGGCTCGATCGGCGCCGCCCGTCGCGGTGCCCTCTTTCTCAAAGGAGCCGCGATGATCGACGCATACAGTTGGGCAACCCCGAACGGGCATAAGGTCCATATCATGCTCGAGGAAACAGGCCTCGAGTATCGCGTTCACCCAATTGATATCGGCGCCGGCGATCAGTTCAAGCCCGAGTTTCTTTCCATCAGCCCGAACAACAAGATTCCGGCGATCGTCGATTCCGATGGCCCCGGCGGCAAGCCGATTTCACTCTTCGAATCGGGCGCCATCCTCATCTATCTCGCGGAGAAGACCGGCAAGTTTCTGCCGGCCGAGCCGACGGCCCGCTATGCGACACTGCAATGGCTGATGTTCCAGATGGGCGGAATCGGGCCGATGCTCGGACAGGCGCACCACTTTCGCATCTACGCCCCCGAGAAGCTCGACTATGCGATCAACCGCTATACGAACGAGGCGAAGCGGCTCTACGGCGTCATGGACAAAGCGCTCGGGAAGACGCAATACCTGGGCGGCGACAATTACACGATCGCCGATATCGCGACGTTTCCGTGGACACGCTCGTGGAAAAATCAAGGAGTCGAGCTCGACGAATTCCCGAACGTCAAGCGTTGGCATGAAGCCATCGCGGCCAGACCGGCCGTCATGCGCGGCGTCGAGGTGCTTGCCTCGGTCCGCAAACCGTTGATGGACGACAAGGCAAGGGAGATGTTATTCGGCGCGACGCAGTACGCGAAGCATTGAGTGTCATCAGGACCGGTCGGAAATGATGCCGCGCGACGAACTCGGCGACGCGGGTGTCAGCCCTGGCTTCCGTCGACGGACCGGTTCTCCAGACGCACTTCCGGCGGAGCCGCTTCGAGGCCCCGCGCCACTTGCTCGGCGTCGCGCAAGCCGAAGATGACCTTCGAGCGCACCGTGACGGCCGTCTCGCCCGCCTGGTTGACGCCCTCCCAGAGCAACGAGACGATGCCGCGATCGGGCCGGCTGGCCGAAACGCGCTTGTCGAGGACAGAAACGAAAAGGCGAATCGTATCGCCAGGGCGAACAGGCTTGATCCAGCGGATTTCGTCGATCCCGGGCGAGCCCATCGACGTCGAGCCGCTCAGCATATTGCGTACGCAAAGGCCCATGAGCACCGAGCAGGTGTGCCAGCCGCTCGCGATGAGCCCGCCGAACGGCGAAGCCTTCGCAGCCGATTCGTCGATATGGAAAGGTTGGGGATCGAAGCAATTGGCGAACTCGACGATGTCGCCGACGTCGAACGTATGTGCCCCGGCCTCCTGTCGAGAGCCGACTTCCAGGTCCTCGAAGCTCAAACCCATTTACCCTGCCTCCCGTGTTGTTTCCGATATCGGCACTGGCGTCGCGGCAGGGGGTGCTTACTGCAGCGACTCTTTCGGCCGCAAGGCGCCGGGCAATGCCATGACGTCGATCCCTTCTTCGACGAGCGAGCGCGCGTCCTCGGGCGTGGCAACGCCGCGGATATTGCGCGCGGGGGCCTCGTTGTAATGAATGCGGCGCGCCTCTTCGGCAAATCGATCGCCGACGTTCTCCGTCTTTTCGATGAGTTCGCGCAACGCGTGCATGGCGCGCGCCTCGATTTCCCGCATTCGTTCGGCCTGCACCGTCGGCCCGCTCTCCTGCGGCGCGCCGCCGGTGGGCGCACGCCGCCCCGCTTCGCTCTCGGCGAGGCTCGTGGCGCCGGACAAGTTCAGGCGCGGTGCGGACGGCACACGGCTTATCGCCGTCGCGGCGCAGATTGGACATTCGACCAACTTGCGCGACAACTGCGATTCAAATTCATCGACGGAGGCAAACCAGCCTTCGAACCGATGGCCGTCGAGGCATTGCAAATCGAGGACCTTCATGCTCAATCGGGCAAAAACTGCGGCTAAGTGTAGCGCGAAAACGATTTCGGTGAACGAGCGTGCAGCAAGCGGCTCATTCTAGCGCGCTTGCGCGAGCCGCGCCGACGCCGATTTTATTTCTCGGACGTTCTTGAAGCCTCTGCGTCACCGGCCTTCCAGACGCCGGCGAGCACCTTTTCGAGCCAAAAGGTGCCGATGATCGTCTTTACATCGGTGATCGCACCGGTGCGGATCCATTCGCTGACCTGCGGCAGCTCGGTGACGAACGTCTCGAGGAACTCCCCATCGTCGAGCTTGCGCTCGCCCTGCGTGAGCCCGCGCGCAAGAAAGATGTCGATGAATTCCGTCGAATAGGAAATGATCGGATGGATGCGCGTGAGGAAGTGCCACTCGCGTGCCCTATAGCCCGTTTCCTCATGCAGTTCGCGCTGCGCGCAGGCCAATTCGTCTTCGTTGTCGTCGAGCTTGCCGGCTGGATACTCGATCATGACGCGGCCGATTGGATAGCGATATTGGCGCTCGAGCAGCACTCGCCCGTCGTCAAAAAGCGGGATCACCATGACGGCGCCGGGATGCTGGACGTATTCGCGCGTGGCCTGTTTGCCGTCGGGTAACCGCACGATATCGCGCTTGACGTGCAGGAACGAGCCTTGATGGACGGTCTCGCCCGAGAGGCGCGTCTCGGTGAGCGAAGCGTCGTGGTCGTGGTCGGGCAGGTCAGCCATGCACTTTTCTCCGGTTGGGAAGGAACGTCTCCTCCACCTCCCCTATGACGGCCGCTCAGCGGCGCCTGACGAGATATTGATAGGTGAAGCCGGGAAACGCGAAAACGAGGAAAAGACAGAACGTGATCGCGTAGAACTGCCAGCCCTGCTCAAAACGGTTGCCGGCGCGCGCTTCGAGCATGAAACCGAGCGCGCCGACCGCGAAGTACAGCATGATCAGTTCGATGATCCTGATCCAGACGCCCTTTCTCGCCGCGCCGAGCCGCCCGATCGGCACGACGGCGAAAAGCCGTTGATTGACGAACGGCACGTTGGCGGCAAACACCGCCAACAGAACAACGAACCAACCGGCCGCCGACACGTCAGCCTCCCGTTGGGCCGCCCCCAGGGAGGCTGACACCCCCCTGGGGGGTCGCGAACGACCGTGAGCGCGGGGGCCGTAGCATCAGAGCGCGACGGGCAGCGTATGCGAGATGGCGTTCAGGCAGAGCGTCATCAACGGACCAGGCAACAGGCCAAGCACGAGCACTGCGACGCCGTTGAGCGCGAGCAGCCAGCGATTGGCGGCCGGGCTCACGATCGGGCTGCTGTCCTGCGGAGCATCAAAGTACATCAGCTTCACGATGCGCAGGTAGTAGAAGGCGCCGAAGAGCGAGGTAATGACGGCTAGCACGACGAGCCAGACGAGACCAGCGTTTAAGGCCGCCTGCAGCACGGCCAGCTTCGCGTAGAAGCCCACGGTCGGCGGAATTCCGGCGAGCGAGAACATCATCGCCATCATCACGAACGCGAATACGGGGCTGCGCCTGTTCAAGCCCTTGAAGTCGTCGAGCGTCTCCGCTTCGAAATCGCTGCGCGCGAGCAGCATCACGATGCCAAAGGAACCGAGCGTCGTCAGGAAGTAGATGATGCTGTAAAACATCGCCGAGCTGTACGCGCCCGCCATGCCCTCGGCCTTGCCGTCGACGACACCCGCGAGCAGACCCAGCAGGACGAAGCCCATGTTCGAGATCGCCGAGTAGGCGAGCATGCGCTTGACGTTGCGCTGCACGATACCGGTGATGTTGCCGACGATGAGCGAAAGCGCGGCGAGAATGACGAGCATATCCTGCCAATCGGCGGCGAGAGGCAGCAAGCCCATCACGAGAAAGCGCAGGCCCCATGCGAACGCCGCCACCTTCGGGCCGCCGCCGACGAGCAGCGTCATCGCCGTCGGCGCGCCGTGGTAGACGTCGGGCACCCACATATGGAACGGTACGGCACCCATCTTGAACGCGATGCCGGCCACGATGAAGATGACGCCGAAGAGCAGCACCGCATCGTTGATCCGGCCCGACGCGATGGCCTTCAACACCTCGCTCAGATCGAGCGAGCCCGTCGCGCCATAGATCATCGAGATACCGTAGAGCAGGAAGCCCGATGCAAGCGCACCGAGCACGTAGTACTTCATCGCCGCTTCGTTCGACTGCGAAGCATCGCGGCGCATCGCGATCGCCGCATAGAGCGAGAGCGACATCAACTCGAGACCGAGATAGAGCGTGAGGAAGTTGCTGCCCGAGATCATCACGAGCTGGCCGAGCAGCGCGAACATGCCGAGCAACACGTAATCGCCGCGAAACAGGTCTCGATCCTCGAGATACTTGCGCGAGTAGATCATCGTGATCGCGTAGCCGATCGACACCACGGCCTTCATCGCACTCGCGAAGCCGTCGACGACATACATGTGCGAAAAGAAATACTGCGGCGGCGCAACGATAAGCGTCGCGAACCAGATGCCGGCGACGAGCGACGACAGCACGCCGATCAAATAGGTGACGCGGCGGCCGGACTCACCGACGAACGTTTCGTTGAGCCACGCCACGACGGCGGCCGCCATGATGAGCGCGTCGGGCAATAGGACAGTCATAGAGGCGTTTTGCATGATCTTTTCGTTCCTCCGCTCGGCGTTACTGTGGCAGCGGCGGCAGCTTCGACTGCGCGACGTGGGAGAGGAGGTCCTGCACGGATACGTGCATTACGTCGGTGAAGGGCTTCGGATAGAGGCCCATGAACAGCGTCAACGCGGCGAGGACGCCGAGCACCAGGAACTCGCGGCCGTTGATATCGACGAGCGACTTCACATGATCGTTGGCGACTGCGCCGAAGTAGACGCGCTTATACATCCAGAGCGTGTAGGCCGCGCCGAGAATCAGCGTGAACGCCGCGCCGAAAGCAATCCAGAAGTTGTGCTGGACGGCCGCCAGGATGACCATGAACTCGCCGACGAACCCGGAGGTGCCGGGCAAGCCGCAGTTGGCCATCGAGAACAGCATGACGAGCGCCGCGAACTTCGGCATCACGTTGACGACGCCGCCGTAATCGGCGATCTGACGCGAATGCATGCGATCGTAGAGCACGCCGATGCAAAGGAACATCGCGCCCGAGACAAAGCCGTGCGAGATCATCTGGACGATCGCGCCTTCCGCACCGAGCTGGTTGAAGATGAAGAAGCCGAGCGTGACGAAGCCCATGTGCGCGATCGACGAATAAGCGACGAGCTTCTTCATGTCCGCCTGCGCCATCGCGACAAAACCGATATAGATGACGGCGACGAGCGAGAGCGTGATGACGGCGGGCGCGAGCGCATGGCTCGCATCGGGCGTGATCGGCAGCGAGAAGCGCAGGAAGCCGTACGCGCCGAGCTTCAGCATGATCGCCGCCAGCACGACCGAGCCGCCCGTCGGTGCTTCGACGTGTGCATCAGGCAGCCAGGTATGGACCGGCCACATCGGCACCTTCACCGCGAACGCGAGGAAAAAGGCGATGAAGAGCAGCACCTGAGGCGTCATCGCGAGCGGCGCCTTCTGCCAGGCCGCGAGGTCGAACGTGCCCGTCTGGACGTAGAGGTAAATCAGCGCGACCAGCATGAGAAGCGAGCCGGCAAGCGTATAAAGGAAGAACTTGAACGCGGCGTAGATCCGGTTCGGGCCGCCCCAGATACCGATGATCAGATACATCGGAATCAGCGTCGCCTCGAAGAACACGTAAAAGAGCAGCCCATCGACGGCCGAGAAGACGCCGACCATGATCCCGGACAGGATCAGGAACGCCGCCATGTACTGCGCGACGTTCTGGGTGATCACTTCCCAGCCCGCGATCACGACGATGACCGTAATGAGCGCGGTCAGCACGACGAACCACATCGAGATGCCGTCGACGCCGAGGTGATAGGTGATATGGAAGCGATCGATCCAGTCGGACTGCTCGACGAACTGCAACGCTGCGCTCGACGAATCGAAGCCGCTAATGAGCGGCAGCGTGACGATGAGCCCTAAAACGGAGCCGACGAGCGCTATCCAGCGCGCGGGCGCGGGGTTCTTGTCGGAGCCGACGGCAAGGACGATCAGGCCGAAAACGATCGGCAGCCAGATCGCGACACTGAGAATCGGAAACGAGTGCATTGAGTTTCTCTCCGTCGCCTTTATTTGCCGCCGAGCGTGACAAACAGGGTAAGGAGCCCCAGCATGCCGATGATCATGGCGAACGCGTAGTGGTAGATATAGCCGGATTGCAAGAAGCGGATGACGCTCGCGAACCACCCGATGAAGCGGGCGCTTCCGTTGACGATACCGTCGATGACCACGACGTCGCCTTCCTTCCAGAGCCCGCGGCCGATGGCCACCGCCCCGCGCGCGAAGACAACTTCGTTGATCTTGTCCATGTAGTACTTGTTGTCGAGCAGCGTGTAGATCGGCCCAAACGCACGGCGGATCGTGGCCGGCAGATCGGGACGCTTCAGGTAGAGGAACCACGCCGTCACCACACCAGCGAGCGCAAGCCACACGGGCAGGCCCGACACCGAATGGAGGCCCATCGCGAGCCAGCCGTGGAACTCCTCAGCCATCTCGCGGAGCGCCGGGTGGTTGTCGGCGATATAGATGACCTTCTCGAACGCGACGCCGTGCTGGTAGAAGTCGCCATAGAGCATCGGACCGACGGCGATCGCACCGATGACGATCGACGGAATCGCCAGCAGCACGAGCGGCACCCAGACGACCCACGGCGTTTCATGGGGCTCGTGCGAGTGATGTCCGTGATCATCGTGACCGTGTTCGTCGTGGCCGTGCGCGGCCGATTCAGCGCCGTGACCGTTGCCGAAATCCTGCGGATGACGGAAGCGCTCCTCGCCGTGGAAGACCATGAAGTACATGCGGAACGAGTAGAGCGCGGTCACGAAGACGCTCGCCACGACGGCGAAGTAAGCGAAGCCCGAACCCGGCAGATGCGAGAGGGCGACCGCGTCGATGATCGAATCCTTCGAATAGAAACCGGAGAAGAACGGCGTGCCGATCAGGGCGAGCGAGCCGATCAACGACGTGATCCAGGTAATCGGCATGTACTTGTAGAGGCCGCCCATGTTGCGCATGTCCTGGTCGTGGTGCATGCCGATGATGACCGAGCCGGCGCCGAGGAACAGCAGCGCCTTGAAGAACGCGTGCGTCATCAGATGGAAGACGGCGACCGAGTAGGAGGACGCGCCGAGCGCGACAGTCATGTAGCCGAGCTGGGACAACGTGGAGTAGGCGACGACACGCTTGATGTCGTTCTGTACGACGCCGAGAAAGCCCATGAAAAGCGCCGTGATCGCGCCGATCACCATGATGAACGAGAGCGCCGCATCGGAAAGCTCGAAGAGCGGCGACATGCGCGTGACCATGAAGATGCCGGCCGTCACCATCGTCGCGGCGTGGATCAGCGCCGAGATCGGCGTCGGGCCTTCCATCGAGTCCGGCAGCCAGACGTGCAGCGGGAACTGCGCCGACTTACCCATCGCCCCGATGAAGAGACAAATGCAGGACACAGTAATCAGCCCCCAGTCCGTGCCGGGGAACGACAGCGCCGCGAGCTCATTGCGCTTCGCGAACACTTCGCCGTAGTTCATCGAGCCGGCGTAAGCGAGGAGGAGGCCGATGCCGAGCAAAAAGCCGAAGTCGCCGACGCGGTTCACGAGGAACGCCTTGAGGTTCGCGTAGATCGCGCTCTCACGCGTGAAGTAGAAGCCGATCAGCAGGTATGACACGAGACCCACCGCTTCCCAGCCGAAGAAGAGCTGCAGGAAGTTGTTGCTCATCACGAGCATCAGCATCGAGAACGTGAAGAGCGAGATGTAGGCGAAAAAGCGCTCATAGCCGTCGTCGTCGGCCATGTAGCCGATCGTATAGATATGCACCATCAGCGAGACGAAGGTCACGACGCACATCATCATCGCGGTCAGCGAGTCGACGAGGAATCCGACCTCGAGCTTGAGCGAGCCGACGCGCATCCATTCGTAGATGGTGGCGTTGAAGCTCGCGCCGTTCATCACGTCGGCATAGACGATCGCCGAGAGAACGAACGAGATGAAGACGCCGAGGATCGTGATCCGGTGGCTCCCCTTGCGCCCTACGACTTTGCCCGCGAGCCCCGCAATCAGCGAGCCGGCAAGTGGTGCGAGCGGGACGCCCAGCAGCAGATTTTCATTGAGTGTCGTCATGACCGCAGTGCCTGAATTAGCCTTTGAGCTGATCGAGATCCTCGACGTTGATCGTGTCGAGGGTCCGGAAGAGAGTCACCAGAATCGCGAGGCCGATCGCCGCCTCCGCCGCCGCCACGGTCAGCACGAAGAATACGAAGATCTGCCCGTGCACGTCGCCGAGATAGTGAGAGAACGCGATGAAGTTCGTATTCACCGCGAGCAGCATCAGCTCGATCGCCATCAGGATGATGATGACGTTGCGACGGTTCAGGAAGATGCCCACGACGCTGATCGCGAAGAGGATCGCGCCGAGCACGAGGTAATGAGCCAGGGTCAACATGTTTATCTCCTCGACGCTCAACCGTTGTTGCCGACGGCACCCGCGCCGACGTTCGCGCCAGTCTCGCCTGGCGCATCCGGGCCCTTGCCCGTCTCGAGCACGGCCGTCTCGGCCGGCATCTTCACAAGGCGAACGCGGTCTTTTGCGCGCACCTTCACTTGGTCCGAGACGCGCTGGCGCTTGCTGTCCTTGCCCTTGCGCGCCGTCAGCGCGATGGCAGCGATGATCGCCACGAGCAACACGAGGCCCGCGACTTCGAATGCGAAGACGTAGTCGGTGTAGATCGCCTTGCCGATCAGGAACGTGTTCGGCAGCGCGGCCGCGGCACCGCCGCCGGTCGTCGCGTCGTGCACAGGCGTCGTCGTCGCGCCGTAGCCGTGCCAGAGAATCAGCGCCGTCTCCACGACGATGATCGCGCCGACGATGCTCGCCATCGGCACGAAACGCCTGAAGTCGCGCCGCAGTACGTCGAGGTTGATGTCGAGCATCATCACGACGAACAGGAACAGCACCATCACCGCACCCACATAGAGCAGCACGAGCAGGATCGCGAGGAATTCGGCCTCGAGCAGCATCCAAATGGCCGCCGCGTTGAAGAACGCGAGCACGAGAAAGAGCGCGGACCCAACGGGGTTGCGCGACGTGATCACCTTCAGCCCCGACACCGTCAGGAGCAGCGCGAAGATGTAGAACAGTACGGTCGTGAATTCCATGGTCACCGTTTCATCGTTAGCCCAGCGTGAGGCTCAAGCGGTGGCCGGCACACACCGGCCTTGCCGCGGCGACCCAACGCCGCCGCGCCATCCGCTCACTGCATTACGTCAATCCGTCTTTACCGATACGGGGCGTCGGCGCCCTTCGCCGCCGCGATCTCCGCCTCATAGCGGTCGCCAACCGCGAGCAGCATGTCCTTCGTGAAGTAAAGGTCGCCGCGTTTCTCGCCGTGATATTCGAGGATGTGCGTCTCGACGATCGAATCGACGGGACAGCTCTCCTCGCAAAACCCGCAGAAGATGCATTTCGTCAGGTCGATGTCGTAGCGCGTCGTGCGGCGCGTGTTGTCGGCGCGCGTTTCGGATTCGATCGTGATCGCGAGCGCCGGGCAGATTGCTTCGCAGAGCTTGCAGGCAATGCAGCGCTCTTCGCCGTTTTCATAGCGGCGCAACGCGTGCAAGCCGCGAAAGCGCGGCGAGATCGGCGTCTTCTCCTCGGGGAACTGCACCGTGAACTTGCGCTTGAACGCGTAGCGCCCTGTCAGCGCGAGCCCCTTGATGAGCTCGGTCAGGAAAAACGTCTTGAAGAAATTTTGAATTGCGGTCATTTCGTTCCGCCCTTTATTTCCAGATGTTCAGCGGCGACATGATCCAGAACCCGATCACTATGACCCAGACAATCGTCACGGGCAGGAAAACCTTCCAGCCGAGACGCATGATCTGGTCGTAGCGGTAGCGCGGGAACGTCGCGCGCGCCCAGATGAACACCGACAGCAGCGCGAACACCTTCAGGACGAGCCAGAAGATGCCCGGAATGAACGAGAGGAAGCCGAACGGAGCACTCCACCCACCCAGGAACAGCGTCGCCGCCAGCGCGGAGATCACGATCATGTTGATGTACTCGGCGAGGAAGAACAGCGCGAACGCCATCCCCGAGTAATCGATCATGTGACCGGCGACGATCTCAGACTCCCCTTCCACGACGTCGAACGGGTGGCGGTTCGTTTCGGCGATACCCGAGATGAAATAGACGACGAAGACGGGCAGAAGCGGCAGCCAGTTCCATGAGAGGAAAGTGATGCCGTGGCTCGCGAAGAAGCCTCGCTCCTGCGAGCCGACGATATCGGAGAGATTGAGACTGCCCGATGTCATCAGCACGACGACGAGCGCAAAGCCCATCGACACTTCGTACGACACCATCT
>CAYPWK010000036.1:0-7798 GCA_964414365.1 uncultured Burkholderia sp.
ACGTCTATATCTCGGGAGACTACCTGAGGGCGTCGAGCGGCGTCGACGCGGTAATTGGCTATAGCTTCACGCCGTCCACCACGACCACCCAAGCCGATATCCGCGTTGGCATGCGGCACTCGTTCTAGCTGGTCTTCCGATAGCGTGTAGTGTTGGCTGGTGGTGTCCTCAGCCGGCGTTCGATTTCGAGGCGATCGATAAGCGGTGTTTAGGCAAGGCTTTGCCGCGGCTTCATCAAGACCTTGATGGAATCGAGCGAGTTGGCGATCTTGATCGCCTCGTCCCACTCTTCGAGCGCGAAACCGTGCGTCACGATGCCCTTGGACGTCACGAGCCCGCGCGCGAGCAGATCGATCGCTATCGGGTAGCAATAGGGGCCGAGATGCGCGCCTCGGACATCGAGCTCCTTACGATCGCCGATGATCGACCAATCGACGGACGTTTCCGCACCGAACACAGAGAATTCGACAAAGCGCCCGAGCTTGCGAATCATGTCGAGCCCTTGCGGAACGCCGGCCGGCGCGCCCGTCGTTTCGATATAGACGTCGCATCCATACTGATCCGTGATCGAACGTATGAGGGCGATCGCATCGTCCTTGCGCGGATTGATCGTCATGTCGGCGCCGTACTCACGCGCGAGCGCAAGCCGCTCGTCGGCGAGATCGATGACGACGAGCTTCTTTGGCGTCTTGAGATGCGCGACCTGCGTCATCATGAGGCCGAGCGGCCCGGCGCCCGCAATGACGACCACGTCGTCGAGCTGAATGTCGCCACGGTTGACCGTATGGATCGCACAGGCGAGTGGCTCGATGATCGCGGCGTCCTCGAGCGAGATGCCGAGCGGGATCTTGTGCACGATGGCGGTGGATGGGATCCGCATGTACTCGGCCATGCCGCCGTCGGCGACCTCACGTTGGAAGCCGAAGATGTTATGCACCTCGCACATCCAGTACTGCCCCGACTTGCAGTAGCGGCATTTGCCGCATGGCACGATCTGCTCGGCGATCACGCGTTCGCCGAGGCTCACGCCGAAATGTTCGGCCGCGCCTTCCCCGAGTTCTTCGACGTAGCCGAAGAACTCATGCCCCGGGATGACGGGTGCCTTGACCCATGGGCTCGGGCCGCCCCAAAACATTTTGGCGCCCGAATAACATTTGCAATCGCTAGCACAAATGCCGCAAGCGGCGATGCGGATGACGAGCTCGTTGCGGCCCGGCCTCGGCCGCTCGACGCGCTCGACACGGTAGTCCTGCGGCGCATGACAGACGACGGCCGTCATCGCCGATGCTTTTTTTGATTCGCTCATTGTGGTCAGGCTCCGCTCGATCACTCCATGACGATCTGCACTTTGACGTCGGTCGGCTTGCCGCTCGCCGCTTCTTCGAACGCTTCGACGCCTCGCGAGAATGGAAACGAACGCGAGATGAAGGGCTTTACGTCGATTCGGCCCGACGCGATCAGCTGAATCGCGCGGGGAAACATATTCGCGTAGCGGAAGACCGATTCGATTCGCGCTTCCTTGACTTGCAACGCGACGACATCGACGGCAACGGCCTGCTGCGGCATCCCGACGAGTACGAGGCAACCTCCGGGGCACATTAGATCGACGATGCCTTCGAAGGCTTTCTCGCTGCCGCTCGCTTCGAACACCACATTCGCGCCCCAGCCGTCGGTCAGCTCGGCGACGACGTCCTGCACGCGCCTCTCGCGGAGATTGACGCACGTTACGCCCGGGACGGCTCCAATCAGGTCGAGCTTTTCGGGAATGAGGTCGCAGACGACCACGCGGCTGCAGCCGCCTGCGAGCGCGGCAAGCGCGCACATCATGCCGATCGTGCCGGCCCCGAGGACGACCGCGACGTCGCCGGGCTTGATCGAAGCCTTCGTCGCCGCCTGCAACCCGATCGAAAGCGGCTCGACGATGGCGCCTTCCGCAAAGCTCACGTTGTCGGGCAGCTTGTAGGTGAAGGCGGCCGGATGGACGACAAACGGTGCAAGGCAACCGTGCACGGGGGGCGTCGCCCAGAAGCGCACTTTCGGGTCGAGGTTGTACATCCCCTCCCGTGCGGCGCGCGAGGTCATGTCGGGTACGCCCGGTTCCATGGCCACACGGTCGCCGACTTTCAGATGACTGACCTCGTCGCCGACTTCGACGACCGTGCCCGACGCTTCATGCCCGAGCACCATCGGTTCTTTCACGACGAACGGACCGATTCGTCCATGCTGGTAGTAGTGAATGTCGCTGCCGCAGATGCCGACTGTATGAATGCGAATGCGCACGTCGCGCGGGCCAACCGTTTGCGGCAGCGTGAAAGGGCGTAGCCGGATGCGGCGTGCTTCTTCGAGAACGAGGGCTTCCATGTGCTTTCCTTTGCTGAGGGGTTTAGGCCCGCCGCCGGGTTATCCGGCAAGAAAACCGCCGTCTACGGCGAAGCTCACGCCATTCACCATGCTCGCCTCGTCGCCGAGCAGATAAGCGATGGTGCTCGCGACTTCGCCCGGCTCCGCGAAGCGGCGAAGCGGAATGCGCGCGCGCATCGGTGCCGATTTCGCGGGGTCGCTCCACGCCTTCACGGCCATGGGCGTCAGCGTGACGACGGGGTTGACGGCGTTGACACGAACGCCGTGCTCGCCCAGCTCGACGGCCATCACGCGCGTCAGGCCGTCGAGCGCCGCTTTCGAAGCGCAATACGAGGCGTGCAGCGGCAAGCCGATTTGCGCCGAGATGCTGGACACGTTGACGATCGCGCCGCCCGTGCCGCGCACGATCATGCTGCGCGCGCATTCCTGCCCGACGATCAGCGCGGCCCGAACGTTCACAGCCATCGTCGCGTCGAACGCTTCGACCGTCGTCTCGAGAAACGGCTGCAAGTCGACGGTGCCGGCGTTGTTGACGAGCAGGTCGACGGGCTGCGCGCGGCGAGCCGTCTCGCGCGCGTCGCGCGCATCGGCCAGATCGACGAGGAGCGTTTCGCAACCGATCTCGCGCTTGAGCGCAACGAGGTCGGCCTCCGTGCGGCTGGCGGCGATCACGCGTGCGCCGCGCGCTGCCATCAGCTGCGCCGTGGCTCTGCCGATCCCTTTGCCGGCTCCTGTGATCAGCACCGTCTTGCCGGCGAACTCGCGGCTGCGATCTATCGACGCCATGGACATCCCTCAGGGCTCCCCGACGAGCCGTCGCGCCATGTCTTCATCGGTGACGAGCACCGACACATACCGCCCGCGCAATGCCGCTCGCGTGACGTGAAACTTTTTCGGTCCGCCGCTCACGAGAACGACGCGCTTGATCTCGCGCAAATCGTCGAGCGCGACGGCGACCGTGCGCCGATTCAGCGGGTGGTCGATGAGCTTGCCGTTCTCGTCCATGAAATGACCAAGCATGTCGCCAACGGCGCCCGTCTTGCGCAGCGTGCGCAGGTCGTCGGGATGATTAATGCCATAGGTGATGACAAGCGATTCGGTCAGGTCGCCGGCTGTCAGAAGCGCGAGGTCGGCCCTGCGCGCGCGTTCGTATGCTTCCCGGATCGCTTCTTCCTGCAGGATGACGTCGCGCGCTTTCTGACTGCTCACGTAGATGGGCGCCGCGAAAAGATAGCCGTCGGCATGGCACAGGTTCGCGAAATCGGAGACGATATCGAAAGTGTTGATGCTCGGGCAGTGTGAGAGGCCGCCTTGCAGCGATACGGCCGAGATCGGGCCGTAGGAGCGCTGCGGCAATGCGCGCAGCACGGCGCGGATCGTGCGGCCCCAGCCGAGCCCGATTGTATTGCCGGGCTCGATCTGCTTGGCGAAATAGGCCGCGCCGCCGATGCCGAGCGCGGCCATATTGGCCTCGGGCGTTGCTCCGCTTGGCACCACGACGGCCGCCGAGAGGGCGAAGCGCTCGACGAGCGCTGCTTCCAGCGCGACGCAAGGCGCGATGCGGCTATTGATCGTGATCTGCACGAGCCCCGACTCTCGGCTCGCCGCGAGCAGCCTGTTCACGCGCACACGATTGCTGCCGATGTGCTGGGCGATCTCCTGCTGCGTGAGGTTGCCGACATAGTAGTGCCATGCCACGCGAGCTTGCAGCTCTTCCTCGGCATCGATCGAGTCGTCGGCCTCGGCGAGCGGCGCGGGCGTTTCCGTCTTGCTCATGGTGATTGCTCGGGGTGATAGGAAACGGGCGGTTATAGCATGCGGACATCACTTCACCGCGCCCATCGTCAGGCCTTGCACGAGGCGTCCCGACACGAGCAGCGCGAAAACGACCATCGGCAGCACGATGAGCGTGCCGGTCGCCATGATTTCCCCCCAGGGCAACTCGTACCCGCTCATATAGCTCGTCGCGGCGACGGGCGAAGTGATCGCGTTCTCGCGCGTCAGAACGAGCGCGTAGAGCAGGTCGTTCCACGAAAAGATGAACGCGAAGATGGCCGATACGACGATGCCCGGCATGGCGAGCGGCAGATTGATGCGCCAGAAAACGCGCCATGGCGATGCGCCGTCGAGCCGTGCCGCCTCATCGAGCTCGACCGGTATGTTGCGGAACTGATCCGTGCAGATCCAGACGACGATCGGCAGCGAGAACGTCAGATAGAGCAGGATCAGCACGATATGCGTATCGATGAGGTCGAGCTTCGTCGCAATGAGGAAAAACGGGACGGCGAGTACGATGGGGCTCACCATCCGGTTCGAAATGAACCAGAACCAGAGATCTTGCTTGCCGCGGAACTCATAGCGCGCGAGCGCGTAGGCGGCCGGCGTGCCGAGCATGATCGCGAGCGCAGTCGTGCTGCTCGCGACGATCAGCGAGTTGACGAGGCTGCCGAGCACATCGTGCTGGAAGAGCGCATCGATGTAGTGGCTCAGCGTGGGCTTGAAAATCCAGTGCGGCGGGTAGGCAAGCGCATCGGCCTGATGCTTGAGGCTCGTCGTGACCATCCAATAGAACGGGAACACCGACGAGAGGAAGACGATCAGGAGGCCTAGGAAATGCCAGACCGTGGCCCGCCGGCGCGCGCTTCGGGCACGGTGGGAGCGTGATGTTGGTTCAACGTTCATCAAGCCTCCCTATAGACGAACCGGATGTAAAGCCGCGACAGCACGATCGTGAGAATCAGCAGCAAGACGGCTTGCGCCGAGGCCATTCCCTGATCGAAGAGCCGAAAGCCGATGCGCTGAATGTAGACGCTGACGAACTCCGTTGCCGCACCGGGGCCGCCGCGTGTCATCGTGAACACCGCGTCGAACATCTTGAGCATGTCGGCCGAACGCAAAATGAGGATCGCCGTCAGTCCCGGCAGCAGAAACGGGCGCTGCAGATGCCAGAGCACCATCGTCCAGCGCGGCGTTTCCAGCCGCGCCGCTTCCTCGGCTTCCTTCGGCACCATCGATAGCCCGGCGAGGAAGATCAGCGCGCAAAACGGCGTCCACTGCCAGACGTCCATGATCATCACGGCGACGAATGCGAGCGTCGGGTCGCCCAGCCAGTCGAGCGGGCCGATGCCGAAGAAGCTGAGAAGATAGTTGGCCACGCCGAATTGCCGATTGAATACGAGCCGGCCGATGAGGCCGACGACGGCATAAGTCGTCGCCATCGGAATAACGAGGCTCACGCGCGCAATCGAGCGCATCCAGGCAAGCCCCGCGCGATGAAGGAGCAACGCGGCGAAAAGGCCGAGCGCGATTTCGATCGGCAACGTCAGGCAAAGAAACAGTACGGTGCGGCCGAGCGCATCCCAGAACGACGGATCGGTCAGCGTCGCCACATAGTTGTCGAAGCCGACGAACGGCGTGCCGGCTTCGGGATCGGCGAGCTTGTACTGATGGAACGAGTTGTAAAGCGCCACGAGCAGAGGGTAGATCCCAATCACGGCGAGTGCGACTATCGCCGGAAGCAGGAACCAAAACGCGGGCGAGCGCGGCACAAGCAGAATGCGCGCCGCCGCCCGGGCCTTGCCGACATCGGCTGCGGACGACGCCGTGCCTTCGGTCATGGCATTTCTCGAAAGTTGCGTCGGCCGCATCGCAATGCTCGCTCCCTCACTTCAGCAACGGCTTCTTGCCGTCGTAGTAGCCCGCCTTCTGGAGGATGGCGTCGACTTTTGTGTCGATCGTCTGCGCCCCATCCTTGATGGAGACCTGACCCAGCATCATCTTCGTGCCCCACTCGCCGATGATCTCGGAGATGGCCGGCCATTCCGGAAAGCGGGGGCGGTAGTCGGGCACACCGCCTTGCCACGATTCGACCATCGGCTTCACGAACGGATACTTCTGCTCGATGGCCGGATCCTTATAGATCGACATGCGCGCGGGCACGCCGCCGGCTTCGAGGTAAGCCTTCGCCATCTGCTCCGAGGTGATCCACTGGATGAAGAGCCAGGCCGCCGCCTGCTTCTTGGCGCTCGATTTCGCATTGACGGCGAGCGAGAATCCGCCGAGCGCGGGCTTAAGGCCCGCCGCTCCGCGAGGCTCGGTGGCCACGCCGAGGCATGAGCCGATCTTCGATTTCGTGGAATCGGTCAGCGTCGGATAGAAGGCCGACCATTCAGTGATCATCGCGACCTGTCCTTGGGCGAGCGCGTTGACGGCCTCCGCGTGATCGAAATCGACGATACCGGGCGGCATGTACTTCATCAACTTTTGCCGGTATTCGAGTCCTTCTTGCGATTGCGGCGACAGCAGATTCGCCTTGAACTTTGTATCGAGCAGCGAGCCCCCGTTCGGCCAGAGCACACGCATGAAGCTGTCGGCCGACTGTGTTTCGCCGCGGCGGGACTGCAGCGCGAACGCATACTGGTTCTTCTCAGGCTTCGTGAGCTTGGGCGCATACGTGTTGAGCAGTTCATCCCATGTCTTCGGCGGCTCGCTGAAACCCGCGTCCTTCAGCATGCACTTGTTGTAAAAGAGCAGGCCCGAGTAGTTGTCGAACGGCAAGCCGTAGATCACCTTGTTCCATGTACCGAACGAATCGAGCAGAATGGGGAAGAAGTCCTTCAGGTTCAGATTCGGATCGGCGAGCTTCGGATCGCCGGTGAACTTGCTGACCGGTACCAGCCACTTGTTGCTGGCGAATTCGCCGAGCCAGACCACATCGACGAGCACGATGTCCTGCGCGCCGCCGCTTGCGAAATTGAGGACTTCCTTCTCACGCGTGCTCTCGTACGGAATCACGTCCCACTTGACCTTGATGCCGGTTTCCTTTTCGAACTGCGGGATCAGTTTCTCCGCAGCAGCGTAGCCGGGTCGATCGAGAAAGATCGCGTTGATCGTCGTGCCCGAGTAAGGCGCGGCCGCCTCCTTCAACGTCCACGCGGATGCTTGCGCGCAAGCAAAGAGCGTTGCGGTTGCCACGCTCAACATCAAGGCCTTCTGCCGAAGGAAGCGCTTCTTCATCGCTGTCTCCTGGTTTGTTATTTCGGTTGCACCGATCGTTGCGCGTACCGTCAGAGCGGTGCGCGTATCACTTGTAATTTCGGTTTTACAAATGTATATTTTGGCCAGCGACGGATGTCAAGAAAAAAATGATCAGGAGTCCTTGCTGTCAGCCAACCGAGGCGTCAGCACGGAAAATGAAACGCTCGAGACTTTCGCGGGAGACATGATGAATAGCCCCCAAGCTCACTATCGTTCACTGCGCTGCGCGGGGGCTCATGCCTCGCTGGGGCGGAACCGGCGCCCGGGAAATCCCCTTGGGGGATGGGAGGCATGATGAGCGCCGTGCAATTGCAGCAGATCCGCAAGACGTTCGGCGGCACCGAAGTGCTGAAGGGCGTCGATATCGAGGTCGCGGATCACGAATTTCTCGTCTTCGTCG
>CAYPWK010000036.1:7808-14455 GCA_964414365.1 uncultured Burkholderia sp.
GCCCCTCCGGTTGCGGCAAGTCCACGTTGCTGCGCACGATTGCCGGGCTAGAGCGCGTGGATTCGGGGTCCGTCCTGATCGGCGGCGAAGACGTGACCGAGATCGAGCCTTCCGAACGCGGCGTGGCGATGGTATTTCAGTCGTATGCGCTTTATCCGCACATGTCGGTCTACGAGAACATCGCGTTCGGTCTGCGGATGCTGAAGCTGCCGCGCGACGAAATCGAACGCCGCGTCCATCGCGCAGCCGAGATACTGCAGATCGGCCAGTTGCTCCAGCGGCGGCCACGCGCACTATCGGGCGGGCAGCGGCAGCGCGTGGCGATTGGCCGTGCGATCGTACGCGAGCCGAAAGTCTTTCTGTTCGACGAGCCGCTTTCCAATCTCGATGCGGCCTTGCGCGTGCAAATGCGGCTCGAGCTCATCAAATTGCACAAGCAGCTCAATGCGACGATGATCTACGTCACGCACGATCAGACCGAGGCCATGACGATGGCGGACCGCATCGTCGTCCTCAACCATGGAAAGGTCGAGCAGATCGGGTCGCCGCTCGAGTTGTACCGCAACCCGAGGAATCGCTTTGTCGCAGGCTTCATTGGCTCGCCGAAGATGAATTTCCTCGACGTCCGCGTCGTCGCGTGCGAGCAGGGCAGGGTCACGATCGAACTCCCGGGCGGTGCGCCGCTTGCAGTGCCGTTCGGTGCGGAGAACGTCGCCGCGGGGCAAACGCTGACGCTCGGGATTCGGCCCGAGCATTTGACTGAAGAGGGCGGCAGCGGAATCGACGGCGGCCTTTCGGGGGAGGTCAATGTGATCGAGCATCTCGGCGGCGAGACGCTCTTGCATGTGCGGCTCGTCGACGACAGAACCATTCAGGTTAAAGCTTCGGGAGAGTCGAAGGCTTCCGAGGGACAACGGATCATGGCAGGGTTCAGCGTTCGCCATGCCCATCTCTTCAGCGAAGACGGCAGGTCGCTGCGTAACACGCGGGTGGCCGCAGAGCCGGCTGCTGCGTGAGGGTATCCCGAGAGCACTTCGCAAGGGAGCGCTCGAAACGGTTGCTCCGTCTAGGGTAGTCCCCGAAACGACTTGTTCAGCGAGTCCCGCAAAATGTGCCCAGCTCTCGGGCGCCCAGCGGCGGGACCCCATCTAGGCACGCGGCTTGCGCCCGCTCCAGCAACCGTTCACTCATTTCTCCGCCTTCTCGTCTCCCAGCGCGACTGCCTTTGCAGATTCAAACCGCGAACGAGCCGCTGAGGGCGGAAAGAGAACCGCCCTGCAGACCGTCCTCAACAAGGGGGAAACAAATGAACGTGCTGGATCAATGGCTGCTCACGCTCATGCATCAGGCAGCGGGACAATCGCCCCTCGCCGCCAAAGCGGCCGAAACGATCGTCAATATGTATTTGATCAAGGGCACGGTGCTGATCGCGTTGCTTTGGTGGATCTGGACTAGGCGCGAGCACGCGACGGCGGATAAGAGCGAGGAGCGGTTGCGAGACCGTGAAATCGTCGTGATCGCCATCGTGAGCGGACTAGTCGCATTGTTGCTGGGCCGGCTGTTCGCGCATTATCTGCCGTTCCGTCTGAGACCGTTCTACGAGCCGCAGTTGCGGCACTTGTATCCTGAGTCGACGTCCCCTGAGACGCTACCTCGCAGCTGGAGCGCGTTTCCGAGCGACCACGCGATGCTCTGGTGCGCGATCGCGGCTGCCATCTTCGTGGCTTCCCGCGCGGCGGGAATTTATGCGTTGCTTCATACGGCGATCCTCATCGGATTGCCGCGCATCTATCTCGGGCTTCATTACCCGACGGATGTGCTCGCCGGTGCCGCACTCGGGATCGCGATCGCCTGCATCCTGAACATCGCACCGATTCGCAAGCGGCTGGCGGCTCCCGCCCTCCTACTGGCGCGACACCGGCCGGGTCTCTTTCACGCCCTTGCTTTCGTACTTTGTTTCGAGCTGGCAACGCAGTTCGATGAATTCCGGACATTGGCCCATCAGATGGCCTCCGTAGCGGGCGTAGTCTGAGCTCTCTTCAGTCCAACGTTTGTTTGGCGTCGCGAACGCGCAGTGCTTGGCTTGTATTGCAGATTTTTTACAAACCGACCCCAAAACTTTCATGCTGATCGGTAGGCGTTCCGGTCCGGAACGCCTACCACCATTTCCCGCCCGCTGTCGCACTCCGATCAAACGCCGCGATAGCCGGCCGTCCGAACCTTCCCGCCCCATTTTTACACGTTTCGGATCGGCGATTGAGACGCCGTTTGCGCGACGCCGACGCTCCCGATGCCTTTCAGCGTGTCGGATGGCCGTACCCCGAAGAGGCGCCGGTAGTCGGCCGCAAACTGGCTCAAGTGCCAAAACCCCCAGGCGGCAGCGACATCCTGCACCTGACGCGGGGCGCTCGAGCCCCCGCCGTCGCGCGCCGCGTCACTGAGATCGCGCCGCGCGCCGTTCAATCGAATCGTCCTCAAGTACGCCGCGGGGGCCATGCCCAGGACGTCCTGGAAGCAATACTGGAGCGTGCGGCGGCTCACGTGCAGCTGCGCGCAGAGTTCGACGACCGATACGGGCCGGTCGCGATGGGCGAGCACATACTCGCGCGCGTCGGCGACGACCGTGTGCCTTCGCTGAGGTGTGCAGACGATGGGCAACCGCGCCCGCTCGTCCGTGCAAAGGTCGAAAAGCGACGCGAGGACGCAAGCTTGCAGGTGCTCGCGAGCGGCTTGCGACAACGGTTGCGACGAAAGCGGCGCCGACGCCGCGTTCCCGGCTGCCTCGGTCAGGATCGGTCGAAGCAACGCGCAAAGCCGGTGCTTGCGCGTGACGGCGGCCGCGATGACTTCCGTCTCGGGCGCTCTGTCGATCAAAGTCATCTCTTCAACTTCGGCCGCATAGCGGCGCAACGCTTCTCCGTTGACGACGATGCCGAAAAACTCATAACCCTCGGGAGTCAGCAACTCAAATTCGACGCCGCTGGGCCTGAACGCGAGCGCGCCTTCGTCAATCGGCCGGCCGTCTATGCGGCCCAACGCGTCGCTACCGAGCGATATGCCGAACCAATAGGCATCGGAGTCGATCTCGCAAGTCTGGCGCAGCGCGCGGCTCGTGAATTCACGGAACACCGTCATGCGATCGAGGAACAACTCGGCGATGGTGCCGCGGAACCGCCCGGCGCTCAATTGGTCGTAGGTCTGCCGCCATCCGTGCAGATTGCGCGCTTGCTCGTCGGCGTCGTGCGCGACGGTCAGCTGCACGCGCGAGTCGAGGCATCGGTCGGAGAACGGCCCTTGGTGCGAGCCATCGGGATCGGCGCGTTCAACAGCCGCTCGGAAGATTGACGTAGTCATCGCCGGATATCGAAAGATCGCGCTATCGCCGCAAGCGGCGTGCCAATTCGTTCCAACAGGACCTCCAGAAGCCCCGAACGCACGCCTGCTCGCGCTCTCGCGGGTTTGTCGACGCGACGCGAACGCGGATCGATATGCCGGAGTCAGCCCGCCGCACCCTACGGGCGCTATGTCAGAGTGCGCCGCGCACCGGTGTGGACAGTCGATCGAGCCTGGCCGGGCTTGTCAGTTGTCCTAATTGTCGTCGCGCGGCCGGCTTGCGGCGGCAGCATCGGGGAGGGCCTCGGTGAGCCCGGCCGGTCCCTCCAACGCATCGCTGCCGTCCTTCAGCCGTATGCCTGTGAACCCTAAACGCCGCCCATGCGTCAGCAAGTAATGGAGCTTGTGGGCGGCTCCCGCGTAGTCGAGCCCTTCGGGCCGCACGTTGGAAATGCAATTGCGTTCGGCGTCGGTGCGGCCGATACGCGGCTCGTACGTGAGATAGATGCCGAGGCTGTCCGGCGAGCTAAGGCCCGGGCGCTCGCCGATCAGCATGGCGACGAAGCGCGCGCGCAGCAGCTGGCCGATCTCATCGCCTAGCGCGACGCGCGCTTGCCGTGCGACGACGACGGGCGCAAGTCGCCAGTCCCTGAGTTTTGGGCGCAGCGCGGTCAGCAATGGCAACGCTTGCTTCGATGCGGCGATCGCGGAAAGGCCATCGGCGATGACGAAAACGAGGTCGGGCGTGTCCGCGTCAGTCCCTTCGAGCAGCTTGTGGCTCTCGTCCGATAAGCGGCGCCCAAGGTCGGGACGCCGCAGGTAGTGCGCGCGATCGACTGCGGCGCTATGAACATCGAGCGATGTGAATCCCTCCGCGCGCAGGTGCTCGTGCAGCGCTTGCGCATCGAGCGGCTGATGCACGGCGTCGCGCGCCTGCGCGTGCGCGAGGTTGAACGCCAGCAGCGGCTCGGTGGGCAGGCTCACGCCGGCGCGACCGAGGGCGATGCGCGCCTGTGTGAATCGCCGCAGCGGCTGCCAAGGGTCTTTTTCGAGGAATTCGCTCATAGGGGTGTTGGCCTGCCGCTACCCGTTCATCCATTCGCGCGCGCTCTCGATCAGCGGTTGGCGTACCGCGGCGGGGAGCAGCGCGCCTTCTCCGTCGATGATCTGCATCGATTGCAGCCATGCCTCGAACTCGGGTGCGCGACGCAGACCGAGCACGTCGCGGACGTAAAGGGCGTCGTGAAACGATGTGCTCTGGTAATTGAGCATGACGTCGTCGGCACCCGGTATGCCCATGATGAAGTTGACGCCGGCCACACCCAGCAGCGTCAGCAGATTGTCCATGTCGTCCTGATCGCTTTCCGCGTGATTCGTGTAGCAGATGTCGCAACCCATCGGTACACCGAGCAGCTTTCCGCAAAAGTGATCCTCGAGGCCGGCGCGGATGATTTGCTTGCCGTCGTAAAGATACTCGGGTCCGATGAAGCCGACGACTGTATTCGTCAGAAGGGGCTTGAAGCGGCGGGCAACGGCATAGGCGCGCGCTTCGCAAGTCTGCTGATCGACGCCATGATGCGCGTTGGCGGAGAGCGCGCTGCCTTGCCCCGTTTCGAAATACATGACGTTGTCGCCAACGGTGCCGCGCGCAAGCGATAGCGCCGCATCACGCGCCTCCCCGAGCAGCGCAAGCGAGACGCCGAAGCTCGCATTAGCCTTCTCAGTACCCGCGATCGACTGGAACACGAGATCGACGGGCGCGCCTTTCTCGATTGCCGCAACCGTGTTGGTGACATGGGTCAGCACGCACGATTGCGTCGGCACATCATAGCGGCGGCGAAACTCATCGAGCATCACGAGCAGCGTCGTGATCGATTGCAAGCTGTCCGTTGCGGGATTGATGCCAATGACGGCGTCGCCGCAGCCGTAGAGAAGACCGTCGAGCATCGATGCGGCGATACCCTTGACGTCGTCGGTCGGATGATTGGGCTGCAGGCGTACCGACAACCGCCCCGGCAATCCAATGGTATTCCGAAAGCGCGTGACGACAGGCCGCTTGCGCGTGACGACGATGAGATCCTGATTGCGCATCAGCTTCGAAACGGCCGCGACCATTTCGGGCGTGAGGCCGTCCGCGACTCGCGCGAGCGCGTCGGTATCGGTCGCGCCCGAGAGCAGCCAGTTGCGGAAATCGCCGACCGTCAGGTGGGAGATTTCGGAAAACGCCTGCGCGTCATGCGTGTCGATGATGAGGCGCGTGACCTCGTCGTCCTCGTACGGAACGACGAGGTCCTGGAGGAAGGTTCGCAATGGCACCCGCGCAAGCGCCATCTTGGCGGCGACGCGTTCCTCTTCGCTCGCAGCAGCGATCCCGGCCAGCTGGTCGCCCGAGCGCAGCGGGCTTGCTTTCGCGAGCACCGCCTTCAGGTCGGCGAACCGGTAGGTGCGGGCGCCGATTGTCTCCGTGTAGTTCATTCGGACTCCTATCCGTCCGCGAGTGCCTCAGCTCACTCTTCGAGCAGCGCGTCGGCCGGCGCAAGCTGTCGCTGACTGCGCGTCAACAGGAAATAGATGTAGCCGATTGCGACGAATGCTGCAAAAACGAGCGCGACTTCCCGGTTGAAGTAGACCATCGCCGCGAGCGAAAAGAGCGAGGCGACGAGCGCGAACGCCGGAAACCACGGATAGACCGGCGCACGAAACGGCCGCTCGAGATTCGGCTCGCTGCGACGCAGCTTGAAGAGCGCAAGCATGCTGACAATGTACATGACGATAGCGCCGAACACCGACATCGTCACGATGTTTGCGGTGAGCGTTTGGCCGGCGAACTGGATCAGCTCGTCGCTGTGAATGGCCGCGATGCCGATGATTCCGCCTGCCAGGATTGCACGATGCGGTGTCTTGAAGCGCGGATGGACTTTCGCGAGCCATTCGGGCAGGAAGCCCGCGCGCGCAAGCGCAAAAATCTGCCGCGAGTAGCCCAGGATGATGCCGTGAAACGAGGCCACGAGCCCGAAGAGCCCGAGCCAGACGAGCATATGCATCCAGCCGCTATGCTCGCCTACGATGTACTTCATCGCTTGCGGCAGAGGATCGTTGATATTCGAGAGCTTGGTCCAGTCGCCGGCGCCGCCGGCAAACACCATAACGCCCACGGCGAGCGCGACGAGCGTGAGAATGCCGGCCACATACGCGATCGGGATGGAGCGCTTCGGGTTCTTCGCTTCCTCGGCGGCCATCGCCACGCCTTCTATCGCGAGAAAGAACCAGATCGCGAACGGGATTGCTGCGAACATGCCGTGGAACGCGCCGAA
>CAYPWK010000036.1:14465-22393 GCA_964414365.1 uncultured Burkholderia sp.
TGAAACCATCGGCGCCGGCCCAACCTCCCTTCGTGAAGTTCGCCCATCGGAAGCCAGGCGAGACGACGCCCATGAAGACGAGCAGCTCGAAGATGGCGAGCAGCGTCACGAACAGCTCGAATGCCGCCGCGATCTGGACGCCGACAACGTTGAGCGCCATAAAGACGAGATAGGCCGCCATTGCCGCATGCTTCGGATCGAGACCGGGGAACTGCACATGCAGATAGGCGCCGATTGCGAGCGCGATGGCGGGCGGCGCGAAGACGAACTCGATGAGCGTCGCGATGCCCGCTATATAGCCGCCGACTGGGCCGAAGGCGTGCCGCGCATAGGCGAACGGGCCACCCGCGTGCGGAATCGACGTGGTGAGCTCGGTGAAGCTGAAGATGAACGTCGTGTACATCGCGGCGATGAAGAGCGCTGTCACGACGAAGCCGAGCGTGCCGGCGCTCGCCCAGCCGTAACTCCAGCCGAAGTATTCGCCGGAGATGACGAGCCCGACCGCGATGCCCCAGAGTTGCCATGTCCCCAGCGTTTGCTTCAATTCATGGTGGGTGACTTTGACGGGTCGCCCGTCTTTGACTGCGGTTTCCATCGGAATCTCCGGTAGTGCCGCATTGAGCGGCACGAATGTGGATGCCCGTCCGATGGTAGGGAGTCATAAATCGAGGGCGTTATCGAAAATCGGCAAAGTTCGCGGCGAGCGGCTAGATGAAGCTTGCGCCGCCGTTGACGGGTACCGTTTGGCCCGTAATGAAGGCGTTGCGCACGAGCATCAGCACGACGTCGGCGACTTCGTCGGCTTCTCCGAGGCGTCCCACGGGCAGTTTTGCGGCGATGCCGGATTCCTTGAGCGGCCCGGCCATTTCGGTGTCGATCGGCCCCGGGGCGACGGCGTTGACGGTGATGCCTTCGCGAGCGAGCCGCGCTGCGTAGCCGCGCGTCAGGCCTTCTAAGCCGGCTTTCGATGCGTTGTAGTGAACACCGACGATCCCCGGACCGCGCGCGGCGGCCGACGAAACGTTGACGATGCGGCCCCACTGTTTCGCGCGCATGCCGGGCAGCACTGCCTGTGTGCAGAGGAATGCCGACTTCAGATTGACGGCGAGCGTGCGGTCGAACTCTGCTTCCGTGAGATCCGCGAAGTCGACGATCGTGGCGGTGCCGGCGTTATTCACGAGCACTTCGATGGTGCCCAGGCGCGATTCCACTTCGCGGATCATCGCTTTCACTTCGTCGCCGATCGATACATCGCCCCGAACGGGGATGGCACGGCCTCCGGCCTGCTCGATCGCCGCAACGACGTCGGCAGCTTCGTTCTCACGCTGCCTGTAGTTGACGGCGACGATCGCGCCGGCTGAGGCCAGCGCAATCGAAATGGCGCGGCCGATGCCGCGTGAGCCGCCGGTCACGAGCGCGACGCGGTTATTCAATACGGTGTAGGGCGTGGGCATGGCGAACTCCTCTTTGCGGTGCACGGCTTGCGCGACCGCGCTTGCGGCATCCGCCGCGCGAGGGTCGACGCAAGGCTCGCCGGTGAGTTTGCCGCTATCGGAGCGTTTTTGCCTGGAAGTCGCCCGTTTCTTTCAATTGTCTTTCCGCGCGGCCACCTGGGCCGATAAAGCGGTCACAGCGGGCCGAATGTGCAGCGGACGCAATGCAAGGGCGGACGGCTGCTACGGCGCAGCGGAACGTTGAGCTAATTCGTCTTGCCGTGTATAAAAGGCTGCCCCGCCGGAGTAGAAACATGACTAACGACGTGCAACTCAAAAAAGTCCATCACATCGCCATCATTTGTTCGGACTACGAAAGGTCGCGGCGCTTTTACACCGAAACGCTGGGCTTGCCTGTGATTCGCGAGACGTGGCGTGCCGAGCGTCTTTCCTGGAAGCTCGATCTTGCCGTCGGCGATCATTGCCAGATCGAACTGTTCTCGTTTCCCGGCGCACCGCCGCGGCCTTCGTATCCGGAGGCTCGCGGCCTCCGTCATCTGGCCTTTTCCACCGACGATATCGATCAATGCGTCGACCGCCTCGTCGCGAAAGGGATTACGGTGGAGGCCGTTCGGCTCGACGAGCTCACCGGCCAGCGCTTCGTGTTCTTTAGTGACCCGGATGGCCTGCCGATCGAACTGTACGAAGAAACTGAATGACTGCCGATTGCGAGAGTTCGCCCGGCGCCGTCGATGCATGACTAATCGCTGTCGGCCGCCGAACCTGTCGGCGATCGCGGCTCAGGCGGCGAACCTGGTTCCGCAGGCTGGCCGGGACTCGGTTCAGGGGTGCCAATATCGGGCACGTCCTCGGGCTTGCCGGGGGTCGGCGGATTGGGAATCGTCGGCTGGTCGGGAATGGGCGGATCCGATGACATCTGGCCTCCTGCGTGCGTGGCGCCGCAGATAGATATGCGACGAGCTAGTAAGTTTAGTATTCCTAAGCATCTGCTGTTCCTGGCTGGGAACGCGCCCGCGACGCGCATAGCATCACTGCCGCCGCTGGCCCTGGCGTCAAGCACCGCACTGGATTGTCAGTACTGCGAATCATGGCTCATGCCGATGCCGTTGTCGGATTCCATCGCGAATGGGCGAGGGTGGGCCCACTGCGCATGCATGCCGTCGCCGCGCCAGGTCCTCGGCTGGCCGAAGCCCCGCCGTTGATCCTCGTGCATGGGCTCGGCCTCTCGCACCAGTACATGATGCCGACGGCGGAACGCCTCGCGCACAGGTTCGAAGTCTGCGTTCCCGACTTGCCGGGCTTCGGCGAGAGCGATCACCCGGATCATGTGCTCGACATCGGCGAGATGGCCGATGCGCTGGTGGCATGGATGAATGTGACAGGCCTCGTGCGCGCCGCGCTGATCGGCAATTCGCAGGGATGCCAGGTCATCATTGAACTCGCGGCGCGCTACCCAGAGCGCATTGTGGCGGGCGTGCTGCAGGGGCCCACGACGCCGCCCGAAGAACGGTCGTGGCTGCGGCAGTTCATTCGCTGGCGCCAAAACGCGCCATACAATCCGCCCGAGCTCGAGGCGATCAGTCACGAGTCGTATCGCAAGAGCGGCTACCTGCGGGTTCTACGCGCTCTTCAATACTCGCTCGACGATGCGCTCGAAACGAAGTGCCAGCGCATTCGTGCCCCGATGCTGGTCGTTCGGGGGCAGCACGATCCCATATGCCACGAAGCGTGGGCGCAAAGCTTGGCCGCGCGGTTCCCCGCGGGCCGGATCGTGTCGATACCGCGTCAGGCCCATATGATCGTCTACACCGGGCCTGCCGCGCTGGCATCGGTAGCGGCGCAGTTCGTCGAGGAGTGCGTAGCGGCCGAGCGGGGCACGTGCCATGCTCCCTGACTTGCGAGTGGTAGGCAAGTCGAGCGGAGACGAACATGAAGCGAACACGTATCAAAGGCGTCCTCAACGGCGTCGCAGCACTGACAGCGGGCGCCGCAGCAATGTATCTGCTGGATCCGCGAATGGGGCGGCGCCGGCGCGCGCTCGTGCGCGACAAGATGTTGGCGAGCCGGCGCGATGTCGTCCGCTACGGCCGAGGACAGGCCAAACGTGCGGCAGATCATTTGCGCGGTGCAATAGAGCACGCGAAATCCATCTCCTGCCGCCGGCAAGCCTAGCTGGCGCGCCCGGCTCGTTGCTTCTCCTGAGTATCGAGCAGAACGCCGCCCGCCGCGGCGGCGAGAACGATCATGATCGAGCCGACGACCCAGGAGAAGTACCACGCTCCGTAGTCCCCGACGATGACGCCGGCGACGATGGCGACCACAGCGGCAGCCATCAACATGAGGAAGTGCAGAACCGTCTTCATTCGGAACTCCTAAAAAACAATCGACAGAGGATTCGTCGAAATCAATAGGCGTGCGGGTCGGACGTGACATGCTCCGCCTTGACCTTGCCGCGCATGACGTAGAACGCCCAACTCGTGTAGGCGACGATCGCCGGCATGAATACAGTGGCCCATCCCGCCATCCAGATCAGCGTCGTGCGGCTGGACACCGCATTCCAGACGGTCAGGCTTTGGGACGGCTCGCTCGATGACGGCATGAGGAACGGGAACATCGCGGCGCCCACCGAACCGATCACGCCCGCCCATGCCAGCGCGCCGGACCACCACGCAAGCGTCGAACGATTGGCTCGCACCATCGAAAAGCCGAGCAGCATTGCAGCCAAACCGAGCGCCGGCACGAGCCAGAGTGCCGGGGTATTGCGATAGTTCTCGAGCCAGCCACCTGCGGCGACCTGCACCGTTTGTTGCAGCGGCGTTTGCTCGGCACCCGGGGGTGGGGCCTGCAGGAGCCGGTAGCCGGACAGATGACTCACCCATATGCCGCCGATCGCAAATAGCACGAGCGCGACGACGATCGCGGTGCTCGCCGCACGGCGCGCGCGTTGCTGCAGCGGGCCGGACTCGGAGCGCCCCACCAGCATCACGCCGCCCATGTAGACCGATAGCGAAAGTGACAAGGCGCCGCAGAGGATCGCGAACGGGTTGAAGAGGCTCAGGAAGCTGCCCGTATAGAACGACGCCAGGTCCCACTCGAAGTGGAACGGTACCCCGAGTAGCATGTTGCCCATTGCCGCGCCGTAGATGAACATCGGCACGACGCCGCTCATGACGAGCGCCCAATCCCACGCGTTGCGCCACGTCTCTGAAGGAAGCTTGCTGCGGAACTCGAAGCCGAGCGGACGAACGGTCATTGTCCAGAGCAATAGCAGCATGACGACGTAGAGCCCCGAGAAGGCGGTCGCATAGAGGAGCGGAAATGCGGCGAACACGGCTCCTCCTGCGAGCACGAACCAGACTTGGTTGCCGTCCCAATGAGGCGCGATCGTGTTGAGCGCGACACGGCGTTCGGTATCGGTCCGGCCGACGAAGCGCAATAGCGCGCCGACGCCCATATCCATGCCCACCATCGTCGCGAGGCCCACCAGCAAGAAGCCGAGCAGCGCCCACCAGACCAACTTGAAGACCAGGTACCACTCCATCTCAGTGCTCCTTACGAATCGTGCCGGCCGCGGCGTATGCAACTTGTGCGTGTGCCGTCACGAGCTCGCCCGAGAGCGCCGGAATTGGGCGCCGCGGCTTTTCCTCGGCGTGGCCGCCGCCGCGATCGCCGTGATCTTCGGGGCCTTGCCGAATCGCGCGCACCATCAGGAAAATTTCAACGACGGCAAAGATCGAATAAAGCAGCACGAAGCCGATGAGCGAGAAGACCATGTACTCGACGCTGTGTGTCGACGCCGACATCCAGGTCGGCAATACGCCGAACACAGTCCACGGCTGCCGGCCGACTTCGGCCGTCAGCCATCCTGCCTCGCAGGCGATGAACGGCACGGGAATCATCCAGGGCGCAAGCTTCAGAAACGGGCGCTGGCGATGAACGTCGCCGCGCAGCGACAGGATCACCGATATAACGAAGTAGGCGAGCATCAGCAGCCCGCAGCCAACCATGATGCGGAACACCCAGAAAACGACGAAGACGTTCGGAATCGCATCCTTCGAAGCCTTCGCAATGTCCGCTTCGGTGGCCTTCGAGACGTCCTGACCGGTCGCGTAGCGCTTCACGAGAAAGCCATAGCCGAGATCGGCCTTATGGGCGTCGAATCGCGCGAGTGCGGCTGCGTTGGTCGAATCCGAGCTCAGCACCTTCAGCGCCTCGACGGCGGGAATCCCGTTGCGGATGCGTTTCGCGGCATCGGCTTCAATCTCGTCGATGCCGGGCACGGTCTTGTCGAACGTATGCGTGAGAAGCGGAGTCAGCACGTACGGAATCTGGATGCTCCACGTGTTGCGCTGCTCGCTCTGATTCGGCCAGGCCGCGACGGTGAACGGCGCGGGCGCCTTCTCGGTCTGCCACATCGCTTCCATCGCGGCAAGCTTCGACGGCTGAGCATGCCCGCCGACGAAGCCGAGCGCGTCTCCGAGCGTGATCACGCCCGCGACCGAAAGCACGCCGAAGAGGCTGGCGATGCGGAAGGACCGCTTCGCGAGCTCAATATGACGGCCGCGCAGCATGTAATAGGCGCTCACGGCCGTCACGAAGACCGCGGCCGTCACATAGCCGGCGATGCTCGTATGCACGAACTTGGTCTGCGCGTCTTCGCTGAAGAAGAGCGCGCCGAAGCTCGTCAGCTCGAGACGCATCGTCACGGGATTGAAGACGGCGCCATTCGGGTTCTGCATGAAGCTATTGCCGACGAGGATCCAGAGCGCGGAGAGGTTCGAGCCGAGCGCCACCAGATAGGTGACGACAAGATGCTTGCCTTTCGAGAGACGCTCCCAGCCGAATGCCATCAATCCGACGAACGTCGACTCCATGAAGAACGCCATCAGGCCTTCGATCGCGAGCGGCGCGCCGAACACGTCACCGACGAATCGCGAATAAAACGACCAGTTCGTCCCGAACTCGAACTCCATCGTGAGCCCGGTGGCGACGCCGAGCGCGAAGTTGATGAGAAAGAGCCGGCTCCAGAACTGCGTCATGTCGCGGTAGATCGTTCTGCCCGTGATGACATAGACGGTCTCCATGACTGCGAGCAGGAACGACAGACCGAGCGTGAGCGGGACGAACAGAAAGTGGTATAGCGCTGTGGCGGCGAACTGCAGCCGCGATAGTTCCACCACGGTATCGCTGATCATTTGATGCTCCGATGCAAGCCGTTTTCGAAAGGTGCAGGTGGTGGACGACGGCGACCCGACGATCGCGTGCGGGCAGTTTCGCGGGCCGTCGGCACCTGCGTTCGGCCAACTTCTCCGATCGGCACGAGAGGTCGAATGCGGGGGAGAGCCAACGTCGAGAATTCTAATTAAGCGTGCTACGAATCCTTGCGGCATACCGTCGCAACGAGATGGGCCAAGTTGTCGCAGGAGGGTTGAACGACAAGGCCCGCGCGATGGATGAATTCGTCGGCGCGTCAATTTGCGCCGTCCGCATCGCACGCGACTCTGCTAACGTGCGCCCTGATCGCTGCTCGAGAGCACGTCGGCTCGCGCGCTGCGTTACCTGCTCCGAGCCCCTCCAACGATCTTCGCTCCGCTTACGAGATGACTCCAAGTGCTACGCTGCGGCAAAAGAAAACCCTCGATGCATGGCTCGCGCATCGCGCCGGGCGCGTTCGTTCGCCGCTGAGGCTGTCCGTTGCGGTCGCATTCGCCGCGGGAATGTTCGTCATCGTTCAGGCCGCGTTGCTCTCGTGGAGCGTGAACCAGGTCATCGTCGGCGGCGCAGGGTTGGCGCAGGTATGGCCCGCATTGGCCGCGATGCTGCCGATCATCGCCTTGCGCTTGATTGCCATGCAGGCGGCGGAGCGTTTCGCCTTCGCCGGCGCAGCGACGATGCGCATGCAATTGCGCGGCGAACTATTGCGCAAGATCTACGCGCTCGGTCCGGCGTGGCTGCAGCGCGAGTCTAGCGGCGCGTTGTCGAGTCATCTGGTCGCAGGTATCGAGGCGCTCGAGGGCTACTACGCGCGCTGGCTGCCGAATCGTGCGCTGACGGCGCTGCTGCCGCTCGCGGTTCTCGTCGTCGTCTTTCCCGCCGATTGGGTGTCGGGACTCGTGCTCGTCTTGACGGCTCCGCTCATTCCCGTATTCATGATCCTGCTCGGCAAGGATGCGGTTGCGGCAAACCAACGCCAATGGCGCAGGCTCGCGAGGCTCAGCGCGCGATTTCTCGACGCGCTATCGGGCCTCACGACGCTCAGGCTCTTCAATGCAGGCCGCCGCGAGGCACAAGTTGTCGCGAGCGTTTCGGAGGCATATCGGCAAAGCACGATGACGGTGCTGCGCATCGCCTTTCTATCCTCGGTCGCGCTCGAATTCCTCTCGACGGTCAGCATCGCGATCGTGGCTGTCCTCGTCGGCTTCAACCTGCTCTACGGAAAGATGCCGTTTCAGCCGGCCTTCTTCGTCCTGCTGC
>CAYPWK010000037.1:0-22215 GCA_964414365.1 uncultured Burkholderia sp.
CAATGTCTTCTACCACGATGCCAACGTTGTCCATACGCTTGACCGTCATGATGTCTCCTTAGTGGACGCCGATGCGCTCAGTATGCACGCGGCGAATTACGCACAGACGCATAGAGTTGGCTGCATTCTGGGCGGCCGTGGCGGCCGCCCGATGCTGAGTCGCGGCTACTGCACGATTCGAGTGACGCCGCGGCCGCGGGGATCGGCCACCGCGGTCGGTGTGTCGCCGTCGACTTTAATGGCCTGAATGTCTCCGTTGAAGCCCTGCTTCTGCAGAACATACCCCATCGACTGCAACTGCTGAGCCAAGTCGCCCTCGATCGGCTTGTACGGCTCCCAGAAGATGGTGTTGGGCGGCAGCAGCTGGTGGTGGAAGCGCATGGCGGCTACCGCATCGGACAACGGCATCTTGAAGTCATAGACGTTGCTGATCACCTGGAAGATCGACGTGAAGATGCGCGAGCCGCCCGGCGTGCCGATGACCAGCGAAACCTTGCCGTCTTTCGTGAGGATCGTCGGCGTCATCGACGAGAGCGGCCGCTTTTTCGGCGCGATCGCATTCGCATCGCTGCCGACCACGCCGAACATGTTCGGCACACCCGGCTTCGCCGAAAAGTCGTCCATCTCATCATTGAGCAGCACACCGGTGCCTTGCGCCACGACGCCCGAGCCGAAATACCCGTTGATCGTATAGGTGTTGGACACGGCATTGCCCCACTTGTCGACGACGGAAAAGTGCGTCGTCTCCGCCTTCTCGGGCATCGAGGTGCCGAGCCCCGGCTGGACGCTCTTCGTGTCCGAAGGCTTGTCCCGATCGACTTCCGCGGCGCGCTTGACGAGATAACCGTCGTCGGTCAGTTGGGCGACGGGCACCTTGTAAAAATCGGGGTCGCCGAGGTACTGCGCGCGGTCGGCGAAGACGCGCTTTTCGATTTCGGCGACGAGATGAATGTACCTCTCCGAGTTCAACGGAACATTCGCGAAATCATTGGCGCGATCGGCCTTCATCTTCAGCAACTGAACGAGGCCGATGCCGCCCGAGCTCGGCGGCGGCGCCGTGATCACGCGATAGCCGTTCCATCCGGCCTCGACGGGCTGCCGCCAGACGGCCTTGTACTCGTGCAAGTCGCGCTCGGTGATGAGTCCTCCGTCCTCTTTCATCGAGGCGGCGATGAGCTTGGCCGTCTTGCCGTCATAGAACTCTTTGGCCCCGTTGCTGGCGATGCGCGTAAGCGTCGCGGCAAGCTCGGGCTGCTTGAATGTCACGCCGGCGTTGAGGTCTCCGAAGTATTTGCCGAAGTTCGTCTTGTCGCCGAAGTCTTTCGCGGCGGCGTCGCGCCGCTGTTGCAGTTGCTCATCCACCTCGAAGCCGTCGCGCGCGTAATGAATCGCGGGAGCGAGGACCTGCTTCCATTTGAGCCGTCCGAAGCGTCGTTGCGCTTCCCACATGCCTTCGACCGTTCCCGGCACGCCCACGGCGCGAGCGCCGACGAGGCTCATTCCCTTGATGACGTTGCCCTCTTTGTCGAGATACATGTCCTTGGTCGCGGCAAGCGGAGCACGCTCGCGATAATCGAGGAAGTACGGCTTGCCGTTGACATAGAGCGTCATGAATCCGCCGCCCCCGAGATTGCCGGCTTCGGGATAAGTGACGGCAAGCGCAAACGCGATGGCCACGGCGGCATCGACTGCGTTGCCGCCTTCCTTGAAAATCTGCTCGGCTGCATCGGCACTGTACTTGTCGGCAACCGCCACCGCCGATGCAGTCAACACGGGCTTTGCCGTGGTGAGCTTAGCAACGGCGGGCGTGCTTTCTAGAAAACCGACGGACATCGTTGCAAGCGCAACGATCACCGATGCGGTCGTGGCCGACTTGATCCGAATTATTGAACTCATTCACCCCCTCCTTCGTCGACAGAATAGCCTGACGGCGCTTATACCATGCTGAAACGGTTCGCGAAATTCGGATTGAGGGCGCGACGCCCTGTTCGACGATAATGCGAGGAGCAAACGCTCGCCACTAGTCCGACTTTTAGGAGTACTTTGCGATATGCAGATGCGCACGGTTCCCGCCGAACATGGATCGCAGTGGATCGCCAGCGCCTGGGCGCTGTTCAAGATGCGGCCGGCCATCTGGATCGCTCTCGGCGCCATCGATCTCGCCATCACGGTCGCGCTCAGCGCAATACCGTTCGCCTCCGATCTCGTCTCCGTCTTCACCGTGCTTTGGGCAGGCGGAATGACGGCTGCCGCGCAGGCATGCGCGGCGACGGGGGAAGTCAAAATTGCCGACGTGTTCGACGTCATCCGCAAGAAGTTCCAGCCGCTCTTTACGGCCGGCCTCGTCGCGCTCCTTGCTTCGCTGCTCTGCGATTTCGCCGGCGCTCGCGTATCGGCGGGACTGCATACGTTCATCAGCGCCGATCCCGCGACGAGCGCCGGCGCAACGCCCTGGCTCGCCGCGCTGCTTTACGTCGTCGCGGCACTCGGCAGCGCAATGGCACTCTGGCTCGCGCCATCGTTGGTCGTGCTCTACGATACGGCGCCCGAAGCGGCATTGAAGGCAAGCTTGCTCGCCATCTGGCGCAATCCGTGGCCGACACTCGTCTACGGCGCTTTCGTGGCCGGATTGCTGCTCGCGGCGTTGGTGACGCTCGGCATTGCGCTACTCATCGTGGCGCCGCTCGTTTATCTGTCGACGTACGCGGCATCGCGCGATATGTTTATCGTGGAATCTTGACGCATGGCGCTCGTCATTGACAAATCGCTCGAGCGCCTCCAATTTGAGTGTGATGAACGCCCCTGACGCCCCCGTCGCCGATGCTGCCGCGGCGGCGCTGGCCGATTTTCACCCCGCGGTGGCGGCCTGGTTCAACGCGACTTTCGATGCGCCGACGGACGCGCAATGCCGCGCATGGCCGCACATCCGCCGGGCAATGTCCACGCTCGTCGCCGCGCCGACAGGCTCCGGCAAGACGCTGACCGCCTTCCTCTGGGCACTCGACGAACTCGTGCGCGACGGGCTCGCCCATGGTGGCGCATTGCCGGACCAGACCCTTGTCGTCTATGTGTCGCCGCTCAAGGCGCTTTCCAACGACATTCACGCGAACCTGGAACGGCCGCTTTCGGGAATCGCCGAAGAGCTCACGCGGCGCGGCCTGCCGGCCGTCGAGATTCGCACTGCCGTGCGTACCGGCGACACCACGCAGCAAGAGCGCTACGCGCTCAAGAAGCGGCCACCGCATATCCTCGTTACGACGCCCGAATCGCTTTACGTGCTGCTCTCGTCCGATTCGGGACGGCGCATGCTCTCGACGACGCGCACTGTCATCGTCGACGAAATCCATGCGATCGCCGACAGCAAGCGAGGCAGCCACCTCGCGCTCTCGCTCGAGCGGCTCGATGCGCTTTGCGGACGGCGTTTGCCGCGCATCGGCCTTTCCGCGACGCAAAAGCCGATCGAAGCCGTGGCCCGCTTTCTCGTCGGCGTTGGAGATAGGGCGCCGTGCGCAATCGTCGACGTGGGCCATCACCGTGCACGCGATCTCGCGCTCGAGCTGCCGCCGGTGCCGCTCGAAGCGGTGATGGCCAATGAGGTGTGGGAGCGCGTCTACGATCGTCTCGCCGAATTGGCCGCGGCGCATGCCACGACGCTGGTCTTCGTCAATACGCGCCGCATGGCCGAGCGAGCCGCGCGCCATTTGACCGAGCGACTCGGCAAGGACGCCGTCGCGGCACATCACGGCAGCATGGCGAAAGAACATCGGCTCGACGCGGAGCAGCGCTTGAAGCGCGGCGCACTGCGCGTGCTGATCGCGACGGCGTCGCTTGAGCTTGGCATCGACATCGGCGACGTCGATCTCGTCTGTCAACTGGGCTCGCCTCGCGCGATAGCACCATTTTTGCAGCGCGTGGGGCGCTCCGGGCATCATGTCGGCGGCATGCCGAAGGGTCGCCTCTTTCCCACTTCGCGCGACGATCTCATCGAATGCGCGGCGCTCATCGATTGCACGCGCCGCGGCGAACTCGATACGCTCATGATCCCACGCGCGCCGCTCGACGTGCTCGCACAGCAGATCGTCGCGGAAGTGGCCTGCGAAGAATGGAGCGAGGACGCGCTCTTCGAGTGCTTCCGCCACGCGGCGCCCTACGCGGAACTGACGCGCGAGCGCTACGACGCGGTGCTGCGCATGCTTGCGGAAGGCTATACGGGCCGGCACGGGCCGCGCGGCGCGTATGTGCATCGCGACATCGTGACGGGCACGCTTCGCGGCCGGCGCGGCAGCAAGATCACGGCCGCGACATCGGGCGGCACCATTCCCGACAATGCCGACTATTCGGTGTTGCTCGAGCCGCAAGGGATTCAGATCGGCACGGTCAACGAGGACTTCGCCGTCGAAAGCCTGGCCGGCGACGTTTTTCAGCTCGGCAACACCGCCTATCGAATCGTGCGCGTCGAGACGGGGCGCGTGCGTGTCGTCGATGCGGCCGGCGAGGCGCCGAACATTCCGTTCTGGCTCGGCGAAGCGCCGGGGCGTAGCGATGAGCTTTCGGCCGCCGTCTCGCGCCTGCGCGCGCGCGTCGATAATTTGATCGGCAGTCCTTACGATCGTGAGACGCACGTTCGCGAGAAGCGCGCGGCTCGCGACACCGCGAGTGCGCCGTCAGGAACGATGATCGATCGCGCGGTCGCGACGCTAACCGACGAACTGGGGCTCGACGAAAACGCGGTCCGTCAGATTGTCGACTATCTTGCACGCGCACGAGCCGCGCTCACTACTCTGCCGACGCAGGACACGCTCGTCATGGAGCGCTTCTTCGACGAATCGGGCGGCATGCAGCTGGTGATCCATTCGCTCTTCGGCAGCCGCATCAACCGCGCGTGGGGGCTCGCGTTGCGCAAGCGCTTTTGCCGGACATTCAATTTCGAGCTGCAGGCAGCGGCGACGGAAGACGCCATCGTGCTCTCGCTCACGAGCAGCCATAGCTTCGCGCTCGACGAAGTCTGGCGTTACCTGCATTCGAATACGGCCGAGCATGTCCTCATCCAGGCGCTGCTCGACGCGCCGCTCTTCAACGTGCGCTGGCGCTGGAACGCGACGACGTCGTTGGCGTTGCCGCGCTTCACCGGGGGGCGCAAGACGGCGCCGCAACTTCAGCGCATGAAGAGCGAAGACCTGCTCGCAGCGGTTTTCCCCGACCAGGTTGCCTGCCTCGAAAACATCGCCGGGGAGCGTGAGCTGCCGCCGCATCCGCTCGTCGATCAGACAGTCGACGATTGTCTGCACGAGGCGATGGACTGCGACGGCTGGCTCGCACTGTTACGCAGAATCGAGCGCGGCGAGATCAGGCTTGTTACGCGAGAACTCCCCGCGCCTTCACCGCTCGCCGCGGAAATACTGAATGCGCGGCCTTACGCGTTTCTCGATGACGCGCCGCTCGAAGAGCGCCGCACCCAGGCCGTGTTGACGCGACGCTTTCAGGAACCGGAGCAAGCCGATGACCTCGGCGCGCTCGATGCCGATGCGATCGCGAGCGTGCTCGACGAAGCGTGGCCTCACGCGCGCAACGCGGACGAGATGCACGAGGCGCTGATGGGACTTGGCTGCATCGCCGAAAATGAAGCGCTCAACCACGCGGGTTGGCCCGGATGGCTCGATGCGCTGGCCGAGGCCGGGCGCGCGACGCGTATGCAGATCGCCGATACCGATGCGCTCTGGCTGCCCGTCGAGCGTCTGACTTGCCTACGCGCAATCTATCCGGATGCGGCCGAGCAGCCGCATCTGCGCGTGCCGAGCGGCTTCGACGATGTGTGGACGCGGGAAGATGCCGTCGTCGAAATCGTGCGCGCACGCTTGACCGCGATCGGGCCTTCGACAGTCGCGGCCATCGCGCGCCCGCTTGCACTGGCCGCATCCACGGTGGCCGCGGCGCTCGTCAGGCTCGAGGGCGAAGGCTATGCGATGCGTGGACGTTTCACGCCCGGCGCCACGCACGAAGAATGGTGCGAGCGCCATCTGCTCGCACGGATTCATCGCTACACGATCAGGCGCTTGCGGCGCGAGATCGAGCCGGTAGAGCGCGCCGATTTCATGCGGTTTCTCTTCGAGTGGCAGCGCGTCGCCCCTGAAGCCCGCGGCATGGGGCGCGACGCGCTTGCGGCGACGATCGCACAGCTCGAAGGTTTCGAAGCCGCAGCGGCCGCATGGGAAGAAGAGATTCTTCCCGCGCGAATCCGCGATTACACGGGCACATCGCTCGACGAGCTCTGCCGCTCAGGCAAGCTCGTATGGGCGCGGCTCGTCGGCGGCAACCAGGGATCGAGTTCGCCCGTGCGCGCAACGCCAATCGCGCTGCTCCCACGCCGCGAGCTGCCCACCTGGCACAGGCTCAGCGCGCCGGCAAGCTCAGACGCGCTGTCCGCGCGCGGACGTGATGTCTTCGATGCGCTCACGCGGCACGGCGCGATGTTCTTCGATGAGCTGCTGCATGAAACGCGGATGCTGCCGATCGAACTCGAGGCCGCGCTCGGCGAGCTCGTCGGCGCGGGACTCGCGAATGCGGACAGCTTCGCTGGACTGCGCGCCTTGCTGAAACCGGCGGCCGCACGCCAGCGCTCATTGCGCGGCAGCTCGCGCCGGGGCCGGCACGCTGCGCACTACGGCGCGTTCATCGGCGGCATGGACGACGCGGGACGCTGGGCGCTCGTGCGCCGCGTGCCTGCACACGACCCTGACGACGCTGACGCTTCGGCTTCGGCTTCGCTTTTGGCTTCGGGTAACGCAGGCGATGCGCGCGCCCGCCCCTTCATCGGCGAGCCGCGACCGCGCACGGCGTTGACTACGCCGCCAGAGCTTGTCGAGCATGTCGCAATGACGCTGCTGCGCCGCTACGGCGTGGTCTGCTGGCAATTGCTCGAGCGCGAAGCATCGTGGCTGCCGCGCTGGCGGGAACTGCTGCGCACATTGCAACGGCTCGAAGCGCGGGGGCAGGTACGCGGCGGACGGTTCATCGCGGGATTGTCGGGCGAGCAATTCGCGCTGCCGGAGGCGATCCCGGTTCTACGCGAAGCGCGGAAACGTCGAGGCAACGGGCAATGCGTATGCGTGAGCGGGGCTGATCCGCTCAATCTGGTCGGCACGGTGCTGCCAGGCGATAAAGTGCCTGCGCTCACGGGCAATCGCATTCTCTTTCGCGACGGAATCGTGATCGCCACGCTGATTGGCGGCAAATTCGACTACGTGTCCGATTTGGCGCCGGCGGAAAGAGAGCAGGCGCATGCGCAGCTCGTGCGACGCGCCTGAGCACCACTTCTATTTCAGTTTCGTTTAAGCCTTTCCGAACATTTCGCGCCTATACTGCTTTTGCCGCTGGTAAGCGGTCTTTTTCATCATATCTCCTTCGAGCGCGGTTTCTGCCGCGCTTTTTTTTGGCTCGCCCCTTCCGGCATCAACTCAATTGTCTGCTCAACCCCTCGAACAAGACATCCTCGCAGAGAACAAGACCGCATCCGCCTCGGCGTACATGCACGGACAAGGTGACGCAGAGTGTCTTGGAACTCGAGGACATGTAAGGCTCGCTGACCGCGATCTGCCCCGAACGAAAGACGGCGTTGCGAAAATACGGACGTTTGGACCAGTTCGCGCCCGCCCGACGGGAAAGCAGCGGAAACGGCTCGCGGCTGCGCCACTGGGCATGCCGGTCTGAGCTGATGGTTTCGCCGACCTGCACGCCGGCATCGTCGAGCAAGAACACCCGCACCGCCCATTCGAAATGGAAGAAATGCATAGCGCTCTCAGTCAGCTCCCGGCCCGCGCAAAACGCCTCCCTCATCCGCCCGAACGCCTGCCGGTACGGCGCAAGCTCCTCGAGGTCCGCTGCGTGGCGCAGCTTGTGCGCATTGACGAGCCGCGTCGCGAGCGCGCGCACGGGCGCAATCTCGCTTGAACCGGCAAGCCGCGGCGACGGCCTGGCGAAGTAATAACCCTGAGCGAAGTCGGCGTCGCAATCGAGGCTCAGTCGGGCCTGTTCCTCGGTTTCGATTCCTTCCACCACGATAAAAGTACCGATGTCATGCAGCAAGTCGACGAGCCGCAGCAGACTGCGCGCATTGCGGTAGCTCGACACCGCCTTGCAGATGAGCTCGCGGTCGAGCTTGACGATATCGGGCCGAAGATCCCAGACGCGCCCCAGGTTCGTCAAGCCTGCGCCGAAATCGTCGAGCGCGACGAGAAAACCTTGCTCGCGCAGGCGTCCCACCGCGTCGGCCAGCCCGTTTGAGGTTTCGTGATGTGCTTCTAGAATTTCGACGACCACGCGGGAAGGCGCGGTGCCGCTCGCGAGCAAATCGGCTACGAACCCCGGTCCATGCTTCGGATGGACGAGCAAATCGGGATGCACGTTGAGAAATAGCACGCTTTCTCCATCGTCCATGCCCTGAAATCGCCGAACGTGGTGCAGCACGCATGCGCGCTCGTACTCGCCATAACGGTCCTGCGCGCGTGCGAGAGCGAACGCGGCCTCCGGCGCGCACGGGGTGCCGCTGAAGGTCGCTCTGAGAAGCGCCTCGAAGCCGATCGGCAGGCCGTGAGCCAGCGACACGATCGGTTGGAAGGCGCTTTCGATCCGCGGCAAGCCGCTCACGTGGACATCGCTCATGAAGGAATGACTGGTTGAGGTCGAACGGAAAAGCAGGAGCGACGGCCGCCTACCCAAGCAAGCTGCCTCGCGGCCGTCTCTATATATCGTCACGGGTCCAGACAACTTGACGGTAGCACTCGGTAGAAATACGCAGCCCTATCAACTTTTGGAGGCGGCGGCCGTTATCAAGCATTACGCCCTTGCCGGAAGCGCGCTGTCGCAGGCTGCCGGAACCGGCGCAACCCGCGAATGCAACGGGCGCAACCCACAGGAATCTTCGATGGCCGCAGATCACCACTCGATCGACGAACGCACCAATCTGACCAGCTCGAACAAGTTCGAGCTTCTCCTCTTCCGGCTGGGCGCCGCGCCAGGAAACGACGACTCCCACGAGCTCTACGGCATCAACGTCTTCAAGATTCGCGAAATCATGACAATGCCGTCGATTACACCGATCGCCGGTTCCTCGGAACACGTGCTCGGCGCCGTCGACATCCGCGGGCAAATCATTCCCGTCATCGATTTGCCGCGACTGATGGGGTGTAACCCGACGCGCGGGCTCAACATATTGCTGGTAACCGAGTTCGCGCGCTCGACGCAAGCTTTCGCTGTCGAGGAGGTCGACGATATTGTTCGTCTCGAATGGAATCAGGTGCTCTCGGCCGAGGCCTCGGCGGGCGGAAGCACGGTGACGAGCATCGCGCGGATCGACGGCAATACAGGCGATTCTCGGCTTGCGCTCGTCGTCGACGTCGAGCAGGTGCTGCGCGACGTGTTCCCCGCGCAGCATCCGAGCGTCGACCCTGCCGAAGTGGGCACGGCCTTGACGGTGAAACGCGGCGCGAAAATCCTCGCCGCGGACGACTCGGGTTTCGCGCGCAAGCTGATCGAACAGAGCCTGAGCGCGCTCGGCACCGAATACATCATGACGAAGACAGGGCAAGAGGCATGGGATGCGCTAGACCGGATCGCACGCGAAGCGCAGCAAGAAGGCCTGCGCGCGCGTGACAAAGTTGCGCTCGTGTTGACCGATCTGGAAATGCCCGAGATGGACGGCTTCATGTTGACGCGCCTCATCAAGGGCGACGAGCGCACGCGCGATATCCCGGTCATCATCCATTCTTCGCTGACGGGAACGGCGAACGAGACGCACGTCAAAAATGCCGGTGCGACCGGCTACGTGGCGAAGTTTCAGGCGGGCGACCTCGCCTCCGCGATCCGGCACGCGCTAGCCAGCTGACCGGTTAGGCGGGTCAGCCGCGTCCTCGGAGCCGTAGGTGGGTGATTGCCCCGGGCATCGCGTTTGCACGCTCCGCGAGGTGTGCGGCTCCCCCGAGCCGTACATCGTCATTCGATCAAGATGGATTCATCCACTCTCTTCGTCGTCTCGCCGCACTTTGACGATGCGGCCTTCGGCTGCGGAGCGGCGCTCTCGAGGCACCCCGGGTCGATTGTCTGCACGGTGTTCGCCGGCGCGCCCCGCGTTGCACTAGTGACGTCCTGGGATCGCCGCGCGGGGTTCACAGATTCGGACGCGGCGCTGCAAGCGCGCCTACGCGAGGACGACCGCGCACTGGATCTGCTCGGCGGACAGGCGCGGCGGCTTACGTTCCTCGATTCCCAGTACGGCATCGAGCAATCGATCAATGCCGTCGCGAACGCGCTCGCCGACGCATGGAACGCATGCGGTCGCCCGCGCGTCATTGCGCCACTCGGCCTTTTCCATTCCGATCACGTCCTCGCGTCCGACGCGTGCTGCGCGCTGTTCTCGCGCCAAGCGATGCCGGAACTGATTCTCTACGAGGATGCGCTTTATCGGCGAATGCGGCATGTGGTTAGAGAAAGGCTCGAAACGCTCTCGCGGCGTGGCTTTCGACTCGAACTCGAGACCGGTGGACCGCTCGTCGATGCGCAGCGCAGTGCGCGCGCCGCGACACACAAATGGCGCAGCGTGCGGGCCTATCGCAGCCAGCTGCGTGCCCTCGGGGACCCACATCCCAACGATCTGATCGAGCCCGAGCGCTACTGGCGTCTCTCATTCGATCGAAGCGCAGGCGGGCGGCCCGCTGCTCGCACGTAGTCTGACGCGAACGCCGCCCTTCGCTCGGCTTCGCGCACCTGCCGGCGCATGCGAATCACCCGAGAAGAAACGACACGCCTTCGCCGGACGGCCCAAAGTATGTCGGACAGCCACGATAGCGCGTGACGGAGAAAACTTCGCTCGCGCACAAGCAGCGCGAAGGCCTTCCCCGTCGCTAAGAGCGCCTCCGAAAGCGGCAGGCGAAGCCACGCGATAAGCGCCGCGTTCCGCGCGAGCATACGCATTCGCAGCGGTGCGTCGCGTGACCGCGATGGGCGATGCGTCGTGACAATCGAATCGCAATAGACGATCGCGTGGCCCGCTTCGAGCAAGTCCATTGCGACAAGCGTCTCTTCGCCGCCTATGAATAGCCGCGGCTCATAACCTCCCACTTCGCGAAAGCGCGCCGTGCGGAACACGCACGCCCCGGCCATATAGCCGATCAACGCGGGGCCGGGCAAGCCCTCGCGCGCTAGCGGACTCGCGCTCATGCTCGCGCAGGTCGGGTCGAGCCGTCGCTCGTCTCCTACGAGCACCTTTCCGGACAGGATGGCGACATGAGGTGCCGCATCGAGCACGCGCACGGCCTCTGCCAGCGAGCCAGGCTCCCAGGTGGTGTCGTCGTCGCTAAAGGCGACATATTCGGTGGTCACGCGCATGACGGCGTGATTGCGCCCCGCCGCCCCGAGGTTCGAGCCGCATTCGACGACTACGACTTCAGGAAACCGGCGCCGGAGCTCGGCCACGGTCGAATCGTCGGAGCCATTGTCGGCAACAATGACAGGCGGCTTTTCGGGAAGGGCCAGCAGTTTTTCGACTGTGTGCGCGACTTCGCGTACGCGGTTGTGCGTAAGCACGACCACCGAGATGCGCCCGTTCATCGGTTGAGCCTTGCTATCGGTCAATAACACTCTAAAGATCAGCAAAACACAGTCCCAGGCTCCAGCGCTTCATCAGCGCTTCGATCGCATGGTGCAGCGTAATTACATTCTCCCTGTAAGACCGTTGCATCGCCGCGCCGCCATGTAAAGAACACAGAAGCGCTGGACAAGCGTTGCAGCGCTTCTGCAGCTTTGACCGGGTACCTATTCCATGGGCACAGGACGTGCTCGAACAGGTGCGTGCGCCTCGCCCTGCCTTTATGCGCGAGGCCGTCCCGGCAGGCACGCCGGAGCCAGCGAGTTCGAATACTAAGGACACCTTATGAAAATCGCACTGGTCAGCGAACACGCGTCACCGCTCGCCGTCGCGGGCGGCGTCGATAGCGGCGGACAGAACATTTACGTCGCGAACGTCGCCCGTCAGCTGCGCCGCGCGGGGCATCAGGTCGACGTTTTTACGCGGCGCGACCGAGCGTTGCTGCCCGCCGTGACCGATATGGACGGGGTGCGCGTCGTTCACGTGCCCGCGGGGCCGCCCATGCAGATGCCCAAAGAAGCGTTGCTGCCCTACATGTGCGAGTTTGCCGATTTCCTGCTCGGCTTCTGCCGTGGGGAGCGCCGCCCATACGACGTCATTCACGCCAACTTCTTCATGTCGGGGCTTGCTGCGTTGAAGGCCAAAGCGGTGCTCGACATTCCGCTCGTCATGACGTTTCATGCCCTCGGCAAGGTGCGCAGGCTTCATCAGGGTGCCGATGACGGATTCCCCGATGAGCGCTTCGCGATCGAAGACCAGCTCGTGCGGGTAGCCGATGCGATCATTGCCGAGTGTCCGCAGGACGCGGCCGATCTGCGCGACCACTATGCGCCCGACCCCGATCGAATCCGCATCGTGCCGTGCGGATTCGACACGTCAGAGTTCGCCCCTGCTGATCGCATAGAATCGCGCGCCGCCCTGGACTGGCCGGCCGACCGGTTCACCGTCCTGCAACTGGGCCGAATCGTGCCGCGCAAAGGGATCGACAACGTCGTGCAAGCAATCGCCCTGCTGCGCGCGCGCATGGGCGTGGACGCGCATCTTTACGTAGTCGGCGGCAACGCCGACATACCAAACGAGATCGCCACGCCCGAGATCGCCAGGCTGCGCGGCATTGCAGCCGGCTGCGGCGTGGGTGAAGACGTGACGTTCGTCGGCCGGCGCGGACGCGCCCAATTGCGCCGGTATTACAGCGCGGCGGACGTGTTCGTCACGACGCCGTGGTACGAGCCGTTCGGCATCACGCCGATCGAGGCGATGGCCTGTGGACGGCCCGTCGTCGGCGCCGATGTCGGCGGCATCCGCTATAGCGTCGTCGACGGTGAAACGGGTTTTCTCGTGCCGCCGCGCGACCCCGAGGCGCTCGCCGAGCGACTTGCTCGACTCGCCCGCGATCCGGCGCTCGCCGAGCGCATGGGCGCAGCCGGCCTCGAACGCGCGCACGAGCATTTCACCTGGGAAGGCGTGGCCGAGCAGCTCCAAGACGTTTATCGGCAAGTTGCGCGCATTCCGGCGGAAGCCCCCTCGGACAAGCAATCGGCCAAACGCGTGCGCGTCTCCGGCGCGCGCGCAGCGGCACAACGCGCCTGAGAATCGGCCATCGTCCCCCATGCTCGAAAGCGCTGTATTCCTCGACAAGGACGGTACGTTGCTCGACGACGTGCCGTATAACGTCGATCCGACGTTGATGCGCTTCGCGGCCGGCGCGCCCGAAGCGCTATCGCTGCTCGACGCGCACGGCTTTGCGCTCTTCGTCGTCAGCAATCAGAGCGGCGTTGCACTCGGCCGATTTCCCTACGAGGCGCTCGCCGACATGGAATCGCACTTGCGCGAGATGTTCGCGACATCCGGCGTCCGACTGAGAGGAGCCTTCTGGTGCCCCCACCACCCCGACGGTGTGGTTGCGCGCTACGCGGTTCCATGCACCTGCCGCAAGCCGGCCCCGGGGCTCATACTACGCGCGGCGCGCGAGCATGCGATCGACCTGCGAAAAAGCTGGTTTATCGGCGATATTCTGGACGATGTCGAAGCGGGCGCGCGCGCCGGCTGCCGCACGATTTTGCTCGATAACGGGCACGAGACCGAATGGCGCGACGGGCCACTGCGCAGGCCGACGCTATCTACGCCCGACCTCTATCGAGCGGCGCTCGCGATCGTCGAATCCACACCGGGCGGGATGCCTCGAAATGCCGCAGCCGGGAGTTCGGCGCGGGAAAACTCAGCGGAGGATCGTCGATGAGCGGCCTCCCGTTTTTGATTACACCGACGCTCTCGCACGCCAGCGTGCGCGAGTCGGCTGCGACGCGCTGGGGCGCCGACGTGCAGCGCATCCTCTGTGTGCGGCTCGATCGCATCGGCGACGTGCTGATGACGACGCCAGCGATTCATGCGCTGCGCGCGGCCATGCCGGGCCGGCATATCGCGTTGCTCACGTCGACGGTCGGAGCGGGCCTGGCTCCGTTTCTCGAAGACGTCGACGAAGTCATCCCCTACGACGCGCCATGGCACGGCCTCACACGTGAGCCCGATCCGCGCGCCGACATCGAGATGGCGCACGCTTTGCGCGAGCGCCATTTCGATGCCGCCATCGTGTTCACCGTCTATAGTCAGAGCCCGTTGCCGGCCGCGATGCTTTGCTATCTCGCGGGCATTCCAAGGCGGCTCGCGCATTGCCGCGAAAACCCCTACGACCTGTTGACGGACTGGGTCTGCGAGACCGAGCCCAGCGGTGGGGTTCGGCATGAGGCCGAGCGGCAACTGCAACTCGTCGAGAAAATCGGCGCGACCCGCAGCGACACACGCATGCGTTTCAAGGTCGGTGCGCAATCCCGGCGAAAGCTGACGAACCGGCTCATCGCGCGCGGGTTGCGCCCTCACGGCCCGTGGTTCGTCATTCATCCGGGCGCGAGCGCCGCGTCGCGTCGCTATCCGCCCGAGCGTTTCGGAGAAGTCGCCGCGAGGCTCGCCCGGCTGACATCGCTGCCGATTCTGCTCGTAGGCGATGAACCGGAGCGCGAGCTCACTGCAGCGGTCATCGAGAGCGCCGGCCCGGCCTCGCGACCGCGGCTGCACGACATCTCGGGGCAACTCGATCTCGGCGAGCTCGGTGCGCTGATCGAGCGCGCCTGCGTGCTCATCGCCAACAACAGCGGGCCCGTTCATCTGGCCTCCGCGCTCGGCACGCCCGTCGTCGATCTTTACGCGTTGACGAATCCGCAACATACGCCGTGGCAAACGGAGCAGCGCGTGTTGTTTCGCGACGTCGAGTGCCGCTGGTGCTATCGCAGCGTTTGCCCGAAAGGCCATCACGCATGTCTCGTCGGCGTGCCGGCGGCCGAAGTCGCCGCCGCGGCGCTGGAACTCGCCGCTAAACGAGGCGTGGCCTACCAGTCCGCCGACAGTCTCCAGACGGCAGCGGCAAGCCAGCCCGCCGTGCAAGTGTGTCCTACTGACTAAGTGAGGAGTGCTGAGCATGTATACCCTCGGAATCAACGCCGTCTATCACGATAGTGCCGCGACGCTCGTGCGCGACGGCGTCGTGATCGCGGCAGCCGAAGACGAGCGGTTCACGCACGTCAAGCACGCGAAGCGGCCCGTGCCGTTCTCCACCTGGCAAATGCCGTTCGATGCGATCGACTACTGCCTCGCCGAGGCAGGCATCACACTCGCCGATGTCGATCACGTCGCCTACTCGTACGATCCCACACTGCTGGCCGCGATGCCGCCCCCCGGACGCCCGACGATCTCGCTGCCGCTCGAGCCGGGCTTGCAAAGTTCGAGCGATCCCTGCGCGTCTCCGTGGGACCCTCTCTTCGTCAGCTACATCGTCAACGCGCGAGCGCAGTTGATCGACGGCGCGCCGCATCATCTGAAGAAGCGCTTTCGTGCGAACGGAGCTGGGCATCGCTTCGTCTGGCACTATGTCGAGCATCATCTCGCCCACGAGGCAAGCGCCTTTCTGGCGGCTCCACCAGGCGACACAGCCGTGCTGACGATGGATGGCCGCGGGGAAGGCGTCACGACGAGCCTCGGTCAGTTCGTCGGCGGCGAGTACAAGCGCATCAAGCAGGTCGAGCTTCCGCATTCGCTCGGCCTTCTCTATGAAGCCGTGACCGACTGGCTCGGATTCCTGCACTCGTCCGACGAGTACAAGGTCATGGCGCTCGCGGCTTTTGGCCGTCCCGTTCATGCGGACGCGTTTCGCGAAATCGTCCGCTATCGCGGCGACGGCAGCTATACCGTGGAAGAGCCCAGGCTCGTCGAACGGTTCGGCCCCCCGCGCGAACGCGGCGGACCGCTCAAGCAAAGGCATTACGACATCGCGAGCTCGCTGCAAACCGTACTCGAAGAGACCGTGCTGCACCTCGCGCAATGGCTGCATGCGCGCACGGGCCTGCCTCGGCTCTGCATGGCGGGAGGCGTCGCGCTCAACTGCGTCATGAACTCGCGCATTCGCGATCAAGGCCCATTCGAGGACGTCTGGGTGCAGCCCGCCGCCGGTGACGCCGGCACCGCGCTCGGCGCCGCGCTCTGGATCGACTGGCGCGAGCGGGGCAAGACGGAAACTCCTCGCGTGCGACGCTGGACGATGGATCATGCCTATTTAGGTCCCGGCTATCCCGATCGGGACATCGAGCAGTTTCTGCGCTGGTCGAAGGTGCGATTCAGAAGGCTCGCCGACATTGCGGGCGAGACGGCCGATCTGCTTGCCGCGGGAAACGTCGTCGGCTGGTACCAGGGGCGTACCGAATTCGGCCCGCGCGCATTAGGCGCCCGCTCGATTCTCGCCTCTCCGATCGATCCCGGCATGCAGGCGAAGCTCAACGAGATCAAAGACCGCGAAGACTTTCGCCCCGTCGCGCCCGTCGTCATGGAAGAACATGCCGCCGATTGGTTCGTCGGCGCGCGCAAGGCGCCGTTCATGCTATTCATCTTCGACATACGGCCCGAGCGGGCCGAGCGCATTCCGGCTGTGCGCCACGTCGACGGCACAGCGCGCGTGCAGACGATCAACCGGCAGCAGCATCCGCTCTATTACGATCTGCTCGCGGCTTTCCACGCGCGCACCGGGGTGCCGATTCTCGTCAACACCTCGTTCAACACGCGTGGCGAACCGATGGTCAATTCGCCGCGCGATGCCCTTGAATCGTTCTGGACGTCGCCGCTCGACGCGCTCGTGATCGGCCCGTTCCTCGTTCTAAAACAGGAGGCAGCCGCGTGAGACTGCACGATCTTCGACCCGTCGAACCGGCTAGTTCGGAGCGGCTCGCCGCCCCGGCCGCCGTCGTATCGCCCACTGTGGCGCCGGAGTCCAGCGTTGCGACCCTCGCCGTATCGGTCGTCGTGCCGACGTGGCGGCGGCCGCAGCTGCTCGAGCGCTGTCTTGAAGCGCTCGCCGCGCAGACGCTCGACCCCGACCGTTACGAGATCATCGTCTGCGACGACGGCCCCGACGACGACACACGCCTTTTGGTCCATCGCTTCTCCAAGGCGCAGCGCGCGCGCGGGCTGACGGTGCGCTACCTCGCGATCAGCGCCACGCAAGGCCCCGCGGCCGCGCGTAACAAAGGTTGGCGGCAAGCCCACGCGCCCGTCATCGCGTTCACCGACGACGACACAATCCCGGACGCGCGCTGGCTCGAAGCCGGGCTCGCCGCGATGGACGCCGATACCGCCGCGGCCGCGGGCTCCATCGTCGTACCCGTTCCCGACCATCCTACCGACTATGAAGCCGACGCAAGCGGCCTCGAGCATGCCGAGTTCGCCACGGCCAACGCCTTCGTAAGGCGCGCCGCGCTGCATACGGTCGGCGGATTCGACGAACGATTCACTTCCGCATGGCGAGAGGATTCGGACCTGCAGTTCTCGCTGCTGCGTGCCGGTGGCCGCATCGTGCAAGCGCCGGATGCCATCGTCGTCCATCCCGTGAGGCCCGGGCGCTGGGGCGAGAGCCTCGCGCAGCAGAAGAAAAGCCGGTTCGAGGCACTTCTCTACTACAAGCACCATCGACTCTATAAGCGCCATATCGCACGCAGGCCCCCGATGGATTACTACGCCATCGTTCTCTCGGCCATCGTCGCCGTCATTGGAGCCGCAAATGGCGCGGCCATGATCTCGGTGGTGAGCGCGCTCGTCTGGTTTGCGTTGACCGCGCACTTCTTCGTGCGGCGCATGCGCGGTCGCAGCCGCGATTGGCGCCATGTCGCCGAGATGGCGGTCACGTCGACGCTCATTCCTTTTCTCTCCATCTATTGGCGCATCCGCGGCGCCATTCGCTACCGGACATGGTTCCTTTGACCGACCGCGCGCCCGTCGCGCCGCGTCACGAGGCACCTCGCCGAGTCGCGGTATTCCGCGCACTGCAGCTCGGCGATATGCTTTGTGCCCTACCGGCGCTGCGTTCCCTCCGCGCCGCCTGGCCGCGCGCGCATATCACGCTGATCGGCTTGCCGTGGGCGGCAAGCTTCGTCGAACGATTCGCCTCGCTGATCGACGAGCTAGTCGTTTTTCCCGGCGCACAGGGCTTTCCCGAGCAACCGGAAACGAACGACGGGTTGCCCGGATTTTTTGCGGCGATGCGCGAGCGCCGCTTCGATCTTGCCATTCAGATGCATGGCAGCGGCGGTCCGGCCAATGCGATCGTCAAAGCGCTCGGCGCCACCGCCTGCGCGGGATTTTTGCAACCGCATGAAGCGACCGAGCCGAACTTCATCCCCTGGCCCGACGCGTTGCCGGAGCCTCGGCGCTATCTCGCGCTCGTGCGCGCGCTCGGCCTGCCCGCGTCGAGCGACACGCTCTGGTTTCCGCTTACGCGCCGCGATCACGAAGAGCGTGCGGCACTCGAAGCGCGGCATGGGATCGAGCCCGAACGGCTCGTGCTGTTGCATCCGGGCGCGCAGTTGCCGTCACGCCGCTGGCCGCCGGCCCGTTTTGCCGAGGTGGCCGACGTGCTGTCCGCGCACGGCTGGCAGATCGCCATCACCGGCACGCAGGGGGAGATTTCCATTACGGGCGCCGTGCTCGGCGCGATGACGGCACCGGCGCTGCACCTCGCCGGCGCGACGTCGCTGGGAGGACTCGCGGCGCTGGTCGCCCATGCGCAACTCGTCGTCTGCAACGATACCGGCATCTCGCACGTCGCGGCGGCGATGCGCACACCGAGCGCTGTCGTCGCGTCGGGCAGCGATACGCGCCGCTGGTCGCCGCTCGATCGCGACCGCCATTGGGTCATTGCCGACTACCCATCCTGCCGGCCCTGCTCCTTCCGCGATTGCCCGTACGGCCATCCGTGCGCGCTTAACGTAAGCGTCGAACACGTGGTGGATGTGGCGCTCGGACAGCTTTCGCGGTATTCCCGCACGCGTGCGGCAGCCGCGGCGCCCGGCGTCCTCCATGCGCGCAGCGCACGACAAACGACGGAGAGTCGACATGCGACATGATCGGCGGCTTCGCATCTTGACCTGGCACGTGCACGGCAATTACCTCTACTACCTGACGCAGGCGCCGCATGACTTCTGGCTCGTCACGCGTCCCGGCAATCCTCCCGGGCACGTGGGGAGAACGGGCGTACTGCCGTGGGGCGACAACGTCCACGAGGTGGATGCCGCGCAAGTGGCCGCGCAATCGTTCGACGTCGTGCTCTATCAACATCGCGATCATTGGGAAAAGGATCGCCTGACGGTGCTTTCCGATGCGCAGCGCCGCTTGCCCCGCATTTATCTGGAGCACGATCCGCCGCAATGCAATCCGTTTTGCGAGCGGCATTGGGTCGACGATCCGCAAACGCTTCTCGTGCACGTGACGCATTTCAACCGCCTCATGTGGGATTGCGGCGACACGCCGACGTGCGTCATCGAGCACGGCGTGCTCGTGCCCGAAGGCGTCCATTACACGGGCGAGCTCGAGCGCGGCATCGTCGTCGTCAATAATCTGGCGAGCCGAGGCAGGCGCCTCGGCGCCGACGTTTACGAGGCCCTGCGCCAGCGAGTGCCGCTCGATCTCGTCGGCATGAATGCCGAGGAAGCCGGCGGGCTCGGCGAAATCGGCAATTTGGACCTCGCCGCCTTCATGGCCCGCTATCGGCTCTTCTTCAATCCGATTCGCTGGACGAGCCTTGGGCTCGCCGTCGTCGAGGCGATGACGATCGGCATGCCGATTGTCGGCCTCGCGACCACGGAGCTCGCGACGGTCATCCGAAACGGCGAGAACGGCTACATTGCGACGGACGTCGATGCACTCGTGCCGGCGATGCAAGCGCTCCTACGAGATGCCGTCGAGGCTCGACGGCTAGGCATCGGCGCTCGCCGCACTGCGCTCGAGCGGTTTTCGATCGGGCGTTTCGTCGACGACTGGTGCCGCGTCCTGCAAGAAACAGTCGGCTGAAGGAGAAATGAACGTGAGGGAATTCGATCGAAAGCGCATCCTTGTAACGGGCGGTGCAGGGTTTCTCGGTTCGCACTTATGCGAGCGGCTCGTCGAAGCAGGTCACGACGTCCTCTGCGTCGACAACTTTTTCACCGGCACGCGCGAGAATGTCGCGCATCTGATTCCGCGCAGCAATTTCGAGCTGATGCGTCACGACGTGACGTTTCCGCTGTACGTCGAAGTCGACGAGATCTACAACCTCGCCTGCCCCGCTTCGCCCGTGCACTATCAATACGATCCCGTACGCACCACAAAGACGAGCGTCCATGGCGCGATCAACATGCTCGGGCTCGCGAAGCGCGTGCGCGCGAAGATCTTCCAGGCATCGACGAGCGAGGTCTATGGCGACGCGCGCGTCCATCCGCAAAAGGAAGACTACTGGGGCCACGTCAATCCGATCGGCCCGCGCTCCTGCTACGACGAAGGCAAACGGTGCGCGGAAACGCTTTTCGCCGACTATCGGCGGCAGTATGGTCTCGAGATACGTATCGCGCGGATCTTTAATACGTATGGACCGCGCATGCATCCGGCGGACGGTCGCGTCGTTTCGAACTTCATGGTTCAGGCCCTCTCGGGCGAACCGCTGACCGTCTATGGCGACGGCACGCAAACGCGCTCGCTTTGCTACGTCGACGACATGATCGACGCATTCGTGCGTCTCATGGATGCGCCGGACGGCACCTGCGACCCCGTCAACCTCGGCAACCCGCACGAGATCACGATGCTCGAACTCGCTCAGCAAATTGCGCGCGCGACCGGCTCCGCAAGCCCGATTACGTTCCGGCCGTTGCCGATCGACGACCCCTGGCATCGCCGCCCCGATATTTCAACCGCGCGTGCGCTCATCGGCTGGGCGCCGCACACGCCGCTCGAGGAAGGCCTAGCGTCGACGGCCGACTATTTCCGCGGACAACTCGCGAACGCGCGCCACGACGGCCGCGGCGCGGCACCTGACGGCTCGAATCTGGCCTTCATCCAACCGGGCGCGCGCGAATCGAAAGCCTTATAGGACTCGATCGATCGTGCCGAAACGACCGGGGTCAGACGGCGCGCCGCGCGTCCGGGCACGTGGAGTGCGCGTCTCGTTCGCATCCGCAAAGGGAAACGAGAGCTGGAGCGCAAGACATGAGCAACGCCCGTTCGATCGACATCTACCGCTATGACCCCGACCGCGATAGCGGGCCTCATATGCAGCGCTACGAGATCGAGCCGCGGCCCGAGGACCGGATGCTGCTCGACGTGCTCGGGCGCATCAAGGCGCTCGATGAAAGCCTTGCATACCGTCGCTCCTGTCGCGAAGGGATCTGCGGCTCCGACGCCATGAATATCAATGGAAAAAACGGCCTCGCATGCCTCACGAACATGAACGACCTCCCGCAACAGATCGTCTTGCGCCCGCTGCCCGGCCTGCCGGTGATTCGCGACCTCATCGTCGACATGACGGACTTCTTTCGGCAATATCACTCGATCAAGCCCTACCTCGTCAACGACGACCCGCCTCCCGAGCGTGAGCGACTGCAAACGCCCGAGGAGCGCGATCAGCTCGACGGCCTCTACGAATGTATTCTCTGCGCTTGTTGCTCCAGCTCGTGCCCTTCTTTCTGGTGGAATCCCGATAAGTTCGTCGGTCCGGCGGGCCTGCTTCAGGCCTACCGGTTCATCGTCGATTCGCGCGACCAGGCCACGTCCGAGCGGCTCGACAACCTGGAAGACCCCTACCGGCTCTTTCGCTGCCGAACGATCATGAACTGCGCCGACGTCTGCCCGAAGGGGCTGAACCCGGCCGCCGCAATCGGCCACATCCGATCGATGCTTGCGCGGCGTTCTCTTTGAGCGGCGCGGCGAAACCGCCGCTAGCCGTCTGAGCCGATCTTCGACGCTCCCGCCGGCACCGCCAATCGGCGTATTTCTTCGGCGAGCGCATCGATCTTCACAGGCTTGACGAGATGCGCGTCGAAGCCGGCGCGCTCCGTGCGCTCGCGCGTGGCCCTGTCGGCATGACCCGTCAACGCGATGGCCGGCAATGCAGGGCCGGCGCGCCGACGCGCCACCGCGCGAATGCGCTCGAGCACGTCGCAGCCGTCTTCTTCGCCGAGCGCAATGTCGCAGACCACCGCGCTCGGCCACTGAGCGAGCGCCGTCCGCTCGAGCTG
>CAYPWK010000038.1:0-8369 GCA_964414365.1 uncultured Burkholderia sp.
CCGTTCTGTGTTGCATACCAGCATAGTCGAAGCTTGGCGAGAAGACGCTCGACGCTTGCCGAAGTCGCCCGGCCGCCTTGCCGCGGCCCGGTCGACAGGCAGTAGCGGCGCGGTCAGCCGGCCGCCACCACGGTACGCTGCTGTTGCTCGCCGAGCCCGGCGATGCCGAGGCGCATGGTCTGCCCCGCCTTGAGGTAGACCGGCTCGGGCTTCTGACCGAGGCCGACGCCAGGCGGCGTGCCCGTCGAAATGACGTCGCCCGGTTGCAGGCTCATGCACTGCGAGAGATAGGAAACGAGCTTCGCGACCGAGAAAATCATCGTGCGCGTGTTGCCGTTCTGGTAGCGATGCCCGTCCACCTCCAGCCAGAGATCGAGGCTCTGCGGATCCGCAATCTCATCGCGCGTGACGAGCCAGGGGCCGAGTGGTCCGAAAGTATCGAATCCCTTGCCTTTGTCCCACTGGCCGCCGCGCTCGATCTGCCAGGCCCGCTCCGAAACGTCGTTGACGATGCAATAACCGGCCACGTAGTCGAGCGCGCTGGCTTCGTCGACATATTTGCAGTGCCGCCCGATGACGACGCCGAGCTCGACTTCCCAGTCGGTCTTCGTCGATCCGCGCGGAATCTCGACGTCGTCGTTCGGGCCCACGATCGCGCTCGTCCACTTGTTGAAGACGACGGGCTCGGTCGGGATCGGCAGGCCCGATTCGGCCGCATGGTCGGCGTAGTTGAGCCCGATGCAGACAAGTTTGCCGACCCGCCCGACGCAAGCGCCGATACGGGGCTCGCCCGCGACGGGCGGCAAACTCTCGGGATCGAGCGCACGGAGGCGCGCGAGGCCCGCATCGGTTAGCACATCGCCCGCGATGTCGTCGACATGGGCCGAAAGATCGCGGATTTTCCCGCCGGCGTCGACGAGGCCCGGTTTTTCCTGGCCTTTCGGCCCAAAACGAAGCAGTTTCATGGTGATGAGATAGAGGTTCTGGAAACGATTGGCTTGCGTGCGCGATCCGACCACGCCGATGGGCCCTTCATGATTGAGCAGAGGATCCGATTCGGCAAGTTGGCTGGACCAGTTTAGGGGAACGGCTTACGTCGACCAGCCCCCGTCGATGACGTGAATCTGCCCCGTCGTGAAGCCGGCCTCGTCTGACGCGAGATAAGCCGCGAGTGCGGCGATTTCCTCGGGGCGCCCGATGCGCCCCATCGGTTGACGGGCGACAAATGCGGCCTGGACCTCGGCGACCGACTTGCCTTGCTCACTCGCCTGCGCGGCAATGCGCTGCTCGAGCGAGGGCGATTCCACGGTACCGGGGCAGATCGCATTGCAACGAATGCCGCGCGTCACGAAATCGGCGGCGACGGACTTCGTGAGGCCGACCACGGCGGCTTTCGAGGCGCCGTAAGCGAAGCGGTTGGGCACGCCTTTCACGCTCGAGGCGGCCGATGCGATGTTGACGATCGAGCCGCCGCCGCGCTCGAGCATCGCAGGCAAGAATGCCCGGATCGTCCGATACATCGACTTCACATTCAGATCGAACGAGAAGTCCCAGTCCGACTCCTCGCATTCGAGCACCGTTCCCGAGTGGACGAAGCCGGCGCCATTGAGGAGCACGTCCACGCCGCCCAGTTCCTCCGCCAGCGCGGCGACGGCCGCGGAATCGCGGACGTCGAGCTTGCGTGTTTCGAACGGCACGTCGCCGAAAAGGTCGACGCGGATATCGGTCGCGACGACGCGGGCGCCTTCGCGCGCGAACCGCTCGGCGCAGGCGCGGCCGATGCCCTGGGCCGCGGCCGTCACGAGCGCGACTTTACCCGCAAGCCGTTCGGGCGGCGGAGGCGGAAAACGTGTTTCGCTTGCGTTCATGAATTGCGTGCTCCGTTCATTGGACTGAGGAAGGGTCGGCGAGACTGCTCGGATCCGACAAAGAGGACATCCGGCGCTCGCCGAGGTAATAATGCGGTCAGCCCATCAGAGGCCATAAAAGACGCTCGCGGTACCACCAAAGATCGCCGCGCGCTCCCCGTCGGTCAGCTTGGCGGTCAATCTCGTCGCACACGCATGCCAGCCGCCGTAGTCGCCGTTCAGCTCGAGCACGGGCCAGTCGCTGCCCCACATCAGCCGGCTCGCGCCGAACTCCGCAATCAGATGGTCGACATAAGGCGCCAGCGTCTCGTCGGCCCATCCGGGCGCGGCTTCGGTGGCCAGCCCTGAAATTTTGCAGTGGATCCCCGGCAAGCGCGCGAGCGCGGCGATGCGGTCGGCCCACGGCTGCCAGCCTGCAGCGGCCTCGGCAATCGGCGGCTTCGCGCCGTGATCGATCACGATTCGAAGGTTGGGGTGGCGCTGCGCGAAGGTCAACAGATGAGGCAAATGGCGCGCGAATACGAGCGCGTCGAACGCGAGCCCATGTTCGACCAAGGCGTCGACGGCGGCGTCGATCGGCGCCCTCACGATCCAGTCGTCGTCGGGCAGGTCCTGCAGCAGCGGACGCACACCCTTTAACTTCGGCTCCCTCGCGAGTTCGGCGATGAGCTCGGGCGCGCCGGCGGCGTCGAGCGGCACCCAGCCGACAACGCCCGCGATGAACGGATGCTCGCGCGCAAGCTCGAGCAGATAGCGCGTCTCGGCCACGGTCGGCGCCGCCTGCACGACGACGCTGCGTGTCACGCCGGCCGCCCGCGCGAGTGGCGCGAAATCGACGGGGCCGAAGTCGCGGTAAAGCGGGGCGAGCGCCGGCGTGAGCCAGCCGTAATCGCCGCGCGAAATCGCCCAGAAATGCTGATGCGCATCGACGGTTTTCATCATCGGAGCCTGCCTTTGCCTTATGACTATGCCTCTATGCGTTTTCGCCTGCCTTCCGTTGTGGCCCTTGCTCGCGCCTGGCGACGAAGTACGCGGTTATGAAACGACGGCTGCGAACCGCCGTCAGCCTCGCGGCGTCGGTGCGTTTATATGCAGCAGCCCGGCGGCGCGCAGTGCGTCCCAGAACGCACCGGGAATCGCCTTGGTGAACGCTCCGACGTTCTGCTGAACTTCACTTGCGCTACGCGCGCCCATCAGCACGCTCGCGACCACGGGATGCGCGTAAGGAAACTGCAGCGCCGCGTGCGGCAATGCGACGCCGTGAGCGTCGCAGACCGCTTCGATGCCTGCCACGCGATCGACGACTTCCGCGGGAGCCTCGCCATAATTGAACTTAAGGTCGCTCGCCGTTCTCTCGCCCGCGTCGTGCCGCTCCTTCAAATGACGGACGCCATGCGCGAGAATGCCCGAGTTGAACGCACCGCCGACAAGGATCGACACGCCGCGCCGCTCGCATTCGGGCAAGAACGAATCGAGTGTCGACTGCTCGAGCAGCGTATAGCGGCCGGCGAGCAACGCGCAGTCGATGTTGAACTCGCGCATCGCCTCGACGATGGGCTGCGCCTCGTTCACGCCGAGACCGACCGCGCGCACGGCGCCTGCCTTGCGCAATTCGTCGAGCGCCTTGAATCCCCCTTCGCTCAATTGCCGCCAATAGCGCGCGTTGCGCTCCCCGTGCGTGTACGGACCGATGTCATGTATGAACAGGATATCGACCGAAGCGACGCCGAGCCGCTGCAGGCTGTCCTCGAACGAGCGCAGGATGCCATCGTATGTGTAATCGAAGACCGGCTCGAACGGAAGCGGATGCACCCAGCCGTTGCTTGGCTCGCGCGCTGCCGCGTCGCGGCGGGGCCGCATGAGCCGGCCGGCCTTCGTCGACAGCACGAACGCGTCGCGCGGCCGCTCGCGCAGCGCGGCGCCCACATAGTGCTCGCTCTTCGTGTAGCCGTAATAAGGCGCCGTGTCGAAGAAGCGGATGCCTGCGTCCCACGCGGCATCGATGGCCGCGCGCGCGTCGCTTTCGGTCACGTCGCTGTAGAGTCCTCCGAGTCCCGCGGTTCCAAGCCCAAGCGCCGTCACTTCGAGCGAAGTGCGGCCGATCTTGCGCCCCGTCGATACCGCTCCATTGCGCGTATCGCTCATGCGGAAACCCCCGCGGCCACAACTTGGGCGACAGGCAGACACGCTGGCCCGATGGGTTCAAAGGCTTTGTAGGTCAAGATGAACTCCTGATGGCCGAGCAACTCCGATTTCGTCCGGGTACCGGCGGCAGCGGCGGCGGTCAAATCGAACACCTCTCGCCCCACCTCGTCAAGGGTGCCGCGGCCTTCGAGAATCCGGCCTGCATCGACATCCATGTCGCCCGACAGCTTCCGATAGGTGGCAGGGTTCGCGCAGATCTTGACGACCGGTGAAATCGCCGAGCCAACCACCGAGCCCCGCCCCGTCGTGAAAAGGATCAGATGCGCGCCGCAGGCGATGAGCTCGCCGATCTCGGCATTGTCGCTGATGTTCGGAAAGCCGAAGCGCGGCTCGCCGTCGGGCACGACGTCGAGCAGATAGAGGCCCGCCGTCGGCGGAATGTCCCCGGGCTTGACGATGCCGACGATCGGCGACGCGCCGCTCTTCGCGTAGGCGCCGAGCGACTTCTCCTCTTGCGTGGTGAGCCCGCCGTCGGCGTTGCCGACCGCGAAGCTTCCATGCCCCATGATCGTGTAGTAACGGGCAGCCTTCGCCACGCATTCGACGATCGCGTTGCCGAGCTCGGGCCGAGCCGCGCGCGACTTCATGTGGTACTCGCAGCCGACGAGCTCGCCCGTCTCCTCGAAGATGCAGGTCGCGCCGCGTTCGATGAGCGCATCGAATGCGCGGCCGACGGCCGGGTTCGCCGTAATGCCGCTCGTCCCGTCCGCCCCGCCGCAGACGGTGCCGACGATGCGCTCGTCGAAGCGCATCGGGACGGTTTGCTGCGCGCGCTGTGTCGCGCGCGCGCCGCGCACCCAGTCGATGCCGCGCATGACGGTGCCGCGCGTGCCGCCCGTATCCTGGATGGTGAGCACTTCGACGGGCCGGCCCGTCTCTCGCACGAGATCGGCAAGATAGTGCTTGTTCATGCTCTCGCAGCCGAGCGAGACGAAGAGCACCGCGCCGACGTTCGGATGCGTCGCGATGCGCGCCATCATCTTCTCGGCGTAAGCATTCGGATAGCAGCCCGGAAAGCCGATCAAATGGACGTCGGGCTCGTCGTCATGCGCGTTCCTGCCTTCGAAGTCGGCATCGACAGCCCCGTCTTCGAATCCTGCATCGTCGAAACGCGGCGCAAAGCGCGCGACGATCTCGCGCGCGACGTGGTGCGCGCATTCGACGAGATAGGCAACAGCGACGACATTGCGGATGCCCTTGCGTCCGTCGCTGCGCAAATAGCCGCGCAGCGGCGCGGCATCGGGTGATAGCTCGTTCATGGCGTGTTGTTTCCCAATGAGCTCGTAGGCGCGACGACGATCATGCCTTGCCGAGCTCGTGCGGCACGAAGCTATGACCCTCGTCGTGCGTGTACGTCGGCAGGTAGTCGCTGACGAGGTTATGCATGTGCAGATGATCGCCCCGCGCGACGTCGGTCGTCACGTGCCCGATCGGCGCGCCGTAGCGGATGACTTTCTCGTCCGCGGCCAGCGCCCGCCGCGCGAGCTTGTGCCCGAGCGGGATCGTCTTGCCGAGCACGACGTTCTCGCCTTCGATGACGAGGGTCGTGCCCGCTTCGAGCGTCGTGCTCGCGATAAGGCAGTTATCCTCCGGCGAGAGCAGGATGAGCCGGGCGTCCGTCGCCGGGCGCGCCTCGCTGAGTGCCATCTTCGTTGTCTCCTTCGCGGCAGCCGGCCGGGCAGTGACTTCGCTATGCTATGGGGCCGGTACGACGAATGAGGCGCGCCGGCGACTGGTCAGTCATTCATCAATGAATATAATATTCATATGCGAACGATCCACCGTCAAGCGATGTGACTGCGTATTTTCCCTGATGGCCTGTTCATGCCCAGTCATGGCCTCGACAATAAAACTCTGCACCGGCTCTAACTTCACTCGAGATTGCAACCATTGAAGCCAGCCCAAAAACTGCAGGCGGCCGCCCAGGCCCCCGCGAATTTATCCGGCGATGACGCCGAGCGTTACCGTGCCCCCGCGCTCGACAAGGGGCTCGATATCCTGGAGCTTTTGTCCGAGCAAAAGGAAGGCCTGACGCGCGCCGAGATCATGAAGGCGCTCGGCCGCAACGCCAGCGAGATCTACCGGATGCTCGAGCGCCTCGTCGCCCGTCAGTACGTGAATCGCTCGGCCGCCGGGGATCGCTATACGCTGAGTCTGAAGCTATTCGCCCTCGCCCACCGGCACCCGCCGATGAACCGCTTTATCGCCGAGGCGCTGCCTCAAATGCAGCGCTTTGCCGAGCAGGCCGAGCAGTCGTGCCACCTGACGGTCTATGATCGCGGCAACCTGCTCGTCATCGCGCAGGTCGACGGCCCCGGCACATGGGGATTGTCGATTCGCCTCGGCTCGCGAGTGGGGCTCGTCGACACGGCGTCGGGCCAGGTCGTGCTTGCGTTCCAAAGCGAGAGCGAGCGCGAATGGATGCTCGCCGAGCATACAAAGGTCAAGGGGGAAATCGCGTTGACGAGCGAGCAGCTTTCAACCACGTTCGAGACGATTCGCTCACACGGCTACCTGCGCACGGAAAGCGCGCACGCCTTCGGCGTCACCGATGTCTCCTTCCCGATCCTCGGCCCTTCCGGCCAGGCGATCGCCGCGCTGACGACGCCCTACATGCGCCGCATCGACAGCTATGTCGCGCCGTCGCTCGACGACGTGACCGCGATGCTCGGCGAGGCGGCGCAACGTTTATCGATGCATCGCAGCGACTGAAGGATCCCCCGCGACGCCAATGCGCGAGGCGCCGAGCGGATCGAATCGCATCCGCCGGAAAATGAGTGATTGACAATCTATCTAGCGGTAGATAAAGTACACGCTATGGAAACGACCATCACCGTCCGCGAGCAGATCCTCGAGCATGCCATCACGCTGATGATGCTGCGCGGCTATAACGGTTTCAGCTATCGCGATCTGTCGGAACTGGTCGGCGTGAAGACGTCGAGCATCCATTACTACTTCCCGTCGAAGGACGACCTGGTGCTCGAAGCCGTCAACGCTTACAGCAGCGAAGTGCTGGAAGCGCTGCGTTCGATCGATGCGGCACTTCCAGCGGACGCGAAGCTCGCCAAGTACACGAAGCTCTTCGGCCGCACGCTGGGGGATGGCGACCAGATCTGTCTGTGCGGCATGCTCGCAGCTGATATCGGCTCACTGCCGGACAACATACGTCTTGCCGTACAGGCGTTCTTCAAGGCCAACGAAAGCTGGCTTGCGAAAGTGCTCGCGCAAGGCATGCAGGAAAAGAGCATCGCCATAGCGAGCAAGCCCGAGCACGCGGCTCGCGCGCTCTTCGCCGCCTACCAAGGCAGCGTATTGACGAGCCGGCTGTTTCGCACGAAGAGCCGGCTCGACGAAATTGAAGCGCTATGGAAAATTCCGAAATAGTCGGAGCGGAGCTTGATGATGTCCGCTCCTTTTTATCGCACAACTTTGTCTATCGATCCGTAGATAGGATACGGGTCTTAAGACGATTATCAGCGCCACGTTGGCGCGACAAGTTGGGGAAACGAAGTTGGTGTATCGTTTCTCTGCAGGCGCCTGTCTACCGTCCGGTAGATAGATAATTGGGTCCGAAGCACTTATCCAAGAAGGAGAAGTCGTTATGTCACTCGAAAAGGTTCTTTACCGCGCGCATGCTCATGCGACCGGCGGTCGCGACGGCCGTGCAACCGTGCAAGACAGCAAACTGGACTTCAAGTTGACGACGCCGCGCGAGCTTGGCGGCGGCGGCGGCGAAGGGGCCAATCCCGAGCAACTGTTTGCGGCCGGCTATAGCGCTTGCTTCATCGGCGCGATGAAATTCGTCGCGTCGCGCGACAAAATCCAGATGCCGGCGGACGCGTCGATCGACGGGAGCGTCGGCATCGGCCCGATTCCGAATGGGTTCGGCATCGAAGTCGAGCTCAAGATTTCGTTGCCCGGCATGGACCGCGGAGAAGCGGAATCGTTGATCGAGAAAGCCCACATCGTGTGTCCGTACTCAAACGCGACGCGCAACAACATCGACGTGAAGCTGACGCTCGTTTGATTCGAACGCGCGCATAACCGCCCGGATGCGGCGTGACGGGGGCATTCGAAGTCGGCTCCCTCGCCGCTTCGGATGCCGCGTACCGTACGCAGGAGGTTGCGTGCAAATAAAGTCAAAAAAGCCCAGACCGTGAAACGCGGTTCTGGGCAAGACCACCGGGAACTCCAGCGGCTCGGAGGGTTACGCGGCACGACCCAGTTTGCGCTTCGCCAAGTCACGCCGAAACCTTGATACTTCGGCAACGGGCGCCCTACTTGGCGCCGCCGCCG
>CAYPWK010000038.1:8469-22198 GCA_964414365.1 uncultured Burkholderia sp.
TCTTGCGCCGCGACACGGGCTTCAGCAGCCTGGATGTTCTCCGGGTAATGAATCCAGTCGTTCGGGTTGTAGCCGGCCTTCTCCAGGCGCTCGAGATCGGCGCGCACTTGAGCACGCGTCAGCGGCTGATTGTCCGCTTGAGCGAACGACACGGCCGGGCCCGCGAGCGCGATAGCAACGGCGACTGCTTTGATGATCGACTTCATGATGACCTCCGACACTCTCTTGTACGATGCTGCAAACACCCTTGTTTGCAGTTGGTGAGTCAAGTGTAGAAGCGCGGCGGCAGTTGATAAATGAGCTATTTCAGAATTCACTGGTGCCACGGACAGAACAATACGAGTGTGTTTTTCGGAGGATGTCCATCATGGACCGCTTCAACGCAATGAAGATCTTCACACGCGTGGTGGAATCGCGCAGCTTTGTAAAAGCTGGCGAATCGCTACAACTCGCGACGCCGCAGGTATCGAGAACGGTGCAGGCACTCGAGGCGCATCTCGGCGCGCGGCTCCTGAACCGCACGACGCGCAGCATCAGCTTGACGGAGGACGGCGAAGCCTACTACGAGCGATGTCTGCGCGTGCTCGCCGATGTCGAGGAGATGGAGGCCGAGCTCACGCACGCGAAGTTGAATCCGCAAGGCACCGTCAAGGTCAATCTGCCGTCGTTGATCGCAAAGACGGTCATTATTCCGGCGCTGCCCGAGTTCTTCGCCACGTATCCCGACATTCAGGTGCAAATGGGGTTGAGCGACCGTCAGGTCGATGTTGTCGAGGAAGGCGTCGACTGCGTCATTCGCACCGGCGAACTGGAGGACTCGGGGCTCGTTGCCCGACGCATCGGCAATCTGCCGCGCGTGGTTTGTGCCGCGCCGGCCTATCTCGAGAAATACGGCGAGCCGAAGACGCTGGAAGACTTGCGCGATCATGTAGCCGTCAATTACGTGTCGAGCAACACGGGACGGATACGAAGCTGGGACTTTCTCGCCGACGGCAAGATCGAAACGATCGACATGCGGGGGGTCGTCGCCGTCAACGAGGTGGACGCCTATGTGAGCTGCGGCGTGCATGGCCTGGGCTTATTGAAAGGCGCTTTATTTCCTCTCGTTCCCTACCTCGAGAGCGGCGCGTTGCGCGAACTTCTGAAGAACTATCCGTCGCCGCCGCGGCCGATCTCCATCATGTATCCACGCAATCGCCATTTGCCGCGCAAGGTGCGCGTCTTCACGGACTGGGTCGCCGAGCTATTCAGTCGCTCGCCGCGGATGCATACGGCGGAACGCAAGACGCGGAGCAAAAAGGCGAGCGCCACCGTGATCGACAGCGCTTCGACCTGAACAAACACTCAGTTGCCCGTGCGCGAATCGGCGGCGCACTCGCGAACGTCCCTGCGCCGCCTACTCGAACGCGCTGCCATCTCTTGCTTCCCGGCCCCTCTCCCTTCGCCCACCGTCAGCGCGTCGATCGCTCGGAAACGAACACGCGTTAGTTCGAACGAATATGCCCGCCCAGCGAAAGCCCGGGGCCAGCTGATCGACGAAATATGACATCGGATGACCTGTCGTTGAGCGGAAGTCCAGCCAATAGGCTTGGTGCTTCAGCTCCGTCTCTGGGGTTTTCCCTAGTGCACCTTTCACCGCGTGGCTGTACGATGACCGATAACGAAACCAAAATGTTCGAATTCGATCACGCACCTGGCCGCTCCCCGCAACAAAGGGGCGCCCGGCGAATCGAGAGAGGAAGGAGACGGAATTGAAAACCATCGTCGGCTTGCGCTGGTGGATCATCGCGCTCGTATGTCTCGGCACGATCATGAACTACCTGTCGCGCAATGCGCTCGGCGTCATGGCGCCGCAATTGAAAGCGCTGCTGCATATGAGCACTCAGCAGTATTCGTACGTCGTCGGCGCCTTCCAGGTCGGATATACGATCATGCAGCCCGTCTGCGGCTTCATCGTCGACCTGATCGGCCTGCGCATCGGCTTTGCCGTGTTTGCCGTGCTGTGGTCGCTTACAGGCTGTCTTCATGGCCTTGCGGGCGGATGGCTATCACTCGCCGGACTGCGCGGACTGATGGGCCTGTCCGAAGCCGTGGCCATCCCTGCCGGGATGAAAGTCGTGGCCGAATGGTTTCCGGATCGGGAAAAATCGGTCGCAGTGGGCTATTTCAATGCAGGCACGTCGCTGGGCTCGCTTTTAGCGCCGCCGCTCGTCGTCTTTCTGTCGCTGCGCTACGGCTGGCAAAGCGCTTTTGCCGTCACGGGCGCCCTCGGCTTCGTCTGGGCCGCGATCTGGTTCGCGTTCTACCGCTCCCCCGGCGATCACAAACGCATTTCGACGAAAGAGCGCGCGGCCATCGTGGGCGGCCAGAGCCCCATCACGGCACCGGCCGGCGCCAAACGCGGCATTCGTCATGTCGTCGGCACACGGCGCTTTTGGGCGATCGCTCAAGCGCGCTTCTTCGCCGAACCGGCGTGGCAAACGTTCAGCTTCTGGATTCCGCTTTATCTCGCCACCGAGCGTCACATGGACCTGAAAGGCATTGCGCTTTTCGCGTGGCTGCCTTTCCTCGCGGCAGACGTCGGCGGACTCTTCGGTGGCTATCTCTCACCGTTTTTGATGAAGCGTTTTCGCCTTCCGCTCATCTGGTCGCGCGTGGCAGGTGTCGTACTCGGCGCGCTGATGATGATCGGTCCAGCCTGCATCGGATTCGTTCGTTCTCCTTATGAAGCGATCGCCCTCTTCTGCGTTGGCGGCTTCGCGCATCAAATGATTTCGGCGCTCGTCAACACGCTCGCCGCCGACGTCTTCGATTCCAGCGAAGTCGGCACCGCTAGCGGTTTCGCGGGCATGGCGGCATGGATCGGCGGGCTCGGCTTTTCGCTGCTCGTGGGCCAGCTTGCCGATTCGATCGGCTACGGTCCGCTCTTCGGCGCGCTCGGCGCGTTCGACCTTATCGGCGCGACCTTGCTTGTGGTATTGATGCGCGGCGTAACCCGCGCCGCGCGACCACGCGCGCCGAAACACGATGCCAGCATCGCCTGAAATCGCCTGACACTCCACTCATCGAAATCTCATGGCCTCGCTCGATCGACGTCCGCGCTTCACGCTCGCGACGCATACCGACAATCATGTCGTACTGACCGCGGCGGACGGCTGCCGCATGGAATGCTTCGTCCTTGCAGACGATATCATTCGCGTGCTCGTGCTCCCCGACGGTGAATTGCGGGGCCCGCGCACCTGGGCGATCGCGCCGGGCGCCGAAGACGTACCGCTGGATGGCCGCGACCGGCGCGACTTGACGGGCTTCGAGCAGCCGCACTATTCCGTTTCGAATGCCGGCGATCACATCGTCGTTCAAACATCGCTTATTCGGCTCGCGATTGCGCTCGACGGCGGCTACTGCTCATGGGAAATCCTGCATGAGGCAGGTTGGCATAGCGTGTTGCGCGATCGAAAAACGCAGGCCTACAACTTCGGCTGGTGGGATTCGCGCGTTTATCACTACCTGGAGCGGCGCTCTGACGAGATCTACGTGGGCCTCGGCGAGCGCGCCGGCTCGCTCGATCGCGCGGGTCAGCGCTACGAGATGCGCAACATCGATGCGATGGGCTATAGCGCGCGCACGACGGACCCGCTCTATAAGCACATTCCGTTCTATCTGACGTGGCAGCCGAACACAGCGACGGGCTTTGGTCTCTTCTACGACACGCTCGCCGACTGCCACTTCGACATGGGGCGCGAGCTCGATAACTATCATGGGCACTATCGGCACTTTATCGCCGAGCACGGCGATCTCGACTACTACTTCATTGCATCGCCCGGTACGCCGCTCGCGGCCGTGCGCCGGTTCACCTGGCTGACGGGGCGCCCAGCCTGGATGCCGAAGTGGGGCCTCGGCTACTCCGGTTCGACGATGACCTATACCGACGCGCCCGATGCTCAGCGGCGCATGAACGAGTTCATCGAGCGATGCCGCGAGCACGACGTCCTTTGCGATTCGTTCCATCTGTCGTCGGGCTACACGTCGATCGGGCCAAAGCGCTACGTCTTCCACTGGAACCGTGAGAAATTTCCCGATATCGACGCGTTCGTCAGCCATTATCTGGATCACGGGGTACGCCTGTGCGCGAACATCAAGCCGTGCCTGCTGCGCGACCATCCGTTGTTTCGCGAGGCCGCCGACGCCGGCCTTTTGATTCGAACGAGCGAGGGCGAGCCGGTCTGGGTGCAGTTTTGGGACGAAGTCGGGGCATACCTCGACTTCACGAATCCGGCCACGATTGCATGGTGGAAAGCGCGCGTCAAAGACGCTTTGCTTAGCCACGGCATCGCCGCGACATGGAACGACAACAACGAATTCGAGATCTGGACCGACGATGCGCTCGCATGCGGCTTCGGCGAGCCCCGTCCAGCGCGCGAAGCCAAGGTACTGCAAACGCTTTCGATGATGCGCGCATCGCGCGATGCACAACGTGAGCACGCACCGTCGACGCGCCCGTTCCTCGTCTCGCGCTCGGGCGGCGTGGGCATGCACCGCTACGTGCAGACCTGGTCCGGCGACAATTACACCTCTTGGGAAACGCTGCGCTTCAACCTGAGGATGGGGCTTGGGCTCGCGATGTCCGGTGTATCGAACAGCGGCCATGATATCGGCGGCTTCTCGGGGCCGGCGCCCGACCCCGAGCTTTTCGCACGATGGGTGGCGTTCGGCATTTTCCTGCCCCGGTTCAGCATCCATTCATGGAACGACGACGGGACTGTCAACGAGCCATGGATGTATCCGCGCGTGACGCCCTGCATCGCCAGCCTGATCAAGCTGCGCTATCGCCTTATCCCCTATCTCTACGATCTTCTCTGGCAATCGCATGACGCTTACGAGCCCGTGCTGCGACCGATGTTCGCCGAATTCCCCAGCGATCCGCGCTGCCTCCTCGACGGCGACGACATGATGCTTGGTCCGTCGTTGCTCGTGGCGCCTGTCGTCGATCCGGGGCAGACCACGCGCGACGTTTATCTGCCATCGGGCGCGCGCTGGTTGTCGTACTGGAGCGGTGAGGCTTTCGAGGGTGGACACGTGGTCCGCTTCCCCGCGCCGCTCGATGAGCCCGTCATGCTGATTCGCGAAGGCTTCGGCATTGCGCTGAACGTGGCCGAGCAAAGCTTCACGCAGCGCGCCGACCGGCGCGCGTTCATCCTGCTGCCGTTTGCTGAAACGGGCACGGCGCGCGGCAGTTCGACTGAAGACGACGGCGAAAGCGAAGCCTGGCGCGCGGGCCAACAGGGACGCTGGGACGTCACGCTCGAAAGCAATGCAACGGCGCTTCGCCTGTCCGTCGCCTACATCGGCTCCTTCCCTCGCGAGCAAGACGAAATCGAAGTGCGGTTGCCCGCAGCCGAGAGCCGCCTTGTGACGTGCTCCAACGGGGAACTCGCTTCCGATCGCGTGGATGCGAACTGGCGGCGCCTCCTCGTTCGATTGCCGCGCGCGTGACGGCATCGGAGTAAAGCGACACGACCTGGCAATCAACGACACGCGGATGGCGACGCTCATCTGCGCTTAGCGACTGGCCAACGGAAAAAAACAGCAGAGTCGGCCGCTCCGCTTGCGGGCGGCCATTTAATCGGAGACTTTAAAGTGAACGATCGCAAGCGCGCCACGCGCCGTGCCCTTACCCTTTCTTGCCTGCCGCTCGCCGGCGCTGCGCTGTCGACGAGCGCTTTCGCGCAAAGCAGTGTGACGCTTTATGGTGTCGTCGATAATGCATTTGCCTACGTCAGCAATCAGCACGGGCGATCGAACTTCTACATGAGCCAGGGCAACCTGCAGGCGAGCAAATTTGGGCTAATCGGCGCCGAGGATCTCGGCGGTGGCACGAAAGCGATCTTCCGGCTGGAAAACGGCTTCAACTCGCTGACCGGGGCGCTCTCGAGTTCCGGGTTGCTCTTCAATCGGCAAGCCTATGTCGGCTTGAGCAACGACCGCTACGGAACGCTGACGTTGGGCCGTCAATACACGCCGTACTTCTCGATGGTCGGAGCGCTCGGGCCGACCAACGTGTTGACCGGTGCGACGGGTGCGCACCCCGGGGACGTCGACGCACTCGACACGACGCTGCGCTTCAACAATTCCGTCACCTATCTGTCGCCGACGATCGCCGGCTTGCAGCTCGGTGCGCAATATGCGCTTGGCGGCGTACCGGGCAGCGTGGCGACGGGCAGCAACTTCAGCGCCGCGATCAGCTATGCGTACCAACCGCTCGCGTTCGCAGCCGGCTATGTAAAGCTCAAGAACATTTCGACGAGCCAGGCGCTCGGCAGCTTTGCCGTCAACTCGCCCGTCAATAGCGGCTATGCAACAGCCCAAAGCGTGCAGCTGATCGCAGCGGCGGCTCGTTACACGCTGAAAAACTGGATGATCGGCGTCAATTACTCCAACGTGCAGTACGCGCCGGGTGCGGGATCGCTCTTCAGGAATGAAGGCGTATTCAACAACTACGGCGTCATCACGACCTACCGCTTCACGCCGGCTCTCACCGTCGGCGCGGGCTACAGCTACACGCGAGCGAGCCAAACGAATGGCATCAGCGATGCCGCGCGCTATCACCAAGTGTCGCTCGAGCAAACCTACAACCTGTCGGCGCGCACGACGATCTACGCCCTCGAGGCTTATCAGATCGCACGTGGAAAGACGCTCGTCAGCGCAAGCAGCACGGCAACCAGCATCATCGATGCCGTCGCGGTGGTGGGCGACTCGCAGAATACGACGCCGTCTTCCGGACGCTCACAGTTTGTCGGCATGCTCGGCTTGCGCCACGCATTCTGACCGCCTGCCGGCGGCGCCTTTTACGCGGGACGTCGGAGCTTGCCGGCAATCGGCAATCGTAGGTTGGCGATACGCGTTTCGTCCATTGCGCTTAACATCGGGGGTGCCTGTCCAAACTGTGGAGCCCCGATGAAAATCGATCTTACCGGCAAGACAGCCCTCGTTACGGCATCGACCGGCGGCATTGGTTTCGCGATCGCCAAAGGACTCTCCGAAAGCGGCGCGACCGTCGTACTGAACGGTCGCAGCGAAGCGAGCGTAAGCAAGGCCAGCGATAAGTTGCATGCGCTATCGCCGTCCGCGCAGCTGCATGGCATCGCGGCGGACCTTGGCGACGCGGCCGGCGCAAAAAAGCTGCTCGGCGCCCTCCCCACTGTCGATATCCTCATCAACAACGCCGGCATCTTCGAGCCTCACGATTTCTTCGACGCCGACGATGATGTCTGGGAGCGGCACTGGCAGACCAACGTCATGTCCGGCGTGCGGCTCGCGCGCGCATTACTGCCCGGCATGGTGAAACGCGGCTGGGGTCGCGTCGTTTTCATTTCTTCGGAATCGGCACGAAACATTCCAGCCGACATGATCCACTATGGCGTATCGAAGACGGCTCAGCTCGCGATCGCACGCGGGCTGGCGAAGCGCGTGGCCGGCACCGGCGTGACGGTCAATTCGGTGCTTCCGGGACCGACGATGTCCGACGGGTTCGCCGAAATGATGAAGGACGAGATCGCGAAGACGGGGAAGACGCTCGAGCAGATCGGCAAGGAATTCGTCATGGCCCATCGTTCCAGCTCGGTGATCCAGCGCGCGGCCACCGTCGACGAGGTCGCGAGCATGGTCGTCTACGTTTCGTCGCCGCAAGCGTCGGCAACTTCGGGTGCGGCGTTGCGCGTCGACGGTGGCGTTGTCGACGACATCGTCTGATCGCGCGATCGCCCGCCGACGATCCTGCCGCCTCGGGTCACTCCCCAGTGTGACTTCGAACCGGGAGTCTGGTATAAAGCGACTTCAGAGCTGATTACGTTTTAGCTGCGTTAAATCGAATGCCGCGCACGTCGCCCGGCATCGCAGTACTCAGCGAGCGGAGGAGCCGCGATGGCGCGCGTTGTGGTGGTAGGTAGCATCAACATGGATCTCGTGACCGAGACGGACCAGTTTCCGCGGCTCGGCGAGACGTTGTTCGGAAAGCGCTTTGCGCTATATCCGGGCGGCAAGGGCGCGAACCAGGCGGTGGCCGCGGCGCGTCTCGGCGCTGAAGTCACGCTGATCGGTTGCGTCGGTGCCGATGGATTCGGCGAGCAGATGAAGACCATCCTTGCTCGCGAAGGCATCGACACGCGCTGGGTCTCGACGGGCCGAGAGGCCACGGGAATCGCCGCAATCACGCTATCGGCCGGCGACAACGCGATTATCGTCGTGCCGGGGGCCAATCATGAGTTGTCGGCGGCAGACATCGATCGCGCCGAAGAAGCGTTTCGCGATGCCGACGTCGTCCTGGCCCAGCTCGAGATACCGTTCTCGACCGTATGTCACGCCGCACGCATGGCGCGCTCGCACGGCAAGCCGTTTTTCCTGAATCCGGCGCCCGCTGTCGCCCTGCCCGACGAGTTGCTCGAGCTGACCACGCTCATCACGCCCAACGAGCACGAGCTCGCCACCGCCCTGCAGACACAGGGCGCCGACTGGCGGACTGTGCTGCAAAGAATGCCCGGCCGCATCGCGATGACGCTCGGCAAGGAAGGCGCCTATTACATCACGCCGGATGGCCAGCTCGTGCATCAGCCGGGCTTTTCCGTCGACGTCGTCGATACGACGGGTGCCGGCGATACGTTCAACGGCGCGCTGGCGTCGTTCTGGAACCTCGGCGCAGCCGAAGCGATGCGGCGAGCGAACGCTGCCGGCGCACTCTCCGTCACGCGCCCTGGCGCGCAAGGCGGGATGCCGACGCTCACCGAGCTCGAAGCGTTTCTCAAGAATCATCCATGAAAAACTCGGGTATCTGAACCGCGACATCGCTCGCGTGCTGGCCGGCCACCGGCGAATGCCATATACAGAAGCAGGAGATAACCGATGCAACGCATCCTTTCGCCCCTCCTCGCGATCCTCCTCGTCATCTGCATCGCCGCGTGCTCGAAGCAAGGACCGGATACGGCCGCCGCCGCTACCGGCCCGGCGTCGGGAAGCGCAGGCAGCGCCGTTACGTTGGGCCTGTCGATCTCGACGCTCAACAATCCGTTCTTCGTTTCGTTGAGGAAAGGCGCCGAGGATGAGGCGAAGAAGGAAGGCGTTACGCTGATCACCGTGGATGCGCAGAATGATCCGGCCAAGCAGCAGGCAAGCGTCGAGGACCTGATCCAGAAGAAAGTCGGTGTCATCCTGATCAATCCGACCGATTCCTCGGCCGTTGCGAACGTCGTCAAGGAAGCGACCGATAAGGGCATCAAGGTCGTCTCGCTCGATCGCAGCGTGAACGGCGCCGAGGTCAGCTCTCATATCGCCTCGGACAACGCGGCAGGCGGCAAGATGGCTGCCCAGTTCATGCTGCAAAAGCTTGGCGGCAAGGGCAACGTCGTCGAGTTGCAAGGTATCCCCGGCTCCTCTGCAGCGCGCGAGCGCGGCGACGGTTTCGACAAGTCGATCGAAGCCGACAACGGCGTGAAGATCGTCACGAAGCAGCCGGCCGATTTCGATCGCGCCAAGAGCCTCTCGGTCATGGAAAACATCATCCAGGGCAACAAGGACATTCAGGGCGTGTTCGCGCAGAACGACGAAATGGCGCTCGGTGCGGTGAAGGCGATTCAGGCTGCAGGGCTCAAGAACATCGTCGTGGTCGGCTTCGACGCGACCGACGACGCCATGGCCGCCGTCAAGGCCGGCACCATGGCGGCGACCGTGCAGCAGCAGCCGGAGCTGATCGGCCAGTACGGCGTGCAGGCGGCGATGAAGCTCGCGCAGGGCAAACCCGTCGACAAGCTCATTCACGTTCCGCTTAACCTTTATAAGCAGTAAGGCCTCGCGACGGGAAACCTGCAGTCTGCCGTCCGTGGGTAGTACGATTGAGGTCCCGCATCGAGCGACCATCGACATCGACGCATGACCGAAGCCGCCGTCGGCTCGCTGCCGATGGCGGCAGTTCGAGGACAAGCCAGCGTGACTCAGTTCGAGCGCCTCACCATCGACGACATTGCCCGCCTCGCGAACGTCTCTCGCACGACGGCGAGTATGGTGCTCAACGGTTATGCCGAGCGCTACCGGATCTCGGCCGCCACCGTCGAGCGTGTGCTGCAAGTGGCGAAAGAGCATCACTTCACGCCTTCGCAATCGGCCCGCGCGCTGCGCTCGCGCCGCAGCAACACGATCGGCCTCGTCATCCCCGACCTCACGAACTCGGCCCATGCGGCGCTTGCCCAGGCCATGGAGACCCTATGCCGTCATGAATACGGCTATCAGCTGGTCGTCGTGACGAGCGATGAGGACCCCACACGCGAAACCGAAGGCATTGCGCATCTCGTTTCGCATCAGGTCGACGGCATGATCGTGGTGCCCTGCACTGCCGAGCCGAAGCGCTATCAGAAGTGGACCAAGCGCTTGCCGTTCGTCTTTGCCGATCGGCGCGTCGACGACACCGGCATTCCCTATGTCGTGACCGACGCGACGGAGACGGTTGCCGCGCTGATCAGCGATGCGCTCGCGCAAGGCGCGCGCGAGGTGATCTACTTCGGCGGTCAGCCCGAATTGTCGGCGAGCCGCGACAGATTGGCCGGTTACCGCCAGGCACTGGCAACATACGGCTTGACCGAGCGCGAAGACTGGGTTTTCGAGCGCGACTACCACCGGGAATCGGGGCGTGTGCTGATGGAGGCTTGGTTCGCCACTCACGGGCGCTATCCGGAGGCGCTTTTCGCAGGCTCGATCACGTTGCTCGAAGGCGTGCTGTCGTTCATCAACGAGGCGCATAAGCTCGGACACGCCCCTGGCCGCCTCATGACATTCGACGATCACCAGTTGCTCGACTGCCTGCCGCTTACCATCGATGCCATCGTTCAGGATAGCCGTGAGCTCGCGGCGCAGAGCTTGCAACGCGTGATTGGCATGCTCGAGGGCGAGGGAAAGCCGGACTCTTTGCAGGTGCCGGCCCATATCCACTACCGCCGTGCACGCGCTGATTCAAATTGACCGGCGTGTCTCGAGGCCTCGTGCCTGTTCTTCGCTCTCGCTAGTCCGCAAACGGCAGGCCGACGTAATTCTCGGCGAGCGACTGAGCTGCGGCGGCGGAACTCGTGACGTACTTCAATTCCGACAGCTTCAGTCGATTGACGAACGGCGATTCGTCGAACGACGGATGAAGCATGTTCGTCATGAAGTACGAAAAGTGTTCGGCTCGCCACACGCGTTCGAGACACGTCTTCGAATACGACTCCAGTAAATCGGTTCTGCCATCCTGGTACCGGGCAGCGAGGGCCCGTGACAGCGCACGGACGTCGGCCACGGCGAGGTTCATCCCTTTTGCACCCGTGGGCGGCACAATGTGCGCGGCATCGCCCGCGAGGAAAAGTCGTCCGTACTGCATCGGCTCGGCAACGAAGCTGCGCATCGGTGTGACGCTTTTTTGCGTGATCGCACCTGCATTCGGCAACCAGCCTTCGTCGTTTTCAAAGCGTGTGTTCAGCTCGGCCCAGATACGTGCGTCCGACCACTCTGCGAGATCGTCATCAGGACGGCATTGCAGGTAGAGGCGTGTGATAGTTGGCGAACGCATGCTGAACAGCGCAAAACCGCGTTCGTGATGCGCATAGACGAGCTCGTCGGCCGACGGTGGGGCATCGGCGAGAATGCCAAGCCATGCGTACGGATAGACACGTTCGTAGGTGCGCAAAACGTCGGCCGGAATCGACGCGCGTGAAACGCCGTGAAAGCCGTCGCACCCCGCGATGTACTCGCAATCGATGCTCATCCGCTCGCCTTGATGAACGAGCTGGACATACGGTTGCTCGCTGCGGACTTCGTGCAGCGATACGTCGGTAACGTCGAAGAGAACGCGCTGCCTCTCATCGATCGCTGCCGCGATCAGGTCGCGCGCACCACTTCATGCTGACCATAGACCGTAATCGACCGGCCGCCCGTCAACGCCGTCATGTCGATGCGATGCCGCTTGCCTTCGAAGAGCAGCTCGATGCCGTGGTGCACGAGTCCCTCGCTCTGCATGCGGGCACCGAGCCCGGCCTCGACGAGCGTATCGACCGTGCCCTGTTCAAGCACGCCGGCGCGAATGCGGTTCTCGCAGTACTCGCGCGAGCGCGTCTCGACAACGATCGAGTCGATCCCCTGCAGCCGCAAGAGATGGGAAAGAAGTAGGCCTGCCGGCCCAGCGCCGACGATTGCCACCTGAGTCTTCATTGACGTCCCCTCAATGTCCGTACTTCGAATGATTGGCTGAGGGGAATTCTCGGGCGCACCCCAATATACGGCAACGCGATTTTGCGGATATCTTGTATGCGTAATTTTGATAAAGGGGTGAGCCCGACAGCGGCGCTAACGGCTATGCAAGATCTCGATTTGAACCTGATTCCCTACCTCGTGGCGATGGAAGAGGCGCGCAACGTCAGCCGGGCGGCGCAAATGCTCGGCGTCAGCCAGCCGCGTGTTTCGACGGCCCTTGCCCGACTGCGCGAATTTTTCGGCGATCCGTTGTTCGTGCGGACTTCCCGCGGCATGGAGCCTACGCCGCGCGCACTTTCGTTGATCCCGTCTGCGCGCGAGGCGTTGGGCCATATCCAACGCGGCGTGCTCGATACGCAGCAGTTCGACCCGGCCACGACGACGCGCTCGTTCTCGATTGCGTTATCCGATGTCGGCGAAATCGTGTTTCTGCCGCGGCTTTTACAGCTCTTCGCCCAACGCGCGCCGAACGCGAATCTGCGCTCGTTGTCTTTGCCGCCGGCGGACCTCGAACGTGGACTGGCGGCCGGCGATGTCGATCTGGCGATCGGCTACTTTCCCGATCTGTCGGGCAACAATTTTTTCCAGCAGCGCCTCTTCTCGCACCGGTTCATCTGCCTCATGCGCAGCGGCCATCCGCTCGCCAAGCGGCCACTGACGCTCGATGCTTTCGTTCGAAGCGGCCATGCCGTCGTGCGTGCCGAGGGCCGCAGCCAGGAGGTTCTTGAAAAGTATTTGGAGAAGCACCGCATCCATCGGCGCGCCGTGCTGGAGACCTCTCACTTCATGAGTCTGCCGTTCATCCTTTCGCGCACCGATCTCATCGCGACGGTGCCGCATGCGATAGGCTTCGCCTACGCGGCCGAGCACGCGTCCATTACGCTCGCCGAACCGCCCCTCCCGCTACCGCGCTTCGACCTCAAGCAGCATTGGCATCGCAAGTATCACAACGATGCGCGGACGATATGGCTGCGCGGCGTCGTTGCCGAGCTGTTCAACGACGAGCATGACGAGTGGCCCCGTTAAGGAGCCGCGTCTAGGCGCAGCAAAACGGAAAAGGCCAGAGCGCCTCTAGCTGAGTCGCTCTGTCGAGACTGAATTCCGGCGCGCAACGATGATGGTATGGAAGGCGATCTGCAAGGCGCCGATCGAGCGGCCAGGACCGCAGGCCGGGTATGTCCAGCTCCATAGGCATAACGTGGCGACCCGACGTGGGGGTGCTTTGCCAGGCGACCCGTGGGCGGACATGGGACCAACGAAAGATACAACGATAAAAGTCCGGATTCAGGCGGTAGCCAGCGGACTTGCCCAGGCGCTCGAGCAACAACAAAAAACCCGCAGAGCCAATAGCCATGCGGGTTTCCCGGTACTACAGCAGATCACAACGGAACTGCTTGAAAGCGAATCGCGAACGGAAATGGTGGGTGCTGAGAGGCTCGAACTCCCGACCTACGCCTTGTAAGGG
>CAYPWK010000039.1:0-8754 GCA_964414365.1 uncultured Burkholderia sp.
CCCCCCCCCCCCCCCCCCCCCCCCCCCCCCCCCCCCCCCCCCCCCCCCCACCCCGCCCCCCGCGCACACCGCCACATGACGACCCCCGATCAGCTCGAGTTGCTGCGCAACGATCCTTCGTTGTTGCGCGGTGCCGTCGAGGAGATGCTGCGGTTCCACACGATCGTCCATTACAACGCGTTCCGGGTCGCCCTGGAGGACGTGGAGGTGGCGGGCCAAGTGATTCGCAAGGGCGAAGGCGTCATCGCGCTGATCTCAGGCGCAAATCACGATGCGAGGGCGTTCGAGAATCCGGACAAATTCGACATCACGCGCAAGGCCGATCACCACGTGGCGTTCAGTTACGGCATTCATCAGTGTCTCGGACAGCCGCTCGCGCGCGTCGAACTGCAAGTGGTGTTCGCCACGCTGTTCCAGCGCATTCCGACGCTGCGGTTTGCCGTTCCGCAGGAACAGATCAAGGGCAAGGGCGATCACTTCGTGCAGGGGCTCGAATCGCTGCCGGTGACCTGGTGAATATCGATTGTTCCGGTGCATCCGGACAAAATGGAGTGAGACATGTCGAACAGCGGCTTCAAACTGCGGGTGTCCGTGGATCAAAACGTGTGCGTCGGCGCGGGATTGTGCGTGCTGTCGTCGAGCGAGGTGTTCGATCAGCGCGATGAGGATGGCGTCGTCAAACTGCTGCAGACGTCGCCGGACGAGGCGCTCTACGAAAAAGTGCTGGGCGCGTCGCGCAAATGTCCGTCCAAAGCAATCAAGGTCGAAAAGATCGCGGACAACGATACCGCGCGGGAGACCGGGCTGTGATGGCGCTCCCGCGCTCGGTCGTGATCGTCGGTGCGGGCCAGGCTGGTGTCCAGGCAGCGAGCGCGCTACGCACCGAGGGTTATGACGGCGCGATTTGTCTGATTGGCGATGAGCCGGGCCTGCCATACCAAAGGCCGCCGCTGTCCAAGTCGTATCTGTCCGGTGATGTCGCCGACGATGAGTTGCATCTGGAAACGTCCGAGTGGTTCGATGAACAACGCATCCAGCGGCTGCCCGGTGCGTACGTGCAAGCCATCGAGCGCCGCCTCAAGCGCGTGAGACTGTCCTGCGGCACAACGCTGGACTACGACCATCTGGTTCTCGCGACGGGTGCGCGCAACCGGCCACTTCCTGCCCTGAGCGAGCCGATGCGCGGGGTCATCTCGCTGCGCACCATTGCCGATGCCGCGGCCCTCACCTCTGCGTTGCGCAATTCGCGTCGCGTCGTCGTGATTGGTTCGGGCTTTCTCGGGCTCGAGGTCGCCAGTGTCGCCGTCGCGCAAGGTTGCGACGTGCATGTCGTCGAGTCGGTCGATCGGGTGATGAAGCGCGCGATATCGGTCGAAATGTCCGAAGCATGCTTGCAGCATCATCGCGCGTCGGGCCTGCAGTTTACGTTCAATGCGCGCGTCGACGGTTTCAGTTCCGAAAGCGGCCGTATTCGCGCGGTAAAGCTCGCAGGCGGAAGCCTGCTCGAGGCCGATCTCGTACTGATTGCGATCGGCGTCGTGCCGAACAGCGAGCTTGGACTGGCATGCGGCCTGCCAGTATTCAACGGCTTCATGGTCGACGAACAACTGTGCACCACCGATCCCGCGATCTCCGCGATCGGCGACTGCGCGGCGTTTCCATATGCATTCGACGGCGGCGATCGGCTGCGACTCGAATCGGTCCAGAACGCAGTGAACCAGGCGTGCTATCTCGCACGGCGCATGATGGGTACAGCCGACGCGCCACGCTATGACGAGGTGCCAATGTTCTGGAGCGATCAGGGTGGCATGCGACTGCAGATTGCCGGCGTCGCGCGCAGGCTCGACGCGAGCGTGCTGCGTGGCGATCCCGCTAGTGGGGCATTCTCGATCTTCCGTTACCGGCAGCATCGGCTGACGGCAGTTGAATCGTTCAACCGTCCCGCTGATCACGCGGCGGCGCGGCGCATGCTGCAGCGGCGGATCAGTCCGTCGCGTGCGCAGGCAGCGGATATCACGTTCGACCTCAAGTCGTTGCTCGCTGGAGCAGTGACGACTTGACGACCGACGAAACGGGAAAACGGCAACGACATGACGAAGGCTTCTCCGATCCTCGAAGGCATCCGCATACTCGATATGACGTCGGTGATCTTCGGCCCGTACTGCACGGCTACGCTCGCTGAAATGGGCGCGGACGTGATCAAGATCGAGCCGTCTTGCGGCGACGAGATTCGTCGTGTGGGACGTCCCGCGGCGACACGCGGTATGGGGCCGGCGCACATGACGCTAAACCGTGGGAAACGCTCGGTGGTCTGGGATCTAAAGACGCCACGAGGAATGGCCGCACTGAATCGCCTGTTGAAGCGATGCGATGTGTTTATTCACAATCTTCGCAGCGATGCGATCAAGCGGCTGGGTCTGAGCTACGAAGCGGCCAGGACCATTCGCCCCGATCTCGTCTACGTGCACTGCTCGGGGTTCGGCGAGGGCGGCCCACTCGCGGGTAAGCCTGCTTACGACGACATCATCCAGGCGGCGTCCGGCGCGGCCAGCCTTTTGCCGCGCACCGACGGCAATCCGGTGCCGCGCTTTTTGCCGATGGCGATGGCCGACAAGGTTGCCGGCTTGCATGCCGTCTACGCGGTACTCGGCGCACTGTTGCATCGCGAGCGGACCGGACTCGGGCAAGAAGTGGAAGTGCCGATGTTCGAAAGCTTCACCCATTTCCTGCTGCAGGATCATCTATACGGGCGCGCCTTCCTGCCGCCCAATGATCCCGCGGGTTATCCGCGGCAGCTCGACCCCTTGCGTCAGCCCGTGAAATGCGCGGACGGCTACCTGTCGATCGCCCCCTATACCGATGCGCGCTGGGTGCGCTTTTTCGAAGTCGCCGATCAAACGGGGTTCTTGGAACGTGAGCGGCTCACAACCGCACGGGAGCGCTTCAATGCGCTGGACCGCATGCAGATGCAGCTGACGAAGATCGTCGCCGACAAGCCGGTACGTTATTGGCTCGAGCTGCTTGCACAGCACGATATTCCGGCCGTTGAAGTAAAAGAATTGAACGATGTGTTCGATGACCCGCATCTAAAAGCCGTCGGTTTTTTCAGGCGCAAGACCCATGCGACGGAAGGCGATTACCTGGAGCTGCGCTCGCCGGTCCGCTTTCATGGCGCAGCCTCGAAAGAAGTGCAGGGAGCGCCGCTGCTCGGCGAACACAGCGAGGCGCTCGAGCGTTGGCTCGACGAGGAACACTGAGCTTACGCGGCCTGCTCGATCAGATCCGGACGCGAGGTATCGAAGAAATACTGTGGGTGCCGGGCAGTCAGTTCCGCCGCGTTCGCACGCGCGGCTTCACGCCATGCGTTGAGCAATGGCGGCACGCGATCCTTATGCCACGCGAGCGACAACGATACGCCAGGCGTATCCGCATTCAGCGGCCGGTAAGCGACACCGAGTGGCTGCATCAACTGCATGACGGCCGGCACCACCGCGACGCCGACGCCTGCTGCCACGAGACAGGCGGACGTGTGCATGTCGTGGGCTTCCTTGGCGATCGTCGGCTTCAAATTCTCGTCTTCGAAGATATCGAGGATGCGGTCGCCATAGCCGCGTTCCGTTGCCGTGCCGCGCGCCACGGCAATCAGAGGCCAGCTGGCGAGGTCGCGCAGATTGACGGGGCCTGGGACGTCGTATTCGCTTCCGGCAGGAACGGCGACGACCAGCAGTTCGCGATAAAGCAGCTCGGTCACGATGTTGTGGTCGTAGACATGGCCGCGTACCAGACCGACTTCGATCGCCCCTTCCTTGAGTGCGGCAATCTGCTGGGAAATGGTCATCTCCTGCAGACTGACGTCGGAATCGGGCGCAAGCGACTTGAACAGGCGTAGCGTGTTCGGCAAAAAGCAGTAAATCGCGGTATAGATGGATCCGACAATGAGGTGCGCCCGGGCCCCGCGTCGTGAAGCGCGCACTGCGGCAATCGCGGCGGAGGCTGTGTTGAGCACGCGTTGAGCGTGTTCGACCAGGATTTCGCCGGCTGGAGTCAGCAGCACCTTGCGTTTTTCCCGCGTGAACAGCGCGGTGCCGAGTTCCTCTTCGAGCGAAATGATTTGTGCGCTCAACGCGGGCTGCGCAATGTTCACTCGCTCGGACGCACGCGTGAAGTTCAATTCGGCAGCTACCGCGAGGAAGTATTGAAGTTGGCGCATGTTCATATTCGTGCTCCTGATTTGCGGCCGTATCGCTAACGGATCGAGCGAGGGGCGGCCGCGGCGCGGCCCGCATATTCGCTCACGAGCGCGGGATCGAATGTCACGCGACCTGCGTCCGTCATGTAAAGCGCCAGGCTGAGCAGGCGCAGCCAATAGGCGATGTTCATCGTGATTGACACTCGGATGGCGTTAGTGAACGCCACGCCATGCCAGCGTGCCGGCGTCCACCCCGAACGTGCTGCCCGTTGAGAACGAGGCTTCGTCCGAGGCGAGAAAACACACGAGGCGGGCGACTTCCTCCGGCTGGCCCAGACGCTTGATGAGATGCGTGCCCCACAGGCGCGCACGGGCCTTTTCGAAATCGGATGCGTGGGCGAGACTTCGGCTGAGCATTGGCGTATCGATCGCGCCTGGCACGTAGGCGTTGCAGCGAATGCCCGCGTCGGCGAGATCGAGCGCAATGGCTTTGGTCAGCATCACCACACCGCCTTTGCTGGCCGCATACGCCGGCAGACCCGGATACGCGACCGTGCTCGCGACCGACGCGCCGTTGACGATCGCCGGACAGCGTGCGGATTTGCGCAGATAGGGGGCGGCGAATTTCGACGCTAGCCACATCGCCTTGAGATTGACGTTCATCACGGTGTCCCAGACATCTTCCGGGAGGTCTTCGATGGTGGGGGCGCGGCCGGTGAGTTCATCGTCGGTGATGCCGGCGTTGTTCACCAACACGTCGATGCCACCTGCCTGAGCGGCCGTTTCTTCGACCATGTGACGGATCGAATCGCTCTTGGACAAATCGGTTTTGATGAACAGGGCGTTCGCTCCGGCATCCTTGACCGCTTCGGCAGCCGCCATGCCTTTGTCTTCCTGCAGATCGGCCAGAGTGACCCATCCCGCGCCCTGGCGGGCCGCTTCGATCGCGATCGCCCGGCCCATGCCTTGGGCCGCGCCGGTGACGATCACCACTCTGTCGCTGAGTTTGCTCATGCATGTCTCCGTTTTTCGATGCCTATGAGTAGGCATTTCTTGTCCGGTGCGCCGCTCGCTTCGTTGCGTTGCCGGGGTTCGTGTTCAACAAGTTATCGAAATAGCGCGAGATGTTCCATAAGCAATCATCTCTTTAACTTTACAAACCGTCTCGATCGAGGTGTCCGGCGTTATCGTCAGACGGATACATCCGCTGCGCGAGCGCGGTCGTGACCGGTGCTAGCCGTGCGACGGACTTGCCGCCTAGCTATACGCCGATACGCTCGAACCATCGATTTTTAGTATTTCCCCAATCATTGAGCGCACCTTATCTTCTGTTCATCGTTCGGCTTCCGCGTGTTGGAGTCCGAGGCATTGAGGCGAAGGCCGTATCACATTAGTTGCCTGAGAGAGATAGAGCGATGTTGAAGGTGTGTGTTTTCGGAGGTGGTGCGATCGGTGGATATATCGCTGGCCATCTGGCTCGCGCTGGACAGTGCGAGGTCAGCGTAGTCGCGCGCGGAAAGACACTCGACGCAATTCGCAAGCGTGGACTGCGTGTGATTACCGCAACGGAAGACTTCAAGGTATGCGTGAATGCCGTTGAGGATACGCGCGAGCTCGGCGTGCAGGATTACGTATTTGTCACTCTGAAAACGCATCAGGTCGATGATGCACTCGAGCAGATCCGTGCACTGATGGATTCCGATACGGTGGTGCTACCGCCGACCACCGGCATTCCCTATTACTTTTTCCCTGACAGTCAGTTGCCCGCGATAGATCCAGGCGCGCGGCAATGGCATGCCATTCCGCCTGCGCAGGTATTGGGTTGTGTGTACTGGATCGGCGCGCATGTGCTCGAGCCAGGCGTCGTGTCGCAAGACGGCACGAAGGCCGGCTGCCCGATAGGCGAGTTGGATGGGCGTCCCTCGGAACGAGCCAACCGCCTGAGCGAATTGCTGAACGCGAGTGGTATTCCAGCGAAGGTCAACGAGAATATCCGTGCGGCTATCTGGGTGAAGTTCGTGAATAGTCTGTGCTGGAATCCGGTGGCGATGCTCACGCAGGGAACGCTGGGCGAAATGCGCGATACCGCGCGCATCGTACCGTTGGTTGAGACGATGATGCGCGAGGCCGACGCGCTCGCAGCGGCAATGAAACTCGATATCGGCCCCGATCCCGGCAAACGGATCGCACTGACGCTCAGTGCGCCACATCACAAGATGTCCATGCTGCAGGACCTGGAAGCGGGTCGGCCGCTCGAGCTGGCCCCGCTGCAGCGTTCGCTGGACGCCGTACGCCAACTCACGGATCTGCGCACGCCAACACTCGATACCGTTCTCGCGTTGGCTCATCTGCGCGAGGTCACTGCGTCAAACCAACTTCGTGCAAAGGAAAGGGAGCTGCATTCATGACATCTGCGTCCAACTCAAACATGACCGGCGCGGGCCGTGACTTTCTTCGACCGCTGGAAGGCGTCAGAGTCGTCGAAGCATGCAGTTACATCTCCGGCCCGTTCTGCGCGCAAATGCTATCCGACCTCGGTGCCGATGTGATCAAGGTAGAGCCGCCGTCGGGCGACCCGTACCGCAACTTCGGCCACAGCTGGGCAGGTGTCGGTACGGTGTGGACCAATTCCAACCGCGGCAAAGACAGCGTGGTACTGGATCTGAAGTCGCCGGACGACCTCGCGAAGTTTAAAACACTGCTGCGCGATGCGGACATCTACATCGAAAACTGGCGGCCGCATGTGTCGGCCTCGTTGGGCTTGGGTTTTGATCAGGTCAGCGCGCTCAACCCGCGCATTGTCCAGCTCTCTATTACCGGCTACGGTCCGGACGGCGTATTGGCGACTGAGCCTGCGTTCGATGCGCTGATTCAGGGCCGCGCTGGATTGATGAGCTACGAGGCCGCCGGTGGGGAACCACGCGCGACCAATACGTTTCTCGCGGACAAGGTGGCGGCGGTATTCGCCGCGCAGATGGCGCTTTCCGGGCTGATTTCGCGCGACCGGTCGCAGCAGGCGGTGCACCTGGAAACGTCGATGCTCGACATCATCGCGTACTACAACTTTCCCGACATGTTTCATAACCAGACTTTCGTCGACGACAAGGCTGGCGTCACGCTCGCGCCACAGCCCGTGATGGCGACGCGCGACGGCTACATGGTGCTGTCGCCGGTATCGGGCAAACAGCTGAGCAGGACGCTCGAGGCGATCGGCCATCCGGAATGGAAGGACGAGCTCAAACAGATCCAGGACCGCAAGGAAATGACTCACGCGTTTTTCGAACGCGTGGCGGGTCCGCTGAAACTGAAGACCACCGCGGAATGGCTCGAGCGGTTTCGCGAGCTGGATGTGCCGGCAGGGCCGGTCAACGAACCTCGCGCGCATTTCGACGATCCGCAGGTCATTCATAACGAACTCTATTCGGAGTTGAAGACACCAGCCGGCACCGTTCGCGCGATACGCTATCCGGCTCGTTTCAATGGCCATCTATTGAAGCCTGAAAAGCCGGCGCCGCGCCTCGGCGAGGGCAATGAAGCACGACTCGCCGCCTGCCAGTCGTGGGAGTGAAGCGACGCGTTCGCGCCGGCTTTTACGGGAGAGCAACGTGCCGATACTGCTGAGAGGTATCGAAGGGATCAAGGCCTACTCGGGCTTCCATTTGGGCAAGAGCAGCTGGATGGAAGTGAGTCAGGACATGATCAATGCCTTCGCGTCGGCCACCGACGACTGGGATTGGATATCCGTCGATGAATCACGGGCCAGACGCGGGCCTTTTCGCAAACCCGTCGCTCAAAACACACTGATACTGAGCCTTATCGTGCCCTTGTTGCACGACGTGTGTGTGCTTGAGGACATCGGCATGAATATCGTTCACGGCATCGACCGGCTGCGCTTTCTCGGGCCGGTTCCTGTCGATTCGAGCGTGCGGCTAGATGTGACAGTCAAAACCGTCGCTATGACAGGAAAACTGGGCCACTGGGTACTCGCCTGCAAGATGGAGTGCGACGTAAGCAACACTCCGGTGCTCGAAGCAGAGGTCGCGTATTGCATCGGGCCTGCCGCACACGAATCGGTGAGAATGGCTGCGGTTGGATGAGAAGAGGGCGCCACAGCGCCCTCCAACTAGTGCGCTATCCGGCCGCGCCTGGCATCTCCCGAGCCAAACTCGTCAAGCTGTCGGCAAGCCCGCTGACCGGACCTTCATCGAGCGTCATAATCGCTGCGATCACGTCTTTTGCCGCATTCGCAAGTGCCGGTGCTCCTTCGCCGCATTCGTCAAGACCGATCATCACGTTGAACTTGCTTTGGAGCTGTTTATCCGAGAAGAGCGTGGCGGGCGTCCACGGATCGCCAATTGAGTGATCGGCGGTGGCACTGAAAATCTGTCCACGCGCATGGATGTCAACGCCGCCGGGCACACCGCGCCATTGACCCCCTGTCATCCATTCCGCGATGTTCGAGGACGTGGGCTCAGATACAACCTCGACTCGGTTGCGGAATGCGGCGATGCGGTCGTCGCGCATCGTCTGGTGCTCGTAGCATCTCGGGCCGGGCGGGCCGTCGT
>CAYPWK010000039.1:8764-21889 GCA_964414365.1 uncultured Burkholderia sp.
GGGAAAATGACGATTCGCGCGGCGTATGGCATGTTCGGCGACCGCATGAGCATGGCTGAATTCCGCTCTAAGAGGATCGCGGGGCTGCTGTTAGCGGAAGATGGAGGTCAGGGCAAACGGGTTCGCCCGCACCACAACCCGCTCGATTTCTTCTGGCCGCAGTTGGTGCTGGGCCCACAACTGGGTAAAGGCGGTGAGCGGGTGATGAATCCAGCGACAGCATGGCCACGGCTTGTAGGTGGTGTTGAGAATCTGCCAGTCGGTCCCGAGGCCGGCCATAAGCGCTTCATCGTCGTGACTAGGCGAACCGTAGAATTTCCAGAAGGCGTTCTGTCCGTCGAGAATGTCCTTAAATCCAGTACTGCCCAAGCGGGCAAGCATCGCCGCCGATACGCCGATCTCGGCGCACCAGCCGGCGTCAGCGTACTTGTACATGGGCTGCTCGACCGATTCCGCCCACTTTCGCAGCGTCGGCTGCGGCGAGTTACTTCCGCCGATGCCAAACGCGTGATTCGCTTGCTTCGCGTCCAGGCCAGCGATGCTCGTCGAGGCGCCGATTGCGGCCCATGTAATAGTCGCCGCTGGGCCCCCCAATTCGTTCCACCCGATCACCTTGCCATTCTCGATCTGCATCGGAGCACCCATCCAGCTGCCGATCCGCGCGCCGACGTCGAAGCCGACGGCTATGGCGGTTAGCAATTCGCGTCCGCTGCGTCGATACGCTTCGGCAAGCGCCAATGCTGAAAAGACGGTCGCGTTGCCGAAATGCGTCGACGTTGGGAAAGTGTCGTCCGCATCCAGCACATTGGCCAGGCGTGCATTGACGTATGCGGCCGCGGTGACCGAGCTGCGGTGTGTCTTCCCGAGAACGGTCGCATCGGGATTTCCCCCGAGCATACTGGCGTATTCGAGGGCGATGCGGCCGCTATCCGTACCGACCGCTCCCAGCGCACAGCCGAGCGTGTCGAGAAGAAGTCGCTTGCTCTCGGTTACAACGGGTAATGGCAGATCGTCAAACCGCGTCTTCACCGTGAAATCGGCAAGTCTTTGCGTGAGGCCCGTCATGTCGCGTTCCTTTCTGTGTCCAGTGTTGATGTGCTGGTTTGACGGCTTCGCTCAAACGGCGCTTTGCAGCTCGGGCAAGGCTTGAAAAAGGTCGGCCACGAGACCGTAGTCCGCCACCTGAAAGATGGGAGCGTCTGCGTCCTTATTGATTGCGACAATGATCTTCGAGTCTTTCATGCCCGCCAGATGCTGGATCGCCCCGGAAATGCCGACGGCAATGTAAAGCTGCGGCGCGACGATTTTTCCAGTCTGGCCGACCTGCATGTCGTTTGGCGCAAACCCCGCGTCGACCGCTGCCCGCGACGCGCCGACCGCTGCGCCGAGTTTGTCCGCGAGAGGGTAAAGCAATTCGAAATTCTCGGTGCTTTGCATACCGCGGCCGCCGGATACAACAACCGTCGCGGCTGTCAAATCCGGACGATCGCTTACAGCAAGCTGCTCGTTGACAAGGACGGACAGTCCAGTGTCCCCAGGACCCGCGACATGCTCCACAGGAGCAGCCGCTTGCGCACCGTTCGCTGCGTCAAAAGCGGTGCTGCGCACGGTAATCAGTTTGATCGCAGCCGAGGACTGAACCGTTGCGATAGCGTTGCCAGCGTAGATCGGCCGCTTGAAGGTGTCCGCGCTGATCACCTCGATGATTTCGGAGATCTGATCGGTGTTCAGCAGCGCCGCAACGCGAGGCAGGAAGTTCTTGCCATGAGTGGTGGCGGCGGCGAGGACATGGCTGTACGAGGATGCGATTCCCGCGATCAACGGCGCCAGGTTTTCCGGCAATTGATGCGCGTAGGCGGTGTCGTCTGCGCTCAGAACCTTGGACACACCCTCGATTTTCGCTACGGCCTCGACTATTGCGCCAACGTTCTGGCCCGCGACTAGCACGACGATATCGCCACCGATCTTTCGTGCGGCGGAGATCGTGTTCAGTGTGACCGCGCTGAGCGCGCCGCGCTCCTGTTCGGCAATGACAAGAATAGCCATCAGATTACCCTCGCTTCATGCTTGAGCTTTTGCATCAATTCGGCAACGGAAGCGACCTTGACGCCGGCAGTGCGGACAACCGGTGCCTCCACTTTCAGGGTCTTCACGGTCGAATCCATCGATACGCCGAGCGAGTCTGCGCTCACCACATCGAGCGGCTTCTTCTTCGCCTTCACGATGCTCGGCAAAGTGGTGTAGCGCGGCTCATTCAGGCGCAGGTCCGCGGTGACGATCGCCGGCAGGCTGAGCGCAACCGTCTGCAGACCGCCGTCGATTTCACGCGTGACATTGATTTTTTCGCCGGTAACGTCGACCTTGGATGCGAACGTACCTTGAGCGTAGCCGGTCAGTGCGGCCAACATCTGACCGGTTTGATTGTTGTCGCTGTCGATCGCCTGCTTGCCAAGGATCGTGATGCGCGGTTGTTCCCGGTCCACCATCGCTTTGAGTAGTCGAGCCACCGCCAACGAGCCGAGCAGTTCATCGCACTCGATCAAAATCGCGCGATCGGCGCCAAGCGCGAGCGCCGTGCGCAACTGTTCCTGGGCCTGACTGGGACCGACGCAGACCACTACGATTTCCGTCGCGATTCCTCTTTCTTTGAGTCGCACGGCCTCTTCCACGGCGATCTCGCAAAAGGGATTCATCGACATCTTGACGTTCGCGAGGTCCACGCCGGTGTTGTCGGCTTTGACGCGAACCTTGACGTTATAGTCGACCACTCGCTTGATAGCGACCAAAACTTTCATGCCAACAGCCTCATGGTTACTACTCCGTTTCAACTCGGGACAGAGTCCAAGTTGACCATTTATTTTCGAGGCTCGCCAATAGCTTTATCTTTTTGGATGATCGGATAAACGTATGGAGGAGTTTTCCGGATTCGAGGAGCGCGGCTTATTGAGCCGCGGTGCTCATCGCTTTCCATACGGCTTTCGTCGCTGTTCGAAATGCCGCGACGTCGAAGCCGGTGGAACCCGAGCGCCGAAGAAAAACGATGAGGCCTTCCCAGTGCGAGTAGAGCAGTGCCCCGCGCAGACGACATTCTTCAATCGGCAACGTGCTATTGATCTGCGCGACCAACCCGCTGAACAGCGTCTGAAATTCCTTGCTCACTTTGGTCATCAGTTCCCGCACGGCGGGTTGATGTTCCGCGAGGCACCAGCATTCGAATGCAAAGGGGCTGACCACGTTGTTGGTGTCTGTCAAGGCGTCGAAGGCGTCGTCAAGGATTGCCTCCAGTCGGGCGCTTGGCGACAACGCCGTGTCGCTCGACAGCGAAAGGTACTGCTTCAGATATCTTCGGGCGACTTCTTCGATGGTGGATAACAGCAGCGCGTCCCGAGTTCCGAAGTAATGCTGCACAGTCCGCAGACGAACCTGCGCTTCGGCTGCGACGCGCCGAAGCGTGAATCCCACGTTTCCTTCCGATGCGAACACCCGGATGGCCGCCTCGAGGATCTCGGATACGCGCGTTGACCGGTTACCGCGCTGCTCGGCGGGGGACTGAGGAAGCTGCCCGCGAAGTTCCGCGGAGCTTAGGGAAATGTCTTTCATCCTTGCACCCGATGGTTGCGCTCGAGAGACTGCCGTCCTGTCCCGCTGCCGGGATTGCTTCGGTGTACCAAGTTCGCAGGCTCTTGCGCTCATGTTGTTAGTCCATTGTATAACTGCATAGCCTCTGACGCGAGGGTGTCAGCGAAAAACAGGGGTTATTTGCGGGTAAACCCGACGGCAATAGGGCTTGCTGTTGGGTCACATGACTACTAGCATTTATACAAGCGACCACATTTCTCTTTCTGCAGACAAGGTCGCTGCAATCGAGCAACACGGAGTGCGTCATGGACAGCGGCAGCACATCACTACGTCGGCTTGTGGAGAAATGGCTGCGACCCACTGCGGCAACGCCCGCTCGGATCATGCGCGTGAAGCGCAATGAGAACCGGTCGGCGCGCTGCGTGCGCGTCGAAGTCAGCCGGTCATCGGGCGTATTCTCAGTCTTCTTTTTCCGACACAGCGACGGCTCCTGGTGCGTATTTCCGCCTCACGCCGATAGTCCGGCAATGTCAGTCCAGCGGTTTTCCCGCTGATCAAAATCGTCACAAGTGGACCTACTAACCGATATCGTCAGACTCCTGCGCCCTCAGTCCGTCCTATGGCGCACAGTCGAAGAGCGCGGGCGTTGGGGAATGAGCGTCCCGCGGCGCGACGAGCCGGTTTTTTTCCTAGTTGTCGCAGGACAGTGTTGCTTGGTCCCTCCTAAAGGCCAGCCTTTGCTCATGAAGCAAGGTGACTACGTGATGTTGAATGCGTCATCACGCTACTGCCTCGGCAGCGGGCTAGAGGTCATACGGACGGTGACTGCGCTTGCCGCCGAAGCCGAGCCAACTGACTATGTTCGGTGGAACGATGGAAGAGGTGGTGAGGAAGTCCGGCTCGTCGGCGGGTATTTCCAGGTCGAAGCTGAGCACACCGAACTCCTCGCGAGTCTGCTGCCGGAACTGCTCTACGTTCGGTCATCCGATGAAGAAGCGGGACGCTTGACCCGCATCGTTGAATTGATCGGCGAAGAGTCGCTTTGTCAATTGGCGGGCCGTGAACTCGTCATGGGCCGGTTGGTGGAAATCATGCTGGTGGAGGTTTTACGCCGTCCGATGCTTCAAATCGAAGGGCCACGAACGGGGTGGCTCAGTGGTATGGCCGACCCGCAGATCGCGATGTCCCTGCAGAAGATGCATGCGGACGTTGCGCATCATTGGACTGTGGAAACGCTTTCGAAGCAGGTTGGCATGTCGCGAGCGGTGTTTGCGCGCCGCTTCAGCGAAACCGTCGGTCAAGCCCCCGCCACTTACCTTTCGAACTGGCGCATGGCAGTTGCCAAGGATGCGCTGCTCAACAGCGACCGCTCGATCAATGATATCGGGCTCTCGATCGGCTATTTGTCCGACAGCGCGTTCAGCACCGCGTTTAGCCGCATCGTCGGATGCTCTCCCGCCTCCTTCCGTCGTTCCGCGCGCAAGGTCCGTTAATGGAGCTATTGGTGGATCCGCTTGATCCATCGTTTTTTAGTATTGTCCCTTCTTTTCGACTCGCCTTATCGTTTGGGCATCATCAGGCGTTGCGGCCACTCCTGCTGAGAGCTTTGCGGAACTATTAAATGATATATGGAGACGGGAATGAACTATTGGAGGTTGATGTCGGCGTCCGTGGCCTTGTTCGTTTGCCAAGGTGCGTCTGCTCAAAGCGGCGTCACTCTCTACGGCGTGATCGATTATGGTCTGAACTTCGTCAATAACGCGCAAGCGCTTGTAAATGGCAAAAGAACGGGGCGCCAACAATATACAACGAGCAGCAGCATCATGCAGGGCAATCGCTGGGGGCTGCGAGGGACGGAAGATCTGGGCGGTGGCTACAATGCCGTCTTCGTACTGGAAAGTGGTTTTGACGTCGGGACGGGGAATTTTCAGCAGGGCGGAGACCTATTCGGTCGCCAGGCGTTTGTCGGGATTTCTAGCCCCTACGGAACAGTTACGCTTGGGCGTCAGTACGATTCGGTCGTGGACTTTATCGGTCCGCTCACCGGCGCAGTGGGGAATGGAACGTATTCATTGCACGGCAATGACATCAACAACTTCGGCAACACCTACCGCGTTAATAATGCCATCAAGTTCACGTCGAACACGTATGGCGGTTTCAGATTCGGCGGGCTCTACGGCTTCGGGGGAGTTGCGGGGGCATTCGGGACCAATAGCGTTTTTTCGTTCGGCGGTTCTTATGGATTCGGTGGGTTCAAGGTTGCCGCAGCGCTTCTCCGGGTACGCGATCCCAATCGGTCGTTCTGGGGGAACAATGCCACTAGCTCGGCGACTGCCAGTAATTTGGGATCGATAACTGGTGTGCAGGTGAATCCGGTCTATGGGGGATTCGCCTCTGCATCTGCGTACCAGGTCGCGGGAATGGCTGTGCAATACGCCTTTTCTCGTGCCACTGTCGGTGCGAACTACTCCCATATCAGTTTTCGCGATCTCAATGACCCGTCGTCCGGGACTCTAGCGCTCACCAATCCTCGCGGATATACGGGGAGTACCTCGTTCAACAGCTATTCCGCTTTCGTGCGCTACAGCCTCACACCGTTCCTATGGCTCAGCGGCTCTTACGATTATTTGACCGGCGGTGCAATCGACGGAAAAGAAGGCGCTAAATACCATTTGTTCAACGCAACCTTGGACTACTTCCTTTCCAAACGAACCGATGTTTACTTCATGGCGGATTATCAGATCGCTTCCGGGGTCGATTCGACCGGGCAGCCTGCGGTGGCGTCTTATCTGACGATCACTCCTTCCAACAGCGCTCGACAAGTCGTTTTGCGCGTTGGTATGAGACATCTATTCTAGGCCGGATATATTAGCCGGCATGGCGCGTCGCGGAAATTGTTTTCTTCCAATGTCAAGTAACACCCGCTCTGCGAACAGCTCAACTTAGAGAGAGTGCTGAACATGTCTTCTCAAGATGCGGAAATCAAGTGCCCCTTTGCGCAGCAAACATTCCCCTGGCCTCGCGATGTAGACGCTCCGCTCAATCCTCCCTCGCAGTATGCCGCTTTGCGCGAAGAGGGGCCGCTAGCGAAAGTCAAGCTTTGGGACGGCAGCACCGCTTGGATCGTGACGGACATGGAGCACTTCAGGGAGGTGCTGACCAACCCGAATTTCAGCGCTTCTCCGCTCGTCGCGGGGTTCCCGTTCGTTGCGCCGGCACGCGCCGCGCAGTCGAAATCGTATCAGACGTTCATTACGATGGATCCTCCCGAGCATGGCCATTATCGCCGCATGCTGACCAAGGAATTCATGGCAAAGCGCATGCAAGACCTGCGGCCGTTGGTGCAAAGTTCGCTCGATGCGCTGCTCGACGAAATGGAAGAAAAGGGGCCACCGGCCGATTTCATCCGGGATGTCGCGTTGCCGCTGCCGTCATTAGTGATTTCTATCATGCTGGGTGTGCCTTACGAGGATCACGGGAAACTGCAGAAGTGGAGTGCGGATCGTATGGATCTGTCGATCGATCCAGAAGCTCTGAGGAGATCAGCCAAGGAGATGACGGACTATATCGATCAACTGCTGCGCAAAAAAGAACAAGACCCAGGCGACGGAAGCGACCTGTTGAGCAGACTGGCCGTTGAATGGATCAACCCCGGAAAGTTGGAGCACGCGGAAGCCGTACAGATGGCTACGTTGTTGTATCTGGCCGGGCATGAGACGACGGCTAACCAGATTGGCTTAGGGCTACTGAGTTTGTTTCAACACCCCGAGCAGAAAGCAGATCTGATCTCGAATCCCTCGCTGGTTCGTCCGGCCGTCGAAGAAATGCTTCGTTTTCATTCGATCACGCACATGAACTCGAATCGTGTCGCGACAGAGGACGTCACGATTGGCGGACAACTGATTCGTAAGGGAGAGGGCGTCCTTGCGCTGCTGCACGCAGCGAATCACGATCCAGTTGCGTTCCCGAATCCTGAACGGTTCGATATCCATCGCGAAAACAATGGACATTCTCACGTAGCGTTCTCATTCGGGATTCACCAGTGCCTCGGGCAGCCGCTGGCTCGGCTTGAACTGCAGGTGGTATTCGAGACGCTGTTCAAACGGTTTCCCACGTTGCGGCTCGCAGTGGATTTCAATGCGCTGCCGTTCAAAAGTCAGGCCTTTGTTTATGGTCTCAGGGAACTGCCGGTCAACTGGTGAGCGACACTGGCCATGCACCGCGGTGCCATCTCAGCAGTAAAAGGAAGAGGGAAATGAGCAGGACATTCGACGGGAAGGTGGCACTCGTGACGGGCGGAGCATCCGGTATCGGTCGGGCGACCGCCATCGCCTTTGCCAGGCTCGGCGCAGCGGTGGTTGTCGCGGACGCGGATGCGCAACGCGGTGCCGAAGTCGCTCATTACATTAGAAAGAGCCTTGGCGAGCAGTCGTTCTTCTTGGGCGTGGATGTGACGGATCCCGACTCCGTGCAGAATATGGTCCGAACTACGGTGAGCAAGTTCGGCGCGTTGGATTGCGCATTCAACAATGCCGGCGTTCCCGATAACTCGAGCAGCTTGCGCGTGTCTACACAGGCTAACTGGGACCGTGTGATGTCCGTCAACCTGGAAGGCGTCTGGCATTGTATGAGGGCGGAGCTCGACCACATGCTCATCGCTGGGAAAGGTGCGATCGTCAATAATGCATCCCGCTCCGGTCTCGTTGGCGTACCCAGTGACGGAATTTATGGCGCAGCCAAGCACGGTGTAATCGGGCTAACGAAGGCCGCGGCGGTAGAGTTTGCGTCTAAACAGATCAGAGTCAACGCGGTTTGTCCCGGTCTCGTCGAGACGGCTTTGACTCAAGCGAGATTTGGTGACGACCTGCTTCCGCGTTCGCGGCTGGCGAATCCGCTTGGACGGATGGCTCAGCCTGAGGAGATCGCCGAAGCCGTCGTTTGGCTATGCTCACCGGCAGCTTCCTTCGTGGTTGGCGTGCCGCTGCCAGTGGATGGCGGAGCGACGGCACGTTGAGCTGTGCGCGTCGGTAGCACCGGGCCCGTGGTTCGCGGGCTCGCACCGTATTTGTTCCGCATGTTCCGAAGAGCCGTCGGGACGTTTCAATTTCCTTCCAAGTAACTTGCCCGGACGCCGAGCGTGCCGGAGCATGCCGTAGCGCTCCACTGCATAAAGTACCAGCGGGTCTATATTGGAGAAGGGCCGATCGCGTTACGGCGTGATTGCCGACGCCCCATCGCGACCGTGCCTTGGCCGCTCGGATTATTGCAAAAACAGTAGCAGCCAATCTTTAAAAGGACGCTTAATTCGCCGTCTTGATATCGGTAGACTTGCTGGAAAAGTAGGTCGATTGAAGCGGTGTTAAGAGGGAGTTTTACCATGAGATCCACGATAACCGTCGCCGTTGCAAGCATTGGCTTGCTTGCCCCATTGCTAGCCTGCGCGCAGGAGCAGGGGGCCGGATTGCAGCGCGCTCAGGTCCGCAACGAACTCATATCGCTCGAGCGGGCGGGCTACGCTCCGGGATATCCGGCGAGCTTGCCGGCCGCTGAAGCCCGCGTCTCTCCCGGCGTGGGGACGGACGAAACAACCGCCGGTTTTGGGCCGTCCATGCAAGGCTCGTCCGAAGCGGGGCGGGCGGAAAAACCGAGTCCCGCCCAGTCCATCTATTTTGGTCTCTGAGTTCCGAAAGATTGAAAGATCGAGAGCGCTGACAGACACCCTATCAAAGATCGAACGGCGCTCAACTCCGATTCTGCAATTTCCTTGATTGCTCAACCGCGCTTCGAGTGCCGAAGCTCTCGCAATCAGTCATCTCTCGCATCGGTAGCGCCCCTTCGCATACCCCTCGAAGACCCTGCCGCGATTTTTGACCCATTGACAATGGGCCAGCCGACGCCCCCGCCATCCGGCAGCGATACGACGACGCGTTCATGCTCGGCAACCGTCTGCGTGCCTTTTCCCCTCGTTTTCGTTCCGAAGCGAAAACGTGCATGCGCAAAACTCCGAAATGCCCGGAGCCGCCGCCTTTTTCTGCGCGGCGAGTTCCGGTGACTCATATGGTGCAGGCACTAAGCGCCAGGGAGAAGCTTTAGCCGGCGCGTTTCTGAGAGTCATTTTAACGAAGCTGAGCGACCGAGCCGTCAGCGCCCTTGTCGAGGCCGGTCTTCGCCGCACCCAACGATCCGAAGGCCGCCATGAGGTTCATTGCATTTGGATACTGCTTCGAAAGGCTGTACCTGTGGTAGGTCATGTGGCCGCGGCGCCAACGGACGCTTGCGCTGCGGTCATTGATTGATCCGCGATCTGTACATGTGGGGAAGGCCGGTATGCGGTATCGCCTTTGAGGACACCGCCCATCACTCCGCTCGCGCGTTGGACAGATTGTGATAGCGCTCGATGGACCCTCGCCCAGTCCTTCACTGACCGTTCTCATCACACCACTGGATTGCCCATTGCCGCGCCGCCTCGACGGCGGCTTCCTCGGAGCGATACTCGCCGATGTCGCCAGACCACTTTACCTCGACGGCGTCTTCGCCGGCACCCGTTGGCCGGAAAACCTTGGCGCGAGCGAAATAGCGGCCGCCTTCCGCAAGACACGAAGCATCGATTTCGAACTGCTTGTAGCGAAGCCGCATGGCGGTCTCCCATTTTGGCAATCAGTGCCCGTTAGCCCGTGAACTTCCAGCGTTGCATCACCGCTACTGCCTCAAAAGAGCCGGCAATGCTGCGCGCCCCGCGAGACTCTCGATGACAACCGGAGCGCATAACCGGCCCGCCACGATCGGTGCGCGGCGCCAGCCAGCCTTCTCGCTCTCTGAGTCCGTCGTCATGGTGACCTCATAGGGTGGAGGGTGAATACGGCGTCTAGGAGCCTACCGCCGAGCTTCCCGATCGTGCGCCTGGTCCAACGCGCCGATGAGCTCGAGCAACACCAAAGGATCGGCAGGCTTGACGAGGTAATGATCGACACCCGCTTCCAAGGCAAGCCGCACGTTTTCTTCCTGTCCGTAGCCGCTCAGCGCGATCAGCAGACATTTTGCGAAAGAGCGCTCTCTTCGCAATTGGCGCGCGAGCTCATAGCCGCTTATCCCCGGCAGGCCGATGTCGAGCACGACGACGTTCGGCCGCATCCGCGCCGCCACGATCAAAGCCGACTCACCGTCGCTTGCGCGTTCGACCTCGTATCCGTGAATGGTCAACAGCGCTTGCAGACTTTCCGCCGATGCTGCCAGATCATCGACGACCAGAATGCGCATCGGCGTTTTGCGATGCAGATGAATCACGGGCGCGAGCGAGGCGGTGCTGTGCTCGGCTAACGTCGCCGGCAACCGGACGACGAACTGTGCCCCCTTGCCGATTCCCTCGCTCGTGCATTCGACCGAACCGCCGTGCAACTCTGTCAAATGCTTGACGAGTGTAAGACCGATACCGAGGCCGCCCAGCGAACGGTGCAACGATGTGTCGGCCTGCGCGAACAACTCGAACACATGCGGAATGAACGCCGCATCGATACCTTGCCCGTCATCCGCAACCGTGATCGATGCAATTCCGTCGGCGAAACGCGTGGAAAGCAATATGTGCCCCCCCTCCGGCGTAAACTTGGACGCGTTGTTGAGCAAATTGGACACGACCTGCGCAAGTCGGACCACGTCTCCATCGACCACCGCATCGGCGGCGCCTTCGTCGCAGGTCAAAGTTTGCGAACGGCGAATGAAGTGGGGACGACTGGTTTCGATGGCACGACCGATCACGACGGATAACGGCGCGGGCTCCTTGCGTAATGCGACGGCACCCCGCGCAATGCGCGAAACGTCGAGCAGGTCCTCGACGATGCGCACCATGTGCTCGACCTGCGTTCCGACGATGTCGCTGGCCCAGCGAATCACTTCCGGGTCCACTGCCTTGGTGGTCCGCATCACCGCGGCCGCGTTTGCAATGGGCGCCAATGGGTTGCGCAGTTCGTGAGCCAGCATCGCGAGAAATTCGTTCTTGCGGCGATCGCCGTCCCGAATCGCAGAAAAGAGCAAGGCGTTTTCGACTGCAATCGCAGCGCGGCTCACAAACTCTCTGATGAGCGTACTCTGCTCGATGGAAAGCGTTTTGTCGCGCGAGCAGATGACGATTACGCCTTTTTGCCTGCCCGTCAGCAACGGAAACGCGCTAACCCGGTGAATGTCGTCAGAGGGGACGTCGGTGCGTGCGCGTTCGGTGACGAATTCGTTGGCGGCCGGTAAATCATCGCTATCCCGATCGAGCAGGAGCCGGTCAACAAAGCGGCTGACTTCGGGAAACGAATGAGCCAGCGTGCCGGCCCGAAACGCCGCGAATTCCGGTGACGCACGCCTGTCTCGCCTCGCCGAACGTGATATGAAGTTGGTGCTGACTTCCCCAGTGCCTTTTACTTCTACGAAGGCCATGTGGGCGAGCTCCGTGCAAGCCAATTCGACAACGCATTCCAGCGTGGCATCGAGTTCGAGCGAACGCGTCAATCCGTGGCTCGCAGCCGCCAGGAAGTCGGCGCGTGCCCGCGCGCGTTCAGCTACTGCGCGACCCGCCTCGGCAACGGCGAACGCCTCGCGCTCCGCTGCACGCGCCAGGAGCTCGTTATGCATACGGTGCATTTCCACAAAGACCTTCACCTTCGAGCGCAGGACTTCAGGAACGACAGGGGAGGAGATGTAGTCGACGGCGCCGAGCGAGTAGCCGCGCTTCATCTCCGACTCGTCGATGTACGCTGTCACGAAGATGATGGGAGTCTTGGCCGTTCTCCGGTAACTGCGCAGCAGCGATGCGGTTTCGAGTCCGTCCATCCCAGGCATGTTCACATCGAGCAGGATGACGGCGAACGTCTGCTCGAGCACGGCTCTCAGTGCTTCGCGTCCCGAGCCGACAACAATCACGTTCTCCTCCAGTTCTTCGAGGATCGTTCGCATGACGACTTGCTGCTCAAGCAAATCGTCCACGACAAGAATGTTGACGGGTTGACGCGCAAGCGTCACAGCCTGCTTCATCTCCGGCTCCTAGCGATTCAGCCACGCGTGAAGCACAGCCAGCAGGTCTTCGCGGTTCACCGGTTTCGACAGATAGTCCCACGCGCCCGCCTCGATGCAACGCTCGCGGTCGCCCTTCATCGCTTTCGCCGTGACAGCAATGATGGGCAGCGTGCGGCCGACCGGTCTGTTCCGAATCTCCTTCGTCGTCGTCAGCCCGTCCATCTCGGGCATCATGATGTCCATCAGCACGATGTCGATCTCAGGATCGGCTTCAACCAGCCTGATCGCATCCTGACCGTTGTCCGCCCAGACATGGCGCATCCCTTCGTCTTCGAGAACGGTGGCCAGCGCAAAGATATTGCGCATGTCGTCGTCGACGATCAGCGCCTTGCGTCCGGCCAGGTCGGTGTTCGCACGATGCTGGCCGCCGATGACTTCTCGTCCCGCGGCGGTCAGCCATTTCGGATCCAGATGAATGAGGCTCGTCGTCATGTCGAGCAGGCGGCTGAGATCCGGGGCTCGATGAACAACGAAACGCTCGCCGGCGCGAAT
>CAYPWK010000040.1:0-15392 GCA_964414365.1 uncultured Burkholderia sp.
CGTCCACGCGCTTCATCCTGACTTTTCCGAACAAGGGGCTTACTCGCTGATCGTCTCGGCGAGGAACCACGCGCGCCGCTGCGCTTCATCGATCCAGTTCTCGAGCAGGCTCGCTGTCGCGACGTCGTCATGCTTGTCGCAGACCTCATGTGCTTCGAGCATGAATGCCGCGAGTCGAAGGTTGTCGTCGCGCAGCTCGGCGAGCATCTTGAGCGGCGCGACTGACGCATCGTCGCTGTCCGCAATGCGCTGCCTGCGTGCAATGTCGCCGATTGAGCGCAGCGTCTGCCCGCCGATCTTGCGCACACGCTCGGCAATGTCGTCGGTGATGGCGAAGAGTTGCTCGCCTTGCTCGTCGAGCAGCAAGTGGTAGTCGCGGAAATGCGCGCCGCGCATATGCCAGTGGAAGTTCTTCGTCTTGAGATAGACGGCGAAGACGTCGGCCAGCAGCGGATTCAGCTGCGCTGAGATTTCATCGACCGCTTGCTTGCTGAAAGGATGTTGCGCGTTTGCTGCGGTTGCACGGGTGTTCATGGCGACTCCTCTTTCTGTGATTCAACGTCGGGACTTAAGGTCGGGCAGTCAGGGCTTCGAACGGCACGGCGAAACGCTTCGCCGAAGTATAGAAGACAGCAGGCCGGCATGCACCGAGGCGCTCAATGACTGGCGGATCGAGCGGCGCTCCCGGCGTCGGCAAGCGTCGCGCGGTCCCAGCCGCCGCCGAGCGCCTTCACGAGCAACACCGCCGCATCCACGCGGCGCGCCTGGATCTGGTCTTCGGTGCGCTCGCTCGTCAGCGCGATAGTCTGCGCCGTGACGACGTCGAGATAGCTGACGGCCCCGGCCCGAAATCGATTCATCGTCAGCTTCAACGAGAGCTGCGCCGACTGCGTGGCAAGTCGCTGCGTTTGCGCTTCATTCGCCAGTGTGTGCAGGGCCGACAAGTTATCTTCGACTTGCTGGAACGCGACCAGAACCGTTTGTCGGTAATCGGCGACGGTACCCCGATACTGCGCGGTAGCGCTTTGGAGCGCAGCGTCGCGCCGGCCACCATCGAAAATGGTGCCGGCCAATTGCGCGCCGAGCGACCAAAAGAGGCTTCCCGCTGTCAGCCACGGCGCGTAGTACGTGCTCTCGAGCCCGGCTGTGGCCGAGAGAACGAGGTTAGGGTAGTAGGCCGCGTGCGCCTCGCCGATTTGTGCATTGGCCGCGGCCACGCGCCGCTCCGCGGCCGCGATGTCGGGCCGGCGTTCGAGCAGCTGCGAAGGAACGCCGGCTGGAATATCGGGCACGTTGACCGGCGCGAGGCTCGGCGGCAGGGAAAACGACGAGGCCGGGACGCCGATCAACGTCGCGATCGCATGCTCGCACTGCGAGCGTTGGACATCGATATCGGTATCTTGCGCGCGCGTGCTTTCGAGTTGAGTCCTGGCCGCGGCGACGGCCGATGCATCGACGGCACCGTCTTTCAGTTGTTGTTCGACGATGCGCAGTGCGGCGGTATAGGCCGTGACGGTGTCGTCGAGCAGCTTCTTCTGAATATCGAGCGCGCGCAAGTCGAAGTAGTCGATTGCGACTTCGCTCGTCATTGCGAGTCGGACGGACTCGAGATCGGCCTGGCTCGCCTGCGCGGTATCGCTCGCGCCCGCAACGGCGTCCTTGACGCGCCCGAAGAGGTCGGGCTCCCAGCTCACCGCCGCGCCCGCCGAATAGTCGGGCAAAGTCTTGCCTGCCGTCGAATGGCCCACCACGTGTTCCGAGTAAAGGCGTGCGCGCTGCACGTCGGTGCCGGCCGAGAGGGTAGGAAAGAAGCCCGAGCGCTCGTACTTGACCATCGCGCGCGCCTGCTCGAGTTGCGAGACGGCTTTTTTCACCGTTTGGTTCGAAACGTCGACGCGCGCTTCGAGTCTGTCGAGCTCAGGGTCGCCGAATACATTCCACCACGGGCCGCGCGCGAGCGCGTCGGCCGGGGTTGCCACGCTCCAGCCCGACGCAGGCGCGGCCGCATTGACGTAGTGCGCCGGAACGTCGACGTCGGGCTGCCGGTAAGCGGGCATCGTCGAGCAGGCGGCGAGTGCGCAGGCGACGCAGGCGGCGGCCGTCTTGCGCAACGACGGTGCACATGACGCAGGGGTGAGTCCAAAGGTCATAGTCGATCTCCGTCCGTCCCGCCTCATGCGTGAGCAGCGGGCGTCGCTGCCACGCGGATCGCTTCGCCCTCGGCGATCGCATCGCCTGGATTGTCGATCACGCGGTCCGTCGGCGCGAGACCCGTGGCGACCTCGATGTAGGTGCCAAAATCACGGCCGATGGTGACCGTCTTCAAATGGGCTTTGCCGTCGCGGCCGGCGACGGCCACCGTCACGCCGTTTGGCCGAAACAGCAACGCACTGACGGGCAACTCGAGCGCCGGATGGGTCGTAGCGAGCTGCAGGTGAGCCTGAGCGTACGCGCCCGGCATCAGCGCGCCGTCAGCATTATCGACGTCGACTTCCGCGCGCAACGTACGGCTCGACGGATCGATCGACTCCGTTGTGCGCGCAACTTTCGCCGGAAAACGTCGCCCCGGGTACTGTTGCGTCGTCAGATAGACGGGCGTGCCGGGACTCACCATCGCCGCATCGTCTTGCGGAACGTCGACGAATACACGCAGCGTCGAGGTCTGGGCCATATGAAAAAGCGCGGTGCCGTTGGTCGGCGTGTTGACGCCCGGCGTGCCGCCCGCGGTAACGAGCGACCCGATATCGATGTTGCGCGCGGTGATGGTGCCGTCGAACGGAGCGACGACCTTCTCGTAGGAGACGAGCTCGGCAAGACGTGCGACGTTTGCGCGGGAAGCATCGAGCATCGCCTTTTTCGCCTGCATGTCGGCTGTTTTCATGTCGGCATCCTGCTGCGACACGGATTGCGTCTTCAGCATCTCTTGCCAGCGGTCCGCCGTGGTTTTCGCATACTGGTAGTTCGCGAGCGCCGTCGCTTCATCGGCGCGCGCTTGACTCAACTGAGCGTCGAGCTCAGGCGTTTCGATGACGGCGAGTGTCTGGCCCGCCTTCACATTCGCGCCGATGTCCGCATACCAGTGGACGATATAGCCGCTCGTGCGCGCGTAGATCGACGCATCGATGTAGGGCGTCACCGCACCGGGCAACAGCAGGTCCTGCGAGCGGGGTGCCGGCTTGGGCTCGACTATTGAGACTGTCAGCGCGCTTTGCGCCTGCAGTTGACGCGTCAGTTCGGTGTTCGCGTGTAGCCGGGGCACGATGCCGGCGGTGAGCAGTGCGGCGGCGAGGCAACCCAGTGCAATGGGCAGAGTCGGACGGCGCCGAGCGATGTCGCGATCGCTTTTGGTATCGTTGGGCGTATTCATGACGTTGGGCTCCTGCGAACGAAGTTCAATCGGCGGCGGCGGGCTGCGGCAATCTGGCGGCACGGCGCGATTGGCGATTCGCCAGCCAGCTATGCGCTGTCCCGAAGACGACAGGCACAAAAGTGAGGGTCGAGACGGTGCCGAACATGAGGCCGCCGATCACGGCGCGACCGAGCGGCGCGTTCTGCTCGCCTCCGTCGCCGAGGCCTAGCGCCATCGGCAGCATGCCGATCAGCATCGCAAGCGCCGTCATCATCACCGGCCTGAAGCGCTCGAAGCCGGCCTCGAGCGCCGCAGCGAGCGGCGCACGGCCTTTCGCGAGCAGATCGCGCCCCGCGTTGACGACGAGAATGCTGTTTGCCGTCGCGATGCCCATGCAGAGGATCGTGCCCGTGAGGGCGGGCACCGAGAGCGTCGTATGCGTGGCGAAGAGTATCCACGCGATGCCGGCCAGCGAGGCCACGAGGCCGCTCACGATCACGAACGGATCGATCCACGACTGGAAGTTGACGACCATCAGCAGGTAGACGAGCACAATGGCGAAGACGAGACCGGTGCCGAGGCCGACGAACGAATCGTTCATCGATTGGACTTGGCCGCGCAGCACGATCGACGAACCGGGCGGCAACTGCGCGCGCGCCGCATCGACGAGATGCTGGACGTCGGACGCGACGGCGCCGAGATCGCGGTTCTGCGCCGAAGCGTAGATATCGAGCACCGGCTGGACGTTGTAATGCGAGACGACGGCCTGCTGCGTTGAACGAGACATCGTGCCGAGGGTGCCCATCTGGTTCTGAGGGCTCGCTGAAGGCTGCATCGCCGTGAGCGGAATGTTGGCGAGCGTCTGCAGCGAGTGGATATCGTATTGCGGCACCTCCACCATCAAGGGATAAGTGACGCCGTTTGCGGGGTTGAGCCAGAAATTCGGCGTGGTCTGTGAGCTGCCCGAGAGCGCGATCAACAGGTTTTGCGCGACGTCGTGCTGCGAGAGACCGGCCAGCATGGCCTGTGTTCTATCGATGTCGAAGCTGATCGTCGGCTCGTCGCCGGGCTGTTGAATGCGCGCATCGACGAGACCGCGGACGCCGCGCAGCTGTGCTAAAAGCCGATCGGCGACGACGCGGTTTTGCTCGAGCTTGTTGCCGACGATTTGGACGTCGATCGGGGCCGGCAGGCCGAAGTTCAGAATCTGGCTCACGATATCGGCCGGCAGGAACGCGAACGAGACGCCGGGAAACGAAGCGCTCAAGACATTGCGCAGTCGGGCGACGTAGCGCGCGGTCGGCTCATGATCGGGCTTCAGTGCAATCAGGATGTCCGCGTCTTCGCTGCCGATCGGCTGAGAAGAGTCGTAGGTCAAATTGATGCCGCTCACCGGCAGGCCGATGTTGTCGAGCATCGAATCGAGTTCGCCGGCCGGAATCACGGTGCGGATCTTCTTCTCCACCTCGTCCGTGAGGCGGGCGGTTTGCTCGATGCGCGTGCCGGTTGAAGCGTGAACATGCAGACGAATTTCGCCGCTATCGACGGCCGGAAAGAAGTCTCGGCCGAGGAAAGGCACGAGCGCGAGCGAGCCGAGGCAGATCAGCAGAAAGACAAGAATGAATGCGCGCCGTGCTGAGATCGCGCGGGCAAGTGCATCGCGGTAGCGCTCGCGCACCGCGGTGAAGCGATGCTCGAAGCGCTGCTGCAAGCGAGCGATCGCCGCGAAGCGGCCGGCCGCCGAGCCGCCACTGGCCGTTTTCTCGCGCAGGAGATACATGGCGAGCGTCGGAATCAACGTGCGCGAGAAGAAGTACGAAGCACAGAGCGCGAAGACGACCGCTTCCGCGAGCGGCACGAACAAATAGCGCGCCACGCCCGAAAGCAGAAACATCGGGACGAACACGATGCAGATCGATAGCGTCGATACGAACGTCGGCGTGGCGATCTCGCCCGCACCCACGAGGATCGCCGCTTCGAGAGGCTCCCCGTTTTCGAGGTGATGCGAGATGTTCTCGATCGCGACCGTCGCATCGTCGACAAGGACGCCGACGGCGAGCGCGAGACCGCCGAGCGTCATGATGTTGATCGTCTGCCCGAGCGCGGAGAGCGCAATGATCGACGTGAGCACCGAGAGCGGGATCGAGACGGCGATGATGAGCGTGGCGCGCCAGCTGCCGAGAAAGAGCAGGATCATGGCGGCGGTCAGGCACGCCGCGATCACCGCTTCGCGCACGACGCCCATGATCGCCGACTTGACGAATAAAGACTGATCGGCAAGCGGCGTGATCTTCAACGACGACGGCAGGCCGGCCGCGATCTTCGGCAGCAGTGCCTTCACGCGCTGAATGATCGTAAGCGTCGATGCGCTGCCGGTTTTCTCGATCGTGAGCAGCGCGGCGCGCTTGCCGTCGGCGCGGACGATGTTCGTTTGCGGCGCATAGCCGTCGATGACATGGGCCACGTCGCGCACGTAGACGACGGAGCCGTTCACGACCTTGATCGGCAGGTCGTTGAGGGCGGCGATCGTTTGCGTGCTGCCGTTCATCTCGACGTTGTATTCTCGGGAGCCGATTTTCGCAGTGCCGCCCGGCAGAATCAGATTCTGCGCGTTGACGGCATTGACGACGTCGATCGGGGCAAGGCCCTTTGCCTGCAGTGCGCGCGGATCGAGCTCGACCATGACCTGACGCACCTTGCCGCCGAACGGCAAAGGGACGGCGGCGCCTTGCACGGTGGCGAGCTGTGTGCGGATGAAGCTGTTGCCGAGGTCATAGAGCTGCTGCTCGGAGAGCGTGTTGCTCGACAGACCGAGCTGAAGGATCGGCACGGTCGAGGCGCTGTAGACGATGATGTTCGGGGGCAACGTGCCCGGCGGCAGGTTCTTCAGCATCGAGGCCGAGTTCGATGCGGCCTGCGCGACGGCGCGGTTGATGTCGGCGCCGGGGTGAAAGAAGACCTTGATTACGGAGACGCCGGCGAGCGATTGCGATTCGATGTGTTCGATGTCGTCGACGTCGGTCGTGAGCGATCGCTCATAGGGCGTCGTGATCCTCTGCGCCATGTCTTGGGCGGAGAAGCCGTTGTACGTCCAGACGATGCTGACCACCGGAATGTTGATGTCCGGAAAAATGTCGGTGGGCGTGCGCATGATCGCGAGCGGCCCGAGAATGAACAGAAGCAGGGCCAGCACGATGAACGTGTAGGGCCTCTTCAGCGCGAGTCTGACGATCCACATTGCGGGGTCCTGTCGGATGAGTTCCGGAGTGCACGCCGGGCAAGAACGGCCCGTGATGCACGATTGACCCGCGCAGTTTGCCGGCGGGGCACTGACCCCGCCGTTACGTCCACATTACAAGTTCGTCATCTGCGCCGGCACGGGGAAATGGACGCCGGCGCGATGCGCGGCCGCGACGATATGGGCTTCGATCGCGCGCCCCGCGCGGTCCGGATCGCGGCTTCGCAATGCCTCGACAATCGCCGAATGCTCGCGGTGCGTCGACAACACGAGCTCGCGCTGATAAAACGGCAAGCGCTGGCTTTCCTGCATGATGTCGGCGCTGTTGCGCAGAATCGTTTCGATCGCCGAGTTGCCGGCGAGCGCGACGATTCGCATATGGAAGTCGAAATCGAGTTCAGCGGCGCTCTCGAAGTCGCCGTCCGTCAGTGCGACGCGCAGCGCGTCGAGGTTCTCTCCCAGCTGAGTCAGATCGTCTTCACCCACTGCGACCACCGCGAGGCGTGCGACGAACCCTTCGAGCGCATAGCGCATTTGATAGGTATCCGGCAGCGAGACCTGATCGGCGAAGCGCCACCGCTGTGGGTGGGCTGCGTTCGCGCGAGCGACATAGACGCCTTTGCCCGCGCGAATCGTGACGAGTCCGAGCGCCTCCAGCGTGGACAGCGCTTCACGCAGCGATGCACGGCTGATCTGAAGCTCGTCCGAAAGCTGCCGCTGGGCCGGCAGCAGACTGCCGACCGGGTAAATCCCCTGCTGAATTCGCTCCTGGATCGTGGCGGCGGCGGCTTCGGTGACGGTTTGGGCGATGCTGCTCATGCGGTTCCTCTGCGGTCAGACCGCTAGTTTAGTACGGTCGGCTTAATTGGGGCATCGAGGCGGCATCCGCGCGGCCGCGCCTTGCGCCGCCGCAGTCTTCCGTCCGCCGATCGACAGGGGTTAACCCCTGCGCGGCTTTCCTTGACGCAGTCATATTGGGTTTCTAATATTCGGCTTGACGAGTGCGGTCTGACCAGTTAGACCAGTCGGCCGGCCTCGTGGAATTCCTCTTGACAGGAGCAGGCCGTGTTCAGATCCCTCAATTCGTTGTTCGGGCGCGTCGTTGTCGCGCTCGTGGTCGGCGTCGCGCTCGGCGCATTGTTTCCGCACTTCGGCGAGTCACTGCGACCGTTGGGCGACGGCTTCCTGAAGCTGATCAAGATGGTGGTGGGACCGATCGTTTTCTGCGTCGTGGTGAGCGGCATCGCGGCAACGGGCGATTTGAAAAAGGTTGGGCGGGTAGGTTGCAAGGCCATTGCCTATTTCGAGGTGATGACGACGATCGCCCTCGTGATCGGGGCACTGCTCGCCTGGTTCGTGCAGCCGGGCGCCGGCATGAATGCCGACTTGCGCAGCCTCGACGCGGCCTCGCTCTCGAGCTACACCGAGCACGCGAAGAGCCTGAAGGACGTCGGCGGTTTCTTGCTGAAGATTATCCCCGACACGGTCGGTGACGCGTTCGCGCGTGGAGACATCCTGCAAGTGCTCGTCTTTTCCATACTCTTCGGCGCGGCGCTTTCACTGCTCGGCGACAAGGCATCGCGCGTAAGCGGCTTCATCGACGAGCTCGCGCAAACCTTCTTCCGCATCATGGGCTTCATCATCAAGCTCGCGCCGCTCGGCGTGCTCGGCGCGATTGCGTTTACCACCGGCAAGTACGGCGTCACTTCGTTGAAACAGCTGGGGATGCTCGTCGTCGTCTTCTACGCGAGCTGCATCGTCTTCGTCTGCGTCATGCTCGGGATCGTCATGCGCATCGCCGGTTTCAGCGTCTTCAAGCTGATCCGCTATTTCAAGGACGAACTCTTGATCGTGCTCGGCACCGCGTCCTCGGATGCGGTGCTGCCCCAAGTCATGCGCAAGCTCGAGTGGCTCGGCGTGAAGGATTCGACGGTCGGGCTCGTGATTCCTACCGGCTACTCCTTCAATCTCGACGGCTTCTCGATCTACCTGACGCTGGCTGTCATTTTCATCGCTCAGGCGACGAACACACCGCTCTCGATGCATGACCTCATCGTCGTGGTGCTGGTTTCACTCATCACGTCGAAGGGGGCGCACGGCATTCCCGGGTCTGCCATCGTGATTCTCGCTGCCACGCTTTCGGCCATTCCGGCCATTCCCGTGCTGGGGCTCGTATTGATTCTTCCTGCCGATTGGTTCATCGGCATTGCGCGTGCGCTCACGAATCTGATCGGCAACTGCGTAGCGACGATCGTTGTGGCAGCATGGGAGAATGACATCGATCGGGCACGCGCGAAGCGCGTGCTCGACGGCGACGCCGAGCTTCAGTTCGTGCCCGAGACCGCCGTCCCGCTCGGCGCGCAAGCGCCGGCCGCGGCACGCGCGGGTTGATCGCCGCCGCCACGTTAAGCGTTCCGCCCCTTCGTCAATTCGTTATTCAGACTCCGGACTTTCGACATCATGGCAATTCCGACCCTCGACCCTGCGGCACCCGACTTCACCCGTCGTTATATCAATCTGGCCGATCCCCGCTTCGGTGCGAAGGCGCTGGAAGCCAGCGACGAATTCTTCGCCCCGAAGGAGCGCATGCTGAACCCGGAGCCGGCCGTCTTCATTCCCGGCAAATACGACGATCACGGCAAGTGGATGGATGGCTGGGAAACGCGCCGCAAGCGGACGACCGGCTTCGACTGGTGCATCGTCGCGCTCGCGCGGCCGGGCGTGATTAAAGGCTTCGATCTCGATACGAGCCATTTCACGGGCAACTTCCCGCCGGCGGCTTCGGTTGAAGGTGCCTGTGTCGAAGAAGGCATTCCCGGCCCGGAGACGCAATGGGTCGAGATCCTTCCTTCCGTCGGCCTGCAGGGCAACTCGCATCATTACTTTCCTGTGAGCGACGCGCGCACGTTCACGCACCTTCGAGTGAACCTGTATCCCGACGGCGGTCTCGCGCGGCTGCGCGTCTACGGCGCGCCGCAGGTCGACTGGAGCCGGGCCGGCTCAGATGAGGTCGTGGACCTTGCGGCGATGGAGCACGGCGCCTATGTGGTCGCCGCGAACAATCAGCATTTCGGCCTCGCGTCGAATCTGCTGATGCCGGGGCGCGGCGTCAACATGGGCGATGGCTGGGAGACGCGGCGCAGGCGCGAGCCCGGCAACGACTGGTGCATCGTGGCACTTGCCCACGCCGGGGAAATCGGCCGGATCGAAGTCGATACCGCCCACTTCAAGGGCAACTTTCCGGACCGCTGCTCGCTGCAAGCTGCATACGTGAAGGGCGGCACCGACGAATCGCTGATCACGCAGTCGATGTTCTGGCCGGTGCTGCTACCCGAGCAGAAACTGCAGATGGATCACGTTCATACGTTCGTCGCCGAATTGGCGGCGCTCGGCGCGGTCACGCATGTGCGCTTCAACATCATCCCCGATGGCGGGGTATCGCGCTTGCGATTGTTTGGGACGCCTCAGCGATGAAAACCCTCTCTCTCGAGCCGCTTACACGGCAAGCGTTCGAACCGTTCGGCGATGTCATCGAAGTCGAAGGCGCCCGTCATTTTCCAATCAACCTCGGGACGACCGAGCGGTTTCACGACCTCGCACGCATCGATGTCAGCGACGAAGGAGGGCGCCCGCTCGTCAGCCTTTTTCGTGGTGAACCTCGGACCTCGCCGATCGAAATCCGGATGATGGAGCGGCATCCGCTCGGCTCGCAAGCGTTCATTCCGCTCACCGATACGCCGTATCTCGTCGTCGTCGCACCGCCGGGGCCGCTCGATCCCGCGCGGTTGCGTGCGTTCCTCACGCGCGGCTGGCAGGGCGTCAACTACGCGAAGGGCGTCTGGCATCATCCGCTGCTGGCCCTCGAGCGCGTGAGCGACTTCATCGTCATCGATCGAGGCGGGGAAGGGGCAAACTGCGACGAAGCGTGGCTTGACGAGGGAATCGGCGTTCCGTTGCCGGCGCTTTGAGTGCCCGAGTCGCCGATTCCAAGGCGGCTGCCGTTCGTTACCGATGCGGCGACGGCCGCATCGGTCGGACCGATCTACCCGTCAACGACAGCGCGTCACCCAATGGTGATGAACGCGCACCTTGTGGCAAACGCGATGATGACGATGATGATCGTAGGCGAACGCCTGCGAAATGGTTCCGAAAACGACGGTCAGTGCGGCCAATGCAAGTAGAGCTTGTTTCATTTCATGCCCTTTCTTCCCACACCAAAGACGAGCATGAATCTAGCAAATTGTGATTACGGTTCGCTTTCCCGCCGAGAGATAGATACCGAACGCAGTCACTGCGCAGGGCAAGCCACCCGCTCTTCGAGTCGCGGCTTGTTCGCGAGTCTCAGGAACACCGGGAAGGCCACGCAGCCGAATACAGCCACACAAACCTCGAACGCGCTCAACGATGCGACGGTGCCGGGTAGCGCCGCGATCGTGGATATCGCGAGCGATCCGGCTGTCAGGTGCATCGCACCCATCAATCCCGATGCGGCGCCCGCACTTGCCGGAAAGCTCGTCACGCCGCCGGCGAACGAGAGCGGGACCAAGAAGCCATTGGCGAGCGTGAGGACCGAAACGGCCAGGATCATCGGCAGCGGCGATGTGACGCCGTGGACCGCAAGTCCCGCCAAACACGCGGCGCCGAGCGCGAGCAGCCCGAAGCCGACGGCAAGCAGGCGGTTTAGCGCGTAATGCCGCGCGAAATGGCGCGATACAAGATTGCCGGCGATATAAGTGACGGAGAGACTGATATAGCAATAGCTGATCGACTTCGTCGAGAGGCCCATGCTTTCGAGGATCACCGGCGACGCGGCCAGATAGGCAAGATAGGCGGCATAGCCGACGCAGAGGTTCACGGCATAGGCCCAGAACCGTGCTTGCCCGAGCAGCATCGGATAGTTAGCAAACGTTGCGAGCACGTTGCCTCGCCGCTTCGTTGCGGGCGCCGTCTCGGGAATCCAAAAAACGAGGAGCAGGACCGCCGCCACGCCGAGCAGCGCCGTAAAGTAAAACGGAGCGTGCCACGAGATGTAAGTCGTGAGATATCCGCCCACGAGCGGCGCTAGCGCGGGAGACGCGCCGACGATCGGCATGATCGTCGTGAAGATGCGCGCCGCGGTCTTCGTGTCGAAGAGATCGCTGATGATCGCACGGCCGATCACCATGCCGGCGCCGGCACCCAACGCCTGCGCGATTCGCGCGAGGCCGAACGTCGTGACGTTCGGCGCAAGCGCGCACGCAATCGATGCCACCGTGTAGAGCGCCATGCCGCCGATGACGAGCCGGCGACGTCCGTAAGCATCGGAGAGCGGCCCGTAGATGGCCTGCGCGATCGCGAGCCCGATCACATAGACGCTGAACGTGTGCTGCAACGCCGACATGGGTGCGTCGAACGCTCGAGCGGCGAGCGCCATGCCGGGCAAATTGATATCGGAGGCGAACAAGCCGCTCGCACTCAGCAGAACGAGCGTGGTGAGCAAGACGCCGTGCGGAATTGCAAATCGCGGTCTATCGATGACGTGGTCGTTTCGCATGTTCGTTTTGTCCGCTTCGTGGACGACGTTGAGTCGAGCGGTTCGGCAGTGCGCTGGCACAGGCGGTTGCCGGCCGCGAGGTTGATTCGGAAGACATGAGATTAGTTGCTGCCTATAATGCTGTCCAAGACTTAATTTGTCGTATATCTGCCAAAAGAGGTCTCAACGTGGAGCTTCAGCAACTTCGCTACTTCATTGCGGTGGCCGAAACCGAGCACGTCGGGCGTGCCGCCGAGCGGCTGCATATTTCGCAGTCGCCGCTGAGCCGGCAGATTCGCCTGCTGGAAGAGCAACTTGGCTTGCAATTGTTCGAGCGCGTCAAACAACGCGTGCGATTGACTGCGGCCGGTCGCGAATTTCTCGCGGAGGCGCGCGATCTGCTGGCGCAGGCGAGCCGCGTGGAGGAGCGGGCACGCGAGGTCGGGCGAGGCGAGATGTGCTCGGTGTCGATCGGCTATTGCGAAGGCGTCGTCCACAATGGGCGGTTGCCGGCTGCCTTACGAAGGTTTCGCGCGGCCTATCCGCGCGCGCGGCTCAAACTGACCGTGATGCGTTCGGGCGAGCAGGCGGAGGCACTCGAGCGGTCGGTCATCGACGTGGCGTTTGTCTATAACGCTTCGCATCGAAGCGATCCGCTCGCGAGCCGGCTGCTGACAAGCGAGCCCTTTGTGCTCGCGATGGCCGACGACCATCCGCTTGCTAGGAAGAAGACTGTAACGCCGCGCGATCTCGATGGCGCGCCGTGGATCGCGATACCGAAGGAGAACAACCCGGCGGCGCGCGAGCGGTTCCTCGCGGCGTGCAAGTCGGCCGGCTTCATGCCCGACATTCAGTTCGAAGTTGCGCAGGTGGCCAATACGCTTGGCTTAGTCAGTGCGGGGTTGGGGTTCGCCGCGATGCAGGCGAGCATGGAACGGTTGAATCCGCCCGGCGTCGTCTTCAAAAAGCTGGATTGGCTTCCGCTGACGGTCGATGTCCACGTGATGTGGCGGGCACGCATGCAAAGCGCAGGCGTCAGGCATTTTCTTGACGCGCTCGAATGGCCGGCGAAGGCCAAAAGAGAGGAGGCCGTTTCTGTCTAGGAATCGAAAAGCCAGATAGACGCCCCCCATACTGACCGGCGGGCGACCGAATCGCAATCGCGAACGCGCATGGCACCATAGAACTGCATAACGAAATTGCCGGCAATGCGAAGAAGTCAAAACGGCACGTCGCCTTCAATGGTGGTGCGATAGAGTTTTCGCCGAAGGTGGTCGGGCGTGCCGGCCGCCAAATGCATCAGCGAGCGGTTATCCCAGAACACGAGGTCGTGCGGCTGCCACTTGTGGCGATAGATGTGCTCGGCGCGCGTGCTATGAGCAAAGAGCTCTTTCAAGAGGGCGTCGCTCTCGTTTTGCGGCAGGCCCACGATGCGTGTCGTGAAATGCTCGCTGACGAAGAGCGCGCGGCGTCCCGTTTCGGGATGGGTTCGGACGACCGGATGCACGACGGGCTTTACCTGTGCCAATTGGGCTTCGGAAAGCTTGGGTCGCCACGGGCTGAGGTGTCGCAGCGTTTCGTATTTCGCGAGATAAGTGTGCTCGGCGAAGCGGCCTTCGACCGCTTTGCGCAGTGCCTCGGGCAGTCTGTCCCATGCGAGATGCATGTCGGCGAAAAGAGTGTCGCCGCTTTGCGCGGGCAGCTCTTGCGCATGCAACAGCGAACCGAGGCTCGGCCGTTCCTTGTACGAGAGGTCAGAATGCCAGTAATGGCCCGCGTCCCCAAGGCCGATCGGTTTCCCGTTCTCGAAGATGTTCGAGACGATGAGGATCTCCGGGTACCCATCGAGATGGAACTGATGCAAGACATGCGTTTGCAGCGGACCGAAGCGACGGCTGAACGCGATCTGTTGAGCCGGCGTGATCCGTTGATCGCGAAAGACGAGGACGTGATAGTCGAGATGGGCTCGGTGAATGCGCGCGAAGTCTTCGGCATCGAGACCGCCGCTCAGCTCGAGACCGACGACTTCGGCGCCGAGCGGTGCGTCGAAAGGACGAATGTCGATGCGGTGCCTCAGCGCCGCTTCATCGGCATGAAGGGTGGTCACGGCAAGTCCTATGGGTGAGACGGTGAGAAGCAAACGGCTTCAGAGATAGAGCCATTCACTATAGGCGGGCGGGGAGCGGGGAACAACGAACCAAATCTGCGACGTTTAGTAGAAATGGTGATAAGGCGATGCTAACGATGGCCTCGGCGTTGCGCATCGATCGCGACGTGAACGTTGCCCGCCAGCTCGACCGGCTGATCGAGCACGTGCCAATAGCGGCCCCCTTCGTGCAGTACGTTCGTGATGCGCGCCTCGCCGTGGGCGTGCGTCAGCGTGGCTGTGTCGCAAACCTGTCCGCTGCCGCCAGGGTGCAGAGCCGAAAGCGACAGGACGACGGCGCCTGGGCGAGCGTCGACGATCGTGGATTCAAACTCAAGCAGATCGGGTTGTTCGTGGCAAAGATAGTGAGGCATTGCAGCGATTCCGCATTAATTTGTCACGGCCAGTATAGTCAGCGAACATGGGGCGGCGTCTTGGTCAAAAGTGCTGCTCGAAGTGGCGGTTCCGTCGTTGCGGCAAGTCCTTCCCATATGTTGCCGCCAAGTGCACTGGCGCCTGCAGCCTGCGCAACGATCCCCCTAGGTGACAACATCCATTGACGTTGGCGATGAAGCTCACTTATTGTTCCAAACGGCCGCTCGATCGTCGTCGCGCGTCCCGCGTCCCGCATCAAAGAGCGCTTGTGGATCGCGAGTTCCGCACACATCGTGTGCTGCTTCAATCGCGACCTCGAGCATGCATAACGGCGTTGCCTTCGATAGGTAGGGCCATGGCATGTTCACGCATCCCACTTCTTTGCGCAGTTCCCCCGCCCAGTGCAGACGCTGCGGTGGCGTGCTGAAAGAGCGCGTCGCGTTTTGCATTCATTGCGGTGTCGCTCACCCGCTGGATTTGGATTTGGAGTCCGGCGCAGATTCGCAGCCGTTGCCGGCTGACCTGCGATCCGTACCTGCCGTAAGGACTGCCGATTCAGCCATCGATGCCACGCCGCGCGCCCTCAGAACGGCGAATATGGCTGTGGGGGAACCGCGAGCCGCACCGCTCCTTCCTCATTCGACCGCGCCATCAGGCAACCATCGACCGCTCGCTGTAGGAGGCGTCGTCGTATTGATCGGCGTTTGCGCGCTGACTTCTGGCGCCTATTGGCTAGGGTCGCGGTATGGTCCGAGTCCGACCGGCGACGGGC
>CAYPWK010000040.1:15492-21799 GCA_964414365.1 uncultured Burkholderia sp.
TCTGGCGCCTATTGGCTAGGGTCGCGGTATGGTCCGAGTCCGACCGGCGACGGGCAGGCGGCGCGAACCGTTACGGGTGAAGTGGCGGTGTATGCACCCAAGCCATTGATGAGCGCGTTGGCCGATGCAGGGCTCGCGCGCGGAGAGGCTTCGGAGAAGCCCGCGCCGGTGCATGCCGCGATGCCGCCGCCGAGTCCGATCGGTGCTGCGCGCTTTCAAGATGTGGCGTCAAGCCTTGCCGCGGCACGCAGCGCGCTTGCCGCGCATGACTTATCCGGTGCGCGATCCGCCGTTGACGCGGCTTTCACGATGCAGCCCGGCAGCGTCGACGCACAGCAACTGGCCAACGAGCTCTCGTCACTCGAAATACGCCGCGATGCCGCGTTGAAGACGGCGAAGTCGTGCGCGAAGGACGGCATGTGGGATTGTGCTCGATTCGGTGCGAGCGATGCGCTTGCGATCGATGCGGGCAACAGCGAGGCGCAGGCTTTGCTTCAGCGAGCCATCGTCGAGGCGGGGTGGGCGCCGTTGCGGCCGCGCGCGTCGCAAAGTCCACCGACCGTCAAGCACACCGTCAAGCCGCGAATCGCGCCCATGGCGAAGGCGCCACAGAGCGCCACCGTTGACGAAGGCAATGACGAGACGCGCGCCATCGTCGAACTGGGTTGGAAACATCCGCCGGACAGCACCGCTAGCGAGACTGCCGGCGCTGCGCCCGCGCATTGAAGTCTGCCGCATTCCACGTCAAACAAAGGACGGACAACCATGCTGAAGATGATGCTCGCGCGGTGGTGCAGTTTTATCTTGCCAATGATGGCGCTCTCGATCGCGTTCGCCGAACCCGCGCACTACAAGATCGTTACCGGTCCCGAACGAGGCACGTACATTCGGATCGGCCAGGACTTGGCGAAATGGGTGGCCGAGCCCGCAGGCATCGATCTTGAAGTGATGCCGTCGAAGGGTTCGGCCGAGAATGTCCAGCGTATGCGCTACGAACCGGGCGTCAAGCTTGCCCTGGTGCAATCGGACGTCTATCAGGCGTTCGTCGACATGGCCAACGCCGGCAATCGCGATGCGGGCACGACGATCAGGCCGCTGCGCCTCATCATGCCGCTCTACGACGAAGAAATTTACTTCGTAGTGCGAAGCGACTCGCCGTTGAACACGATCAACGAGATCAAGGACAAGAAGATGAGCGTCGGGCTGATCGGCAGCGGCACGGCGCAATCGGCCACGACGCTCTACCGCCTCATGTTCGGCGAGCAAATAGCGGACGAGAATGCGGAGCACCTGAGCAACGAAGATGCGTTGGCGGCGCTAATCGTCCATAAAATCGACGTCGCGATCGTGGTGGCTGGACAACCGGCCAAGCTCTTTACCGACATGAATCCCGATCTGCTGCGGCAAATCAAGCTGCTCAAGCTCGATCCGTCCGCGCCGGAGACGGCGCGTGCGCGGCAGACTTACTTTCCGGCAACGATTCGCGCGTCCAATTACCCGGGTTGGCTGAGCGAGGATTCACCGACGCTGACGGTGAAAGCGTTCCTCGTCACTTACGATTACGGCCTACGTAGTACCGTCACGAGCCTCACACGTTTCGCGGACTCACTCTGCACGAACTTCGATACGCTGCAGGAGCACGGGCATCCGAAGTGGAAGCAAGTGAAGCTCGACTTGCCGAGCCTCGGCAAAGGGTGGCAGTACTACGCGCCCGTGGAAAAGCATCTGCGCGCGTGTCTCACGCGCCGTGCGCAGGCAGCAAGTATCTCCGTGCCCGAGGAGGCTGCCGCAAAAAAGCAGCCGAAGGCGCCTTGCACGGATCAGGCGCGGCTGCTTTTGCTTTGCAAGTGAATCGCAAACCGGTCGACTCAACGCGCTTCGGACGCGACATGTAGACCGGCGCCGGGTGCCGCTGCCGCTGCTGCGGGCGTTTGCGGCGCACCGGCGCTGGTGCTCGAAGCCTCCGTGCTCCATCCTCCGCCGAGTGCGCGATAAAGCGCGACCGCAGCCAGCGCGTGGGCTCGCTTTGCCTCGTTCAGCGACTGCGCATCGCCGAAGTACGCTTGCTGCGCGGTCAGCACGTCCAGAAAGTTGGCCGCGCCGCCGCGATAAAGGCGATCCGACAACTGCAGCGCACGGTCAGACGCCTGCAGCGCGTCGGCCAGGCGCGCCACCCGCGCATCGTCACTGACCAGATCGTTGCGCGCATCTTCGATTTGCCTCAACGCCTGTAGCATCGTCTGATGCAAGCTGAGCTCCGATTCACGCATGCGGCTTTCGTTCGCATCGATACCGGCCTGGATCCGGCCAGCATCGAAGATGGGGCTCGCGGCGTTCAGCGCGGCGCTGAATAAATTGTCGGTCAGCGTTGGCAGACCGAGGTACGACGAGGCCAGCAGGCCGTCGGTCAATCTGAGGTGGAAGCGCGGATAGCGTGCCGCATGCGCTTCGCCGACTTCAGCCGCGCGCTGCTCGATCGTCGCGTAGGCTTCGTTCACGTCAGGCCGGCGTAAAAGGGCCTGCGAAGGCAGTGTCTGCGGCAGTTGCTGACCAGGGATGGGGATGGGTTGAGGGCTGTCGAGCAACGCATCGACGCTTTCCGGGGGACGCCCCGCCAAAACCGCGATCAAATGCAGTTGTTGCGCGATGTGCGCTTGCGCGCGCGGGATTTGCGCGCGGATGTCCTCGAGTTGACCGCGGGCACGCTCGACATCGAGGCGCGTCGAAAGCCCGTAATGGAGGCGCTCCTCCGTCAACGCGAGTTCGCGTCCTCTGCTCTGCGCCTGGTCGGACAAGATTTGCAACTCGTTTTGTTGCCAGCGCAGGTCGACGTAGGCGGTGGCCGTCTCGGCCGCGAGCGCGAGGCGCAATGTGTCGAGCGCTTGCCGGCTGCCGCTTACGCGCGCTCGGGCGGCGAGCACCGCAAGCCGCTGGCCGCCGAACACATCAGGCTCCCAGCTCAGCGCGAGACCGGCGCCGGCCTCTTTCACATAGCCGAGTGGCGGCGGCGTGTTCTGCCTCGTGTAGGCCGCCTGTGCCGTGGCGTCGAGCTCGGGTCTGCGTTCGGCATCGACTTCTCGCTCGAGCGCCTCTGCCTGTCTCACGCGCTCGGCGGCCGCTTGCAGGTCGAGGTTGCCGCGCAGCGAGGATGCCACGAGGTCGTGCATGATCGGATCGCCGAACTGATTCCACCATGTGTCGGCATCGATGTTTTCGGTCGGTGCCTGCTCGCGCCACGCGCCCGGGGCGATGTCGGCGACTTTTGCCGGAAGGTCGGCGTGCTGTGCGGGCGGTATGGCGCAGCCGGCAATGCCGAAAGCGGCAAGGCAAGCAACGGTGAGGGCGATGATCGGCTTCATGTTGGGGGGACCTGACATTTGCATGACTCAATGCGCATCGGGGGGCGGCGCGGTATTACCGAACGGTTTCGAGAAAACGGCGGCCACGAGCGCGACGATGAAGCATGACGCGAGGGCGAAGAAGGTGTCGGAGAACGTCAGCGTCAGCGCCTGATGCAGCAGCGTCTGATGCAGCAATGCAAGGCTTGCCTTCGATGCGTCGAGGGTTTGTCCGGTTGCGCCGAGCACGGCGGTCGCGCGTTGCATGAGCCCTTCAAGCTGTGGCCTTCCAATGCTCGCGTGCTCGGCGAGCCGCTCGAAATGGAAGTTCAACCGGTCATTGAGCATGGTGTTCGCGACGGCAATGCCGATCGCGCCGCCGAGATTGCGCATGAGGTTGAAAAGCCCGCTTGCCGAGCGCAGCCGGGGCGGCGGCAGCGAGCCGAGCGCCATGGTGACGATCGGCGGAATGCAAAACTGCTGGCCGATCCCGCGCAACGCTTGCGGCAAGAGCAGTTGCTGCCAGCCCCAGTCGCTGGTGAGCGGGACGTAGAGATAGCAGCCCGCACCGAAGCAGATGAGCCCAAAGACGAGGAGCATGCGCATGTCGATGAGCCGCGCCAGCAGCGAGTAGACGACGAGGCCGACGATCTGGAAGCAGCCGACCGACAACAGGGCCATCCCGATCTGCAGCGAATCGAATCCGCGCACACGTCCGAGGAACACCGGCGTGAGGAACACCGCGCAAAAGATGCCGATACCCGTAATGAAGGAAAGCAGGCTGCCGATGCCGAAATTGCGCAGCGCGAGCGCGCGCAGATCGACAATCGGTTCTTCGGCGCTCAGCGCGTGCACGATGAAAAGAAAGCCGCATATCGCCGAGCTCCATACACAAGCGACGATGATGTCGTCGCCAAGCCAGTTTTTTCGCGGCCCCTCTTCGAGCACGTACTCGAGGCAGCCGAGGAACAACGACATCAATCCGATACCCAGATAATCGCCTCGTCTTGCGAGCGCGAGGTCAGGGCGATCGAAGTCGACGAAGCGCGGTACGAACAGCGTAACGGCGATGCCCGGCACGAGGTTCAGATAAAACAGCCAATGCCAGGACCACTGCGACGTAATCCAACCGCCGATCACAGGCCCGAGCGTCGGCGCGAGCGTCGCGAGCGCGCCGATCGTCGTCGATGCAATGAGCCGCTGGCGCGGCGGAAAAAGAACGAATGCGGTCGTGAAGACCGTTGGAATCATCGCGGCGCCGAGCGCGCCTTGCAACGCGCGGAAGACGATCATCGATTCGATGTTCCAGGCCATTCCGCAGAGAATGCTCGTCAAGGTGAAGCCGAACGACGAGAACGTAAAGACCCAACGAGTCGAGAACACACGTGTGAGCCATCCCGTCATCGGGATGACGATGATCTCGGCGATCAAATACGAGGTTTGTACCCATGAGAGCTCGTCCTGACTCGCGGACAACCCTCCGCCGATGTCGCGCAGCGACGAAGCGACGATCTGGATATCGAGCGTCGCCATGAAAAAGCCGACGCACATCAGCGCGAAGGCCAACACCTTGGTGCGCGTGGGCAAATCCGCGGGATTCAGCGGGGCGGTCGCGACCGGCGAAAGCGTGACGGTGCTCATTGGGAAACTCGCAATTGGGTGATAAGGACTATGAAGCGCTTTTCGCCTGCGACGCGCCGACATGGACGTCGACGTTCGCCGAAAGGCCAGGGCGCAACGCCCCCTGCATCGATGGCGGTACCGCGAGACGGATGCGCACGGGCACGCGCTGCACGATCTTCGTGAAGTTGCCCGTCGCGTTTTCGGCCGGCAGCACGCTAAATGTCGCGCCCGTTGCCGGCGCCAGGCTTTCGACGATGCCATGCAGCGTGCCGCTCGATGCATCGAGCGCAACGTCGGCGGCGTCCCCGACCCGCATTTTTTTGAGTTGGTCCTCCTTGAAGTTCGCGTCGACCCAAAGCCCGCTCGCGGGCACGACGGTCACGAGCGCGGCGCCGGCGCCCGCCAGCATGCCGACGCGCGCCGTGCGGTTGCCGATGTAGCCATCGACGGGCGAACGGATGGTCGTGTACTCGACGTTGAGCGCCGCAACGCGGCGCGCCGCTCGCGACGTTTCGACGCGCGATCGTGCGGCCGCGATTTGCGCGTCGAGCACTTGCAATTCGCGTTGCGCGGCGACGAGCGCCGCCTCGCTGCTTGCCAGGGCCGCGCGTGCTTTGCGCTCGTCGGCATCGGCGCGTTCGGCGGCCTGATCGGATACCGCTTCATCCTTGACCAGGGCACGATAGCGGGCCCGGTCCTGTGTGCTGCGCGTAAGCTCGGCTTGGACCGCCTGCCTATCGGCGGCGCGCTCGTTGATCGTCGCGAGCTGCAGGGACTTCTTCGCCAGCCATTCTTCGAGCTCGGCTTGTGCGCTGTCGACGTCGGCATCGGCTTGCGCGAGACGTGCTTCGTAGTCGCGCGCATCGAGTCGTATCAGCACCTGGTTCTCATGGACATACTGATTGTCCTGGACGAGCACCTCGGTGACAAAGCCGCTGACTCTCGGCGCCATGACCGTCACGTCGCCGCCTACGTAGGCATCGTCCGTCGACTCGATTAGACGGCCGACGAAGTACCAGCGCAGGGCCGCGGCGGTCAGCACGATCAGCACCGCGACGACCGCAACATGCATCCACGAAATGCGGCGCGTGCGAGGCCTCGCTACGCCGGGAGCGCCGGCGGGGGCAGTGGAAGGGGATGTCGACGACATGGCTAGCTCTGTGCGTATGCACTACAAAAGTTAAGGAATTTGAATCCGCTGCTGTGCATATACACATACAACGGAGCGTTGTTACGCTTTGCGATCATCTAACTTGCTATAGGAGAAGGCTCCAAAATGCAGCGGGTGCCGTGCGATTCCTTCGCATGAAATTAAAGCTCACACGCCGGTCAACGCGAACAATTCC